>JAZJXP010000001.1:0-9927 GCA_040390835.1 Pseudomonadota bacterium
ACCCGCAACCCTTTTAGACCTTGTCAATGGTTTTATTCCGGACAGCAGTGTGCCTACGCAGGAATGACGCTAATTTTATTGCCGTCAAATTGAAGGTTAGCGGCCAGGCCAGTACAACAAAGCCGCTAAGTTAAATCCATCTGCATCAAAATACCAAGATGCCAATCACACCCTCCAATACTCCCCTTCCGCCCTCTCCATCAAGCCATTCATAATAAACTCCCGCCGCAAGGTCGCAAAATCAGCATGAAACTGCAGCAAAAAGCTATTGATATCAGCCTCCACATAACGCCGTTCAAACTGTAATTGCTCCACCAGCCAACGCAAGATCACCAACCGCTTTTTACGCTGTTCAGGAATACTCACCAGACGCCCATCCTTGACAAAAGACTTCATCACCCGCTCGGCCTCGACTTCAGTCGACTGTAAATCCAGCATGATCTGTGAGGCATCCCAGTTCGCCTTGAAACGCTCAGTCCGACTGGATTGCAGACGTTGCTGCGCCAGGTTCAGCCAGCTCGCACTGCCATAGCCCTCTACCAGATCATGCCCGATAGCATCCCAGAATTCAGGCGCGGCACTGACACTCAGCGCCTGCAAATAATCACTGGTGACGACCAGGTATTGCTTGCGGTAAGGCAGCAAATAACCGGCTCCATTCGCCTGCAATTGCGTCTGCGCTTCGGCATAACTGGCATACCAGTGATTGATAAAGACAGACACCTCGGGCCCGTGCCAGAAGTCACCCATGTCTTCACCCGGTCTGGCTTCGCCACCGAGGACGATGCGGGCATGTTCCCAGTTCTGGAAACCGGTATCGGCTGCAGCCAGGTTCATGCAGTGCTTGAGTTGCCAGCTATCAGGGATTTCCCAGTTGCGTTGGCGGCTTAAAATCAGGGCGCGTTTGCTGGCAGCCGTATTGCGCGTCTCCAGCAATTTTTGCAATAAACGGGCGCGGGTTTTGATTTCTGTAGTAAGTGCGTTCATGCTGTCGCTCCACTAAAGGCGGGCTGTAGGGCGATGAACAATGAGGGGTAGTACAAAGATAACATGATGAACTCCAGTTCGCTTATCGACGACCCGCTGACGTCAAACGAAACATGGCAATTATCACATTAATCTGGATGTGAACATCTAGAGGCTGTTACAAAATTAAGATGGCTAGGCGCCATCGCCGCAGACAGTACTTTAGTACGGCAAGGCGATGCAACAACGCCAGGTTAATTTTGTAACAGCCTCTAAGGGTGAGAGCCTCTTGTGCGGGTAGGCGCCCCTTAGCACCTGTGCCGAATTGTAGGCGCGCATCCGGATTTCGTCAACCATGCCACTAATGCAAGGCTGGCAAACTTGCCAGGGACACCCCCAGGACGATCAACACAGCGCCTATGAACCGATTCAATATCACTTGCTGTCTGAGCATGTTGGCTCGCAGGCGATTATCTGAAAAGAACAGGGCAACCAGGCTGAACCATATCCAATGGGCCACAGACATGAACAAGCCATAGCCAAATTGCGCCAGCAGGCTGGTGTCAACTTGCACGACCTGGGTGTAAGTACTCAAAACGAATAAAGTAGTTTTGGGATTAAAGGCATTGGTCATGAAACCTGCACGCAAAGCAGCCAGATTATTCAATGGCTGCTCAGTCCCGCCTTCTACACTGACGACGGCACGGGCAAAAAAAGTCTGGTAGCCGATATAAATCAGGTAAACCGCACCAATGATCTTGATGGCGAAGTACAGGCTAGGGGATTTGGCAATCAACAGTCCAACGCCCAGCATGGTGTACATGACATGCACCTGCACACCCAGTGCTATGCCGCTGGCGGCCAGCAGGCCTGCACGGCGACCATACAGGTAACTGTTCCTGGTGACCATGGCAAAGTCAGCTCCGGGGCTAATGACGGCCAGGATGGTGATGATGGCGACGGCGATGAGTTCTGTCATATTTACTCTCAAGATAAAAGATATTCATTTGTGATTAAGCATCACACATGGATGTATTCTGAAGCGCAGCATCAATTATAAAAATCGATATATACTCAGATATATCATTGAGAAAATCTCACACATGTCTAATCACCTTCCATCCCTGAATGCGATACGCGTGTTTGAAGTCGCTGCACGCCATTTGAGCCTGGTCAAGGCTGCAGAAGAATTGCATGTGACTCACGGCGCGGTCAGTCGCCAGATCAAGCAACTGGAAGAAAACCTGGGCTTGGAATTGTTCGAGCGCCGCAACCGCGCCATCTTTTTAACGCGTGCCGGGTTGAGCCTGCAAGGGACCTGCACTGACATCATGCGGCAACTGGAAGCAGGCTTGCGCCAGCTCAGGCAAGCAGATGATCAACCGCTGGTAGTCTCTTGTGAACCAACGATAGCCATGCGCTGGCTGATCCCGCGTCTGGGCAAATTCAGGCAGTTACATCCAGAGTTGGACATTCATTTATTTGCTGCCGGTGGGGCCGTGGATTTGCGTCATGGTCATATCGACCTGGCTTTGCGGCGCAATGATTTTGTCTGGGATGCAAGCTACCATGTCGCCAAGGTGGCTCAAGAATTGATTGCCCCGGTATGCGTACCGAACCTGCTCAAGCAAGGCAAGCTACAACTGAACCAGCAATGCCTGCTGCACACTGCAACCCGGTTCGATGCCTGGCCACAATGGCAAAAACTCAGCGGGCAAACTGTACGCGGCAAAAGCCGGGCAACCTACGAACATTTTTACCTGAGCCTGCAAGCGGCTTGCACTGGCCTCGGCGTCGCCATGGCATCGGTCTTTATGGTGGAAGATGAAATCCGTAGCGGACAACTCATCGCACCCCATGCTTTCATGGCGGACGGCACTGGCTACGTTTTGCTCTCAGCCCAGCCATTTGATGCAGATAATCGCCGTCTGGCGTTTCTGGAATGGTTACAGCAGGAATTTGAAGTAACAGCTCAAACCGTCGCAGGCTCAGATCAATAGAAACTGGCGTCACCGGGCGGGCGTGTCTTGAAACGCTTATGCGCCCAAAAATATTCCGCCGGTGCCTTCAAAATTTCTTGCTCAATGAAGGCATTCATATAACGCGTGGCCGCGACGATATCCTCACCCGGATAGTTTTGCCAAGGCTCATGGAAAGTCACTTTCCAACCCTTGTAGTCAGGTAAAATAGTGGCGATGACAGGAATGACTTTGGCGCCCGTAGTTGCCGCAATTCTTGGCACTGCTGTCAATGTCGCTGCGGGCACACCAAAGAAAGGTACGAACTCGGCATCCTTGGCACCAAAGTCCATGTCCGGCAGCATAAAGAAAGGCAGGTTTTCACGCATGGCACGGATGATGGGCTTGACGCCTTCCGCCCGCGAAAACAGTTTTACCGGACGAAAGCGTGAGCGCCCCTTGCGCAGCGCTGCATCAAACACCATGCTGCGCTGGCGGGTATAGATGGAGCACAACGATGACTCCAGCATCACTGCCACGCCTGCCACGTCCAGGCTGACAAAATGCGGGCACATCAATATGGTAGGGCCTTCTGCCATCGCTGCCATAGGCACGGCGGGATCTATCTGTATCAATCGCTTCAGACGCGCTTCTGAGGCCCACCAGAGTATGCCGCGTTCGAGCACGCTACGAGCATAGACCTGGAAATGGCGCTTGGCGATGGCCTGCCTTTCCACTTCACTCAAATGTGGCAGGCAAAGCGACAAATTTGTGAGCGTGATATGCCTGCGCTTGCGTATCAACATAAATAATATGCTGCCTACACCCTCGCCCAGTCTACCCAGTACAGACAAAGGCAACCAGTGCAATATCCACATCAGGACCAGCACTAACCTCATGCTTGCTCCCTGTCCGTGCCTGTTTCAGGGTCATCGACACCGTCCGGTTTCTTGTAGCGGTTATAACTCCAGAAATACTGTGCTGGGGACAGGGCGATCAGTTTTTCCATGCCACGGTTGATGGCAGTTGCCTGAGCAACAGGGTCAGTACCCAGCTCCTCTTCAAAAGGCACGAAGCGGATCACATAGCCACGCCCGCCGGGCAGGCGTTCAGCAAAAGTCAGGATAATTGGGGCATCCGTCATGCCATGCAATTTGGCGGACAATGTCATGGTATAAGCGCGTTTGCCAAAAAATTTGGCCCAGACGCCCTCGCCTTCTTGTGGCACCTGGTCAGGCAGCAGGCCTATCGCCTCGCCTTTTTTGAGGGCCTTGGCCATGATCCTGACACCAGAGAAATTTGCTGGTGCCAGCAAAAGATTGTCACGGGCACGCGCCCCTTCTATCAAAGGCTTGAGAGCCGCTTTGCGTGGCGGACGATATAAAACAGTCAGGCGGGTGCGCACGGCGATGCTTTGGGCGACGATTTCAAAACAACCCAGATGAGGTGTCAAAAATATCACACCTTTTTTTGCATCCAGCGCAGCCTGCACCAGTTCCCAGTTCTCTATCGTTGCAGTCTTTAATACCCTTTCTGGCTTGGCGCACCAGATAAAGGGCAGCTCCAGGATATTCTTGCCTGCCTCACGCACGGCAACATGCAAATGCTCAGGAAAACCGGCGCGGGTGATATTTTGCTTCAGGCGACGGCGATACGATCCTGACAGCAAATAGACGAGCCAACCCAGCGCGGCTCCAGAAAAATGTAAGACCGACAATGGAAAGATGGATAGGAAACGAAACAAAGTGACAAGCATGACGCCGCTCAAGTATCAGTATAATAATAAGGGTATATTCGACAGACTATGCAGAACGAGCGTAAAATATCACATATTGGCTAGCTCTGACCTGCTTTAGGGCAGGATAAACACAGAAGACCAGCCACCGCCGAGTTAATGACAACTTGCGAGGCGGTTAATAAAACTCGCTAAAGCGTCGCAGGACTCTTCCGACTGCGGCATAATTTTTACGGTCAATTTTTTATAGGAGCCTGCGATGGCTAATGATTTTCTTTTCACCTCTGAATCGGTATCCGAAGGACACCCGGACAAAGTCGCCGATCAGATTTCCGATGCGATTCTGGATGCGATCTTTGAACAAGATCCCCGTTCCCGCGTTGCCGCCGAAACCCTGACCAATACTGGTCTGGTAGTTCTGGCTGGCGAAATCACCACCAATGCCCACGTTGATTACATACAGGTAGCACGCGACACCATCAAGCGCATCGGTTACGACAATACTGAATACGGTATTGACTACAAAGGTTGCGCAGTGCTGGTTGCCTATGACAAGCAATCAAATGATATCGCCCAGGGTGTCGATCAGGCATCTGATGATCACCTCAATACCGGTGCTGGTGACCAGGGCCTGATGTTTGGCTATGCCTGCGATGAAACTCCAGAACTGATGCCTGCGCCAATTTACTATGCGCACCGTCTGGTAGAACGTCAGGCGCAATTGCGCAAGGATGGCCGCCTGCCTTTCCTGCGTCCTGATGCCAAGAGCCAGGTCACCATGCGTTATGTCGATGGCAAACCACACAGTATTGATACTGTCGTGCTGTCCACTCAGCATCACCCAGACCAAAGCGAAACCTCAACCAAGATGAAGCAGTCTTTCATTGACGCTGTCATTGAAGAAATCATCAAACCAGTCTTGCCTAAAGAATGGTTGCTGGACACCAAATTCCTGATCAACCCGACTGGCCGTTTCGTTATCGGCGGCCCACAAGGTGATTGTGGCCTGACCGGTCGCAAGATCATCGTTGATACCTATGGTGGTGCCTGCCCTCATGGCGGTGGTGCTTTCTCTGGTAAAGATCCTACCAAGGTTGACCGTTCTGCTGCCTATGCTGCCCGTTATGTCGCCAAGAATATCGTCGCTGCTGGTATCGCCCGTCAATGCCAGATCCAGGTGGCTTACGCGATTGGTGTAGCACGCCCGATGAACGTGACGGTCTATACTGAAGGCACAGGCGTCATCCCCGATGACCAGATCGCCGCCCTGGTGAACGAGCATTTTGACCTGCGTCCAAAAGGCATTATCCAGATGCTGGACTTGCTGCGCCCTATCTATTCCAAGACAGCCGCTTATGGCCACTTTGGTCGTGAAGAGCCAGAATTCACCTGGGAACGTACTGACAAGGCAGCGATTTTGCGTGCCGCTGCCGGACTGTAATTTATCTTCATTGTTTTAAGTAATAGGTAGCACTGGGAGTAGAAGCAAGAATGCCGGTTGTTCTTTTTAGAAGTAAGTTCTGTGCATCTCGCTGCAAAAAACTCGGTGCTTTGTTTGCGGTGGCTGGCCTGTTGGCCATGCCATCTGCAAACAGTTTATCTGCTCCGACAGCGCCTTCGGCACCATCTATAGCACCTGCACCAGCTAAGCCCCCTGCGAAACCAAAAACCGTCACCGACTGGTGCACACCCCTGGTAGCGCGCTTGCCCAAAGTCAGCCTGACTGACTGCAAGAACAGTAAACTCAGTCCCACTGGCGCTAATTCATTGAATGGTTTCCCGGTACTGTTCCGCGATATCAAGGCCGATGCCAAGCACCCCCAAGCCATACGCGTGCTACTGCTGGGCGGCATCCATGGCGATGAACAAACGGCATCTTCCGTTGTGTTCAAATGGATGGAAACCATGCAAAAAAATCCGCTGGAATTTAACTGGCGCGTAGCTCCGGTGGTGAATCCCGACGGCTTGCTGGCACCCAAGCCACGCCGCGTCAATGCCCGTGGCATAGACCTGAACCGCAACTTCCCCACACCCAACTGGCAAAAAGAAGCGCCAAGCTATTGGGCACGCGTGACCCGTAGCGACCCGCGCCGCTATCCCGGCAAGGCGCCGATTTCTGAGCCGGAAAGCCGCTGGGTCTATGAAACCATAGAAAAATACAAGCCTGACGTCATCATCTCTGTCCACGCCCCTTTTGGCGTACTCGATTTTGACGGCCCGACCACGCCACCCAACCGCTTTGGCCGCCTGATCTACAACCGCGTCGGCGTCTACCCCGGTTCACTGGGCAACTATAGCGGCCTGCACAAGGACATCCCGGTCGTCACCATAGAATTGCCCAATGCCACGCAGATGCCGCCAGATGCTGAAGTTCAGCGTATCTGGCAAGACATGCAGACGTGGATACGGCAGAACGTGGCAGCACCCTTGAAGACGGCGCGTAATCCCTGAATTGACAAACAGTTTGCCAAGGATGATTCAGATGGATTTCACAGCATGGCTGAGCCAAGCTCTGAACTGCTGTGCTTCGTCCCTCATTAATACCTCGGAAGGATAGACCAGATAGTAGGCAATACCTGTCCTGACGGCTGTTTTGAAAGGCATGACCAGTTCACGATTTTTTAACTCTTCCCTGACCATGGCTTTTCTTGCCAGCGCTACGCCGTAGCTGCGCTTGGCAGCCTCAATTGCACCATTCGAATCCGCAAATACCGGACCCTTGTTCCACGCTACATCGCTTGCTGAAGTCGCTTCCAGCCATAGCCGCCAGTCGTGCTGGTGTTCGTCATGCAGCAAGGTATAGTTACTCAATTCATTTGGCGATTTCAACTGCTTTTTCTTTTTGAGCAAACGCGGACTACATACTGGCTGCAAGGGGTCATCGATCAGCACGTCTGATTGCAATCCCTGGTAATTTCCCAAGCCATGCCTGACTGCGAAATCCACGTCATCGCGAGAAAAGTCTGCCAGCCGGTTGGTAGTACTGATTCTGATATCAATGGCAGGATAGCTGGCGTGAAACTGCGGCAGTTGCGGCAATAGCCATTGCATGGCAAACCCTGGCGTGCAACTGACCGTGATCTTGGGTGGTGTGCGCTGCTCTTGCAAACGCCTGGTCGCTTCTTCCATTTGCCTGAATGCTGTACGTATGCCCATGAAATAACGCTCTCCCTCGACAGTCAGGGCGATGCCGCGCTGGTCTTTCTTGAACAGGGTCATCTGCAAATAATCAGCCAGCTTGCTCAGTTGCTGGCTGACAGCCGCCGGCGTGACATTTAATTCAGCCGCAGCGTTTTTGACGCTCAAATGGCGGCTCACACATTCAAAATATTGCAGGGCTTTTAGTGGCGGAAGGCGGTTCATATTGATTTAGTTTTTCTAAACCATCAATAGAAATGATGATTTGTCTTCTTCATTGTCTCGGTGGTTAAATCATGCAATACAGGATTTGATGAAAAGAATAACTTACTTCAAATCTGTATAGAAAATTATTTTGCATTTGCAAGAACTTGATCAACAGGAGCAACATTTGAAAACTACCGACATCATCCGGCTCATCAGCCTCGCAGCCATCTGGGGTGCAAGTTTTTTATTCATGCGTATGATCGTGCCTACACTAGGTGCCATGCCAACTGCATTCTTTCGTGTACTGTTAGGTGCCACGGGCCTGGCCGCGATTCTGCTCATCATGCGCGTTCACTGGAATTTTAAAGGCAAGCTGGGCACTGCCATGATGCTGGGTGTCATGAATTCCGGCATTCCCTTTGTCATGTTCAGTCTGGCGGCGAAGCAGCTACCCGCTGGTTATTCTGCGATTTTGAATGCAACAACGCCACTGATGGGTGTGATTATCGGTGCCCTGTTTTTTTCTGAAAAACCTGGCTTCAACAAAGTGTTGGGCGTCTGCATCGGTATAGCTGGTGTCGCAGTACTGACCTCTACCGGCCCTGTGCAATTCAACACGCAATTACTGATTGCTGCGGCGGAATGCATGGTGGCAACAGGATGCTATGGACTGGCCAGCTATCTGACCAGGAAATGGATCACCGCCAAAGGTGGGCTAGATAGCAAGCTTGTCGCTTTTGGCAGCCAGCTCGGCGCAACTGCCTTGCTGCTGCCAATTTTTTCTTATGGCGCAATGACACAAGCACCAGTCTCATGGGGCAACAGCACGCTGTGGCTTACACTGGCAGCGCTTGGCTTGATATGCACGGCGCTGGCTTATATCCTGTATTTCCGCCTAATCGCCGACATAGGTCCGGTAAAATCACTGACAGTCACTTTTTTGATACCACCCTTTGGCGTCTTGTGGGGTACGCTATTCTTGAATGAAAGCATCACGCTAGCCCATCTCATGGGCGGTGCCTTGATCGGTCTCGCAGTGTGGCTGGTGTTACGGCCGGAGAAACCACGTAATACCTGAATCGAAGAAATTGCTGGCCATGCATGTCTATCCTGATTAGGTTGTACAATTCATTGCTGTTTTATCCGGCGTTTCAAACATGCAAGTACGTCCACAAAGAAACCTTACAGGAGAACACCATGCAGCATCGCGAAGACTTTAATAGCCTGGTTGGTACAACCGAAGACAATACAACAGTCAACCGCCGCAGCTTTATCCAGACTGCAGTTGGTGTCGGCTTTGCCGCAGCGGTGGCACCAGTGTGCGCACAGACCATGATCAAGACTGACCGTGCCGGTTTGACGGACGGTGTGGCCAAGCTGACTGTCGCCGGTGCAGAAGTGCCCTTGTACTTTGTCAAACCTGAAGGCAAAAGCAATTTGCCGGTGATACTGGTGATTTCTGAAATTTTTGGTGTACATGAACATATTGCCGATGTCGCACGCCGCTTTGCCAAGCAAGGCTATCTGGCGCTGGCTCCAGAATTATTTGTACGCCAGGGTGATGCCAAGAATGCCGCCAGTGTCGCCGAATTGATGAAGGAAATTATTTCCAAGGTGCCGGATGCGCAAGTCATGGGCGACCTCGATGCAGCAGTGGCATGGGCAGGCAATAATGGTGGCGACACCAAGCGCCTGGGCATCACCGGCTTTTGCTGGGGTGGCCGCATTACCTGGCTGTATTCTGCCCATAACCCCAATGTCAAGGCAGGTGTGGCGTGGTATGGCCGCTTGCAGGGCGATGCCACTGCACTGACACCCAAACACCCTATCGATATCGCAGCGGGCCTGAAAACACCGGTACTGGGCCTGTATGGTGCCAAGGACCAGGGTATTCCGGTTGAGTCTGTCTTCAAGATGGAAGTG
>JAZJXP010000002.1:0-7317 GCA_040390835.1 Pseudomonadota bacterium
AACATTTCAATGAACTCGACCGCAAGGGCCTGTTCATGTATGGCCAGATGACTGCCGGGAGCTGGATCTACATCGGCACGCAAGGCATCGTCCAGGGTACTTATGAAACTTTTGCAGAAGCAGGCCGCCAGCATTTCAATGGTGACTGGGGTGGCCGCTGGATATTGACAGCTGGCCTTGGCGGCATGGGCGGCGCGCAACCTCTGGCTGCCAGCTTTGCCGGTGCGGTATCGCTGAATATAGAGTGCCAGCAATCGAGTATCGATTTCCGCCTGCGCACCCGTTATGTCGACAAGCAGGCTAAGGATCTGGACGACGCTTTGGCACTCATCGAACATCATTGTGACCGTAAAGAAGCAGTATCAATCGCCTTGCTCGGCAATGCCGCAGAAATTCTGCCTGAACTGGTCAAGCGCGCCAATGCTGGTGGCATGAAACCTGATCTGGTAACAGATCAAACCTCTGCCCATGACCTCATCAACGGTTACCTGCCCATAGGCTGGACCGTAGCTGAATGGAAGGCTGCGCAACAAGACGTTGCCCAGCATGCCAAACTGACTGCCGATGCCTCACAAGCCTGTGCAGTCCACGTGCAAGCCATGCTGGATTTCCATGCCATGGGCATCCCGACTGTCGATTACGGGAATAATATCCGTCAAGTGGCTTTTGACACCGGTGTCAAGAATGCCTTTGACTTCCCTGGCTTTGTGCCTGCTTATATCCGCCCGCTGTTTTGCGATGGCAAGGGCCCGTTCCGCTGGGTAGCCTTGTCTGGTGACCCGGAAGATATCCGCAAGACCGATGCCAAGATCAAGGAACTGTTCCCTGAGAATAAAGGTGTACACAAATGGCTGGAGATGGCGGGTGAGCGCATTGCCTTCCAGGGTTTGCCTGCACGTATTTGCTGGCTGGGTCTGGGTGAGCGCCATATCGCTGGTTTGGCCTTCAATGAAATGGTCAGAAACGGCGAATTGAAAGCACCGATCGTTATCGGCCGTGATCATCTCGATACAGGATCTGTCGCCAGCCCTAACCGTGAAACCGAAGGTATGCGTGATGGTACAGATGCAGTATCCGACTGGCCTTTGCTGAATGCTTTGCTCAATACTGCAGGTGGTGCCAGCTGGGTATCGCTGCATCATGGTGGTGGTGTTGGCATGGGCTACTCTCAACATTCCGGCATGGTCATCGTTGCTGATGGTACTGATGCGGCGGCAAAACGCCTGGCACGTGTACTGGTCAATGACTGCGGTTCTGGCGTCATGCGTCATGCGGATGCGGGGTATGAGCAGGCTGTTGCTTGTGCTGAGCGTGAGGGTTTGAATTTGCCGATGATTAAGAACGGTAAATAAGTATAAGTCTGACGCTGAACGTGAAGACGTGACAGTAAACGTAGGTTGGGCTACGGTTTACCAGCTCAACACTCAGCATTTAAAGAACGTATTTTTTATTGAAGGCCCAGTGTTGGGCTGATGAGGCGTAGCCCAACCTACGAAGCTCCAGCCTGCGCTGGAACGACGACATTAAAAGTATTCAGGAAAAAAACATGAGTAATCATTTTGAAATTCAACCCGGCCAATTCACGCTGAGCGACCTGCGTGCCATATGGACTAAATCCCAGTCATTGAAGCTGGCAGAATCTGCCTATGCAGCCATCAATGCTGCTTCCGCCACGATAGATAAAATCGTGGCAAAAGGCGATGCGGCTTATGGTATCAATACCGGTTTCGGCAAACTGGCCAAGACGCGTATTCCTGATGATCAGTTGGAACTCTTGCAGCGCAATCTCATCCTTTCGCATTCAGTCGGCTCTGGCGAATTGATTTCGGATGAAGTCGTGCGTCTGATATTGGCGATGAAGATCGCCAGCCTGGCGCGTGGCTTTTCTGGCATACGCGCATCTGTGATTGACAGCATGATCGCCATGTATAACGCCGGCATCATGCCGACTATCCCGGTGAAGGGTTCGGTCGGTGCATCCGGCGATCTGGCTCCGTTGTCGCATATGACGCTGGCTATGCTGGGTGAGGGGGATGCGCGAGTGAATGGCAAGCTGGTACCGGCAAAAGAAGCACTGGTTGCTGCCGGTATCAAGCCCGTAGTATTGGCTGCAAAAGAAGGTCTGGCACTCATCAATGGTACACAGGTATCGGCGGCACTGGCCCTGAATGGCCTGTTCCTGGCAGAGCGTCTGCTGGAAGCGGCGACCATTACCGGTTCCTTGTCAGTCGATGCTGCCAAGGGCAGCGATGCGCCGTTTGATGCCCGCATCCATAGCAGCCGTGGTCAGCCTGGCCAGATTGCCACAGCACAGATTTATCGCAACCTGCTGGCAGGTAGTGAAATCCGTCAGTCTCATCTCGTCAATGATGAACGTGTGCAAGACCCATATTGCCTGCGCTGCCAGCCACAAGTCATGGGTGCCTGCCTTGACATCATCAATAATGCGGCACGCACTTTGCTGATCGAGGCGAATGCCGTGACTGATAACCCGCTGGTGTTCGTGGAAACTGGTGAAGTCATTTCAGGTGGTAACTTCCATGCAGAGCCCGTTGCTTTCGCAGCAGATACTCTGGCACTGGCGATCGCAGAAATCGGTTCCATCTCTGAGCGCCGCATCGCCTTGCTGATCGATTCATCGATTTCTGGCCTGCCACCTTTCCTGGTGCCTTCGTCCGGCTTGAATTCCGGCTTCATGATCGCTCATGTGACAGCAGCAGCACTGGCATCTGAAAACAAATCTCATGCCCATCCGTCCAGTGTGGACAGCATACCGACTTCCGCCAATCAGGAAGACCATGTCAGCATGGCGACTTACGGCGCGCGTCGTTTGCATGAAATGGCACACAATACGGCGACCATTGTTGGCATAGAATTGCTGGCAGCGGCACAGGGTGTGGACTTCCATGCGCCTTTGCAAACATCGGCGATGTTGAAGCAGGTTCACGCGCTTTTGCGCGAAAAAGTGGCTTTCTATGACAAGGACAGGTTCTTTGCTCCTGACATAGAAGCAGCAAAAGCCCTGGTCGTCGAAGGTCATTTGAGCGCACAATGTCAGCAGCTGTATCAGAATCTGTATTTAGCCTGACCTTTAACTTGATTCTTTTGTTCTGATTCTTTTTTGAAGGTTTGTATTAAGATAATGGCTCTCTCGCCTGAGGGGGCCATTCTGTATTTTGCTGAAAGCTTTTGATTACTATGCGCAAGTGGACAAGACAAGACTATCAAACCATGCCATGGAAAAATGGCGGCGGCAGCACGACTGAGCTGGCGATATTCCCTGGCGGTGCCAGCCTGGATCATTTTGTCTGGCGTTTAAGCACAGCTGAAGTCAGCAGCAACGGCCCATTTTCGCATTTCGCCCAGATAGACAGGACGCTGGCGATTTTGTCTGGGGACGGCCTGATACTGCATAGCGATAGCGAACAGAGCCATGGCCAGAGTGTCTTCCTCAAGCAAGATAGCCTGCCGCATCAGTTCAGAGGCGAGACACCCATCAATGCCGAACTCTTGCATGGCACCGTGCTGGATTTGAATATGATGACGCGGCGCGATGTCTGTACCCATCACATGCAAAGACTGGAAGCTGGCAAACATTTTATCGAAGCCAATGATGCCCAGCAGCTCTTGCTGTTCTGTGCCAAAGGCAGTGCTCGTCTGGCTACAGGTGAAACTTTGCAAGAGTATGATTGCTGCCTGTTTGAAGAAGAGCATGAACATCAGGGCATACGTCTGAACCTGCATGCTGATGAAGACGCGGTACTTTACCTGATACGCATACAATTCCTGAGCATGGGTGACAGCTGATGAGTTCAACAGTTTTATCCTGGGACAGCCTGTGGATCAATGTCCACCTTGCCTGCATGACTGATGGCTATGGCGAAATCAAAGATGCTGCCATCGCCGTCAAGGAAGGCCAGATTGCCTGGCTGGGCTCGCAGAGCGAATTACCTGCAGAGTATGTTGCGGTCAAAACCCATGATGGCAAGGGTTGCTGGCTGACGCCAGGCCTCATCGATTGCCACACCCATCTGGTCTACGCCGGTAACCGCAGCAATGAGTTTGAGGCGCGTTTGAATGGCGTCGCTTATGAAGAAATCGCCAGGCAGGGTGGCGGCATCAATGCCACCGTGCGTGCCACCCGTGCAGCGACTGAGGATGAACTGCTGGCCGCCACACTGCCGCGTCTGCACGCCATGCTGGCCGAAGGCGTGACCACGCTGGAAATCAAATCCGGCTATGGTCTGGATCTGGAAACCGAGGCGCGCATATTACGCGTAGCCAGGCGCATAGGCCGAGAATTCCCCGTGCGCGTTAAAACAACGTTTTTGGGCGCACATGCCTTGCCACCAGAATATGCAGGGCGGGCAGACGATTACATCAAACTGGTTTGTGAACAGATGTTGCCAGCTTTGGTGGCAGAAGGGCTGGTCGATGCCGTTGATGTATTTTGTGAAAAAATAGGCTTTACGCCAGTGCAGACTGAACTGGTGTTCCAGGCTGCACAAGCGTATGGCTTGCCGGTAAAACTGCATGCTGAACAATTATCGGATCAAGGCGGTGCAGCATTGACGGCACAATATAAAGGCTTGTCTGCCGATCATCTGGAATATTTGTCGGAGGAAGGCATAACAGCGATGGCGGCCAGTGGCACGGTGGCAGTGCTATTGCCAGGAGCATTCTATTTTTTACGCGAGACTAAATATCCGCCTTTGGCTGCATTGCGTGCTGCCGGTGTGCCGATTGCATTGGCAACGGATTGCAATCCAGGTACTTCACCCATGACTTCGCTGCTATTGACTATGAATATGGCTTGCACCCTGTTCCGCATGACACCGTTGGAAGCCTTGCAGGGCGTGACCTGCCATGCGGCGCAAGCACTCGGTTTAAGTGCCGAAACTGGCAGACTGGAAGTTGGCAAGGCTGCTGATTTTGCGCTTTGGGATATCGCCAGACCAGCGGACCTGGCTTATCACATTGCTGGTAATCCTTCGCAAGCCAAGGTGTTTTCAGGGAAGTTGCTTGCCTAGAGAGTTCGGAATCTTTGCTGATTGACATTCTTTAACCCCGCTTAGACGGGGTTTTCTTTTGATCGCTGTCGTTGACGACTATAATCTTGCTTAGCTATAAACGAACGCAACAGAACCATCAGGCCTTAACATGACAACAATAAAACAGAAAATCACCAATGCAAACCAACGCTGGCATTTGGGGCGCTGGGCGGCAGGCCTGGTCGGGCTGGTGTTTTTGCTGGCAGCCTTGAGTTGGGCTTTTCTGCCTGGTATAGTTAAACGTGTCGCAGCTGAGCAAGTGCAGCAACAGATAGGGCGCAAGCTGGACATGGCGGATATCCGCTTTTCCCCTTTCAAACTGGCGCTGACGATAGAAGGGTTGACTTTGTATGAAGCTGACCAGCGCACACCCGCAGTCAAAGTCAAGGAGCTCGTGCTGAATTTGTCGCTGGCATCGCTGTTTCGCCAGGCGCTGATCGTTGATGAAGTCAGGCTCACTGAACCGTATGTGCATATTGTCCGTACCCCGGGTGACGGCTACGGCCGCTACAACTTCAGCGATATCCTCGAAAAAATTGCAGCCATGCCAAAGAGTGAATCAACGGCACGCTTTTCGCTGGCGAACTTGCAACTAGCAGGTGGCCGCATAGAGATAGACGACAAGGTCGTCAATGAACAATTCAAGATAGAGGCGCTGCAAATCGGCGTGCCCTTTGTGTCCAACTTTCCCAATCAGGTTGAGAGTTTTGTCGAGCCTATGCTGTCTGCAAAGGTCAATGGTTCAAACTTTGTCCTCAAGGGCAGGGCCAAGCCATTCACGAATAGCCTGGATACTTCACTGGCGATAGATCTCGACAAGCTGGACCTGACACAATATCTGCCTTATGTACCTGTGGCCTTGCCAGTGCAAATCCAGAACGCAAAATTGTCTACCAAACTGGATTTGATATTCAGCCGCAAGAATGCCCATGCTGAATTGCTGCTGGCCGGTGATGTGCATCTGGATGAGCTGCATGTCAATGATAAAGCAGATGCCCCCTTGCTGAAACTTGGCAGCCTGCATGCGCAGATCAAGCAAGTGAATGTCATGACAACCGCAGCCAGCATCAGCAAGCTGGAATTGTCTTCACCAGAAATTTGGCTGGACATCAATCAGCAGGGGCAGTTGAACTGGGCCAGCGTGGCTACACCACCTGCGCCCGCTACCCCGCCTAAAGTTGGCAAAACGGATACTAAGAGTACGGTAGTGCCAGTAACGGCTAGCGCTTCTTCAGCCGCATCAGCCACAGCCGTGAGCGCAGCAAAACCGGTCGCTGCCTTACAGCAATTGGCAGAACTGCAACTGTCAAAAGGGGTTTTGCATTTCCGTGATGCCAAACATGCCAACCCTGCACAGACCGTCAATCTGAAAGATATCAGCCTGACTGTGCGCGGCTTGTCGTCTGCAGCGAGCGCCAAAGTTGCTGCATTCAAGTTTGCACTCAGTGGTGAAAATGATGAAAGCCTGAAACTGGAAGGTGAAATGCAGCCACTGAATGGCACAGTCAAAGCGCAGCTGGCTTTAAGTTCATGGTCGCTGGCTACTTATCAGCCTTTGCTGAGCAATTATCTGCTCGCGAGTGTCAGCGGTAAATTTGATGTGAATGCGCAATTGCAAGTGCAAAAAGGCCTGGTACAAGTCGATGATCTGGGTATGAAGCTCAGTCAGTTCGCCATCAAACCCAAGTCTGCCGATGATGGCAGTTTCAACCTGAACGCATTGACGGTAGATAAGCTGACCCTGAACATGGAGAGCAAGGTAGTCAATATAGGCAGCGTGCTGTTTGATGGGCTGGTGACGGATGTGCGGCGCGATGAACAAGCGGTATTGAATTTAAAGAAATGGCTGAAATCCAACGCCAGTTCCACTAGCCCGGCTGCACCCGCAGCAGTAGATAGTGCTGCAGCTAGTACGACCAGCACTGCCGCTACGGCAACTTGGAAAGTCAATCTTGCCAGCCTTGATTTCAAGGACAGTGCAGTCAGTTTCAACGATAAATCCATGTCACCAGAAGTGAAGCTGAAGCTGGATGCCTTTAATTTGCATGCAGAAAAACTCAGCAGTGATATGTCGCAGCCAGTCAAAATGACTTTGCAGACCAATATAGGGAAAAAATCCAAACTGGCTTTAGACGCAACAGCATCCAGCCAGCTAAAAAATATCAGCATGAATCTGGATGGTCAGGGTTTGCCGGTATCTGCCTTATTCCCTTATGTATCACCCTATGTGAATGCCGCACTGACACGTGGTCGGGCAGATATCAAA
>JAZJXP010000002.1:7327-76460 GCA_040390835.1 Pseudomonadota bacterium
ATGTACTCGACAGTAACAGGCAAATCAATTACGAAGGCATGCTGGCACTGAATGATTTCCATCTGCTGGAAAACGGAGCTGAAGAAGATTTCCTGGAATGGAAGAACATCGCCATGGAAGGTATCAGTGCGCAGATTGGTGGCGAAAAGCAATTGGTCACGCTCAAGAAACTCGCACTCAATGATTTTTATGCACGCGCTATTTTGTCTGCCAAGGGTAAGCTGAATATACAAACTATCCTCAGTACCAAGAAAGCTTATGCGGAAGAGGCAGAAGCAGCCGCAACTGGAACTGGAACTGCAGCATCGCCAGTGGCGCAGGCAGATGACGCTGCGGCAAAAACCGTCACCAGCAAAACGGCAACGACGAATATCGTTACCGTGCCCTTGCCGGCTAAGCCAGAAAAAACCAATCCTGTCGTGATACGTATAGCGCAGACTACGCTAAAAGGTGGCAATATCAATTTCACCGACAATTTCGTCAAGCCAAATTACACGGCCAACCTGACTGGTGTGGCCGGTACCATAGGTGCGATCGCATCCGATAATCCGCAACCAGCAACGATAGAACTGACTGGCAAGGTTGATGATGATGCGCCTCTGGTGATTTCGGGCAGCCTGAACCCTCTGGCCAGTCCCATGTTCATGGATGTCAAGGCCAGCGCCAATGGACTGGAACTGACCAGGTTGACACCCTACGCAGCAAAGTATGCTGGCTACGTCATAGAAAAAGGCAAGTTGTCCATGCAAGTGTCTTATCGCATAGAAAACCAGCAATTGCAGGCAGAAAATGATGTGCGCCTCGATCAGCTGACTTTTGGTGAAAGAGTCGATAGCCCGACTGCAACCAAATTGCCGGTCATGCTGGCAGTTGCCTTGTTACGTGATAACCAGGGGCGTATCTCCATTAACTTGCCGATTACCGGTTCGCTGTCTGACCCGCAATTTTCAGTGGGCGGCATTATCTTCAAGGTCTTCATGAATGTGATTAGCAAGGCCGTGACCTCACCATTCGCTTTATTGGGATCGATGTTTGGTGGTGGCGAAGAATTGGCTTATACCGAATTCCTTCCAGGGCAAACCAGCTTGACGCCTGCTGCCACTGCCAAGCTCGATAGTCTGGCCAAGGCGCTTAAAAATCGCAGCGCCCTGAAACTGGACATCGTAGGCCGGGTAGAGCCAGCGACCGACGCAGACGGCATACGCCAGATATTGTTGCTACAGAAAATGCGTGAACTGAAATGGAAAGACGTGCATCAAAAAGACCGCACGATCAAAAAAGAAGATATCGTCATCACAGATGCTGAAAAAGCCAAGTATGTGGAAGAAGTCTATCAGGCAGAAAAATTCACCAAGCCACGCAATGCCATTGGCCTGGCCAAGACCTTGCCAACGGCAGAAGCCGAGAAAATGATACTCGCCAATACCCAAGTTACCCCGGAAGCCTTGCGCTCCCTGGCACAAAAACGCGCAGATGCCGTGCGTGATTATCTGGAAGATGTTTCTGGCGTTGAACGTGAGCGCTTATTCCTGATTGCTCCCAGGCTCAATGCAGATGGCATCAAGGATAAGGGCAGCCCGAACCGGGTAGATTTCTCGCTGAAATAGGCTGAACAAGATGAAAACGATGAAAACGAATGTAAGCGATTTCGTCCTGTAATGAGGTAGCGCGGTGATGGAGTTGCAGCAGGGACCGGTACTGGAATCCTGCCGCAACCCCGTTACTGCGCTACACGTCTGTACGTTCCACCCTTTTTCCAGACCGGCATCGTAGTATCGTTGGCAACTGCATAGCCCAGATTTAAAGTAAATTGCGCCTGTTGCACCATGCCGCTTAAATCCCATGCCGGGTTGTAACGATCGCGCGGGGTATGGTAGTCCTTTTTAAACGCTTTCATTTGTGCTGCTTCCTGTTCTGCATCGTGATCGAAGGCAAACGATCCATCACCAGAAAACACGGCGGAACCGACATTAAATGCCGGGACACCCGCCCGCACAAAATTGAAATGATCGGCGCGAAAGAAGGCACCTCCTAAATCGGGAACGGGCGGTGCAATGCGCAAGCCCATCTTTCTTGCAACGGATGCGGCACTGTTAAACAGGCTGCTGTGCTCACTGCCTGCTACACCGATGTCATGTGTTTTGCCGACAAAATTCATGCTGTCCAGATTGAGATCAGCCGCAGTTTTTGCCAGTGGCCATAAAGGGTGTTGAACATAAAATGCGCTGCCAAGCAAACCCTGTTCTTCCGCAGCAGGCCATAAGAAAATTTGTGTGCGTTTCGCAGGATGTGTCACCGCAGCTTGCGCCATGGTCAGCAACGCAGCTGCACCTGAAGCATTGTCCACTGCACCATTCCAGATTTGTGCAGGTTTTCCGGGTTCTTGCACTATGCCCAGATGGTCCCAATGCGCGGAATACAGTACTGCCTGATGTTTAAGTTTTGCGTCATTGCCAGGTACCATGCCGATGACGTTTTGCTGCTCCACTTTACGCACGGTACTGCGCAAGGTGACATGAATCCTTGCATCCAGGGCAACGGGCTTAAATTCACGGGTTTCGGCCTGTGCACGCAGCGCATCCAAATCCTGTCCTGCTGCAGCGAACAGCGCTTTGGCAGTATCTTCCTGTATCCAGCCTTCTAGCGCATTGCCCTTATTGTCATCGCTTCCAAGACTAAAGCGCTCGTGGCTAAAAGATGTTTGTGGCACGTTCCAGGCGTAGCTGGCTGACGGCAAAGTGTGTATCAATAACACCCCCGCAGCACCCTGCCGTGCGGCTTCTTCAAACTTGTATGTCCAGCGGCCATAATAGCTGAGTGCTTTTCCAGCAAAACGATTTGGTTCTTCCACGGTTGGCTGAGGATCGTTGACCATCATTATCAGCAATTTGCCTTTAAGATCGACAGCTTTGAAATCATCCCAACGTTCTTCTGGTGCGCGCACACCATAGCCGACAAACACCAGCGGAGCATCGAAATCATTATCGGCTTTGCCATTGGAAGAACCATACACAATATCGGCACCCAAAACTGGCGAGAGTGTAGCTTTGTTTGTTTCAAAACGGAGTTGACTACTGCTGAGGGTCTGACTACCAACCAGTGTGACAGTTTGCCGGTAGCCATTTGCGCCCGGTAGCTGCACCAAACCCATTGCCGCCGCTTGCGTTTCCAGGTAGCGTACTGCAAGATCGCCCCCGCGTTGTCCAGTACCACGTCCTTCCAACAAGTCGTCAGATAAAAATTCCAGATGCGCACGCAAGGACGCTTCTTGTACTTGCTGCGCCTTGATAGCATGATGGGGCAGCGCAAAATTTAAAACTATGCTGGATATGACGGTCAACGCGAGGCGCATCGGTGCTCCTGTAAATTCTATAAATTGATTTGATTTGCGCCAGATCATATTACAAAGCAGATGTTTTTTCTTTACTACAGATATCAAGGTTCCACAGGAAAGGGAAAACAGTCATTATTGTTGCAATACAAAATGTGCAGGCTCTAGTAAGGGCGCTATCATATCAAAGGGCTATGTCAGGTTAACACAGCTGAAAATGGCCATGTTTTCCCTTGATTGCTTGCCTTGTGGTAATGATAATCTTGATTGTCTGACGGATAAGTGAACAATTATTTTAAAAAATACATTTCTCGTGGAAACAAAAAGAGGATTTAGGCCCTGACTTGTTGTCGAGGGCTCTGTGAATGATGATTATTCTGATAATGAACAGGATTTATTGTTGTTTTGCGAGTAATCTTGATTTATCCTGAGGCCATCTGTTTTATCTATCGCAATAAGGAGTAGTAATGACTTCTGCAACGCTCGCCAGCATTTTGTATGTTGAAGACGATGCTGATATACAAACCGTGGCTCAAATTGCTTTGGAAGTTGTCGGTGGTTTTAGTTTGAAAACTTGTAGTTCAGGGGCGCTGGCCATTGCTGAAGTCAAAGCCGGATTTGTTCCTGATTTGCTGCTGCTTGACGTCATGATGCCGAATATGGATGGCCCGACCACCCTGGCTGAATTGCGTAAACTGCCCGGTACTGAGTTTACGCCGGTTATCTTCATGACTGCCAAGGTGCAGTCTTCTGAAATGGATTTTTATAAGTCGCTGGGCGCCATAGGTGTCATCGCAAAACCTTTCGATCCTATGGAACTGTCAACTCAGGTGCGGGGTTTATGGCAGGAGAAGGCTTAAATGTCTGATAAAAATGATAGCCTGCAAGAAAAATTGCTTGCTCTCGAAGCAATTTTTATGCAGAAGCTGCCGTCCAAGTTCGAAGAGATTACCAGTACCTTACAAAAGGTAGTTGAGCGTCCAGACGACAAAGACTCAATGGTTGTGCTGCACCGGCACCTGCATACCATGGCAGGTTCGGCGGGTACTTTTGGTTTTGCTGACATAGGTACGCAGGCCAGGGTATTTGAATCCACACTAAAACCGCATCTTGAAGGAAAACCCTGGAACCCGGTCGAACTGAAGGCTTATTCAGATGAAGTTAATCGCTATTTTGAATACGCCTTAAAGCACGACAATAAGCCAGTCAATGGTGTGGCCGAGAGCGTGCAGGAAGAAGAGCGTGAATCCAGCGACCCCCACCTGATTTATCTGGTGGATGAAGACGAAGCGCAAAATCAGGAAATCACCACACAGCTTGAACATTTCGGCTATGAAGTGGTGCGCATGAACCATCTGGGCGCTTTGGCAAAGTCAGTGGCTACGCGCAGGCCACATGTGATCGTCATAGAGCTGAGCTTCCCTGAAGGCAAAGTCGCAGGAGCGGAAGAAATATCGCGCATCAAGCAGATCGAACGTTTCCGCATTCCTACTGTGTTTGTGTCCCGTTCCAGTAGCTTTGAATCGCGTTTATTGGCAGTTCGCTCCAGCGGCGATGGCTATTTCACCAAGCCTGTCGATGTCGTCGCCTTGACTGAACGCATAGAGTCCCTGTTGCAACTCGATGAAAACAAGAGTTATCGCGTGCTCATCATTGATGATGATGCAGTGACTTCCAAGTTTTACGGCGCAATCCTGCGTGATGCAGGCATGAATGTCTATCTGCTCAATGACCCTACCCAGATATTGACGGTGATGACGGATTTTCGTCCAGAATTGCTGCTTATGGATATCTATATGCCAGTGTGCAGCGGTGTCGAACTCTCGCGCCTGATCCGGCAAGATAACTCTTATGTTGATGTGCCTATCGTATTCCTGTCCAGTGAAGCAGACCTCAGCAAGCAACTCGATGCCGTCAAGGCAGGTGCGGATGATTTCATTACCAAGCCAGTTGCACCGGAATATTTGAAATCCTCCATTGCCTCCAGGGCAGAGCGATATCGCTCTTTGCGTACTCTGATCATGCGCGACGGTTTGACAGGCTTGTTTAATCACACCGCGATCAAGGAACAATTAGCATCCGAGATTTCGCAAGCTGGCCGTACCGGTTCACCGCTGGCACTGGCGATGATAGATCTCGATAACTTTAAATACATCAATGATACCTACGGTCATCCCGCCGGTGACCAGGTCTTGCGTACTTTGGCACGGCTGTTGCGCCAGCGCTTGCGCCGCAGCGATATCGTTGGTCGTTACGGTGGGGAAGAATTTGCGGTGATTTTCCCGGATACCTCTGCCACCACGGCGCGCCGGGTTCTTGATCAAGTCAGGTTGGCATTTACCAAGATACAGCAGCATTGTGAGGGTGGGCATTTCTCCGTCAGTTTTTCGGGTGGTGTGGCCGATCTTGAATCTACGCTGGATGCTGATGAATTATTTGATATTGCGGATGCTGCCATGTATGTGTCTAAGCAGGAAGGGCGTAACCGTATCAGCCTGGCCTAAGTTAGACTAGTATTAAAGCAAGCTGCCATGAGGTGAATTCAAACTCGTGGTAGCTTGTTTTGTTTGCGGCATCGCTTTGAGATTATTATTGTTTCTTATGCTTACATATTGAAAAAGCAAGTGCAGACAAAGTTCGGTGTACACTGGAGCATGTTCACTGCTGTTCAGGTTGCTTAGTGTTTTCAAAATTTCTTCTCGGCAATTCCACTCTGGCTGCCATGTTGATGCTTTACCTGCTTCTGGCTTTTGCGAGTGTTGGAGTCGGCAGGCATAGCTCGCCCGAAAGCCAGTTGCGCAAACAGGTGAATGCCTGGTGGTTTATTTTCCCCGTCGTCAGCCTGAGTCTGTTTTTATATCCCTTGGGGCCACTTCTGATGGCCTTGTTGATTGTGTTGCTGGCAGTACGTGAATTGTCCCTGCACTATACTGGCCCGCGTTGGCGCTTCCTGTTGTCTTGCTTCATATTGGTGGCGTTGCAGGTAGGCTTGCAATACGTAGACAGTTTTGATTCCAGCCTGATTTTGCCCGCCTTACTGTGCCTGCAAGCGCTGCAGTTTTTTATCTGGCGCCAGCGCAACCAATTACTTCTCATGTTGTTTCTGTTGCTCTGTTATGGCCTGAGTTTCATGCTGGATTTGCTGACTTTACCATTTTCAAATGAAGTCAGACTGGCCTGGTTTTTTTACCTGTTTGTCGTTACTGCCCTCAACGATATTGCCCAGTTTGTTAGCGGGAAAATTTTTGGCAAGCAAACCATCGCCCCCACCATCAGCCCGAATAAAACCGTGCAAGGTTTGATGGGTGGTGTCGTGATTTCCATGCTGGTATCAGCTGTTCTGGGCATGTACTTGCATCTGGCCAGCCTCACTTACTTGTTGTTGATGGGCATTTTACTATCGCTGGGTGGTTTTGCCGGTGACCTGATTTTTTCAGCAGCTAAACGCTACCTGAAGATCAAAGATTTTTCTGAATTGATACCCGGGCATGGCGGCATACTGGACAGGGTAGATAGTCTGGTACTGACCGCACCCTTGCTGTATCTGGGATTGTTATTTTGAAGAAAAGAATTTAATAAGGACTATGCATGACAACAGAATTGCAAACGAAATGGCTATGCAGTGAATCCGGCTTTGACAGCCATGACAGTACCCGTTTGTTTTACCGCATCTGGCAACCGCTGGCTATTCCTGCAGATCAGCCACAAAAGGCTTTGATATTTTTACACCGTGGCCATGAACATTCTGGCCGTATAGGCCCATTGGTAGAGCAATTTGGTTTTACCCAGGACTGGGCTTTTGCCTGGGATGCACGCGGCCACGGCAATTCGCCAGGTGAGCGTGGTGATGCACCAGACTTTCAAACCATGGTGCGCGATTTTGACAGCTTCATTAACCATATCCAGCATAGCTATGGCATAGACAAAGAAAACATGCTCATCGTGGCGAACAGTGTAGGGGCTGTGATTGCTGCTACCTGGCTGCACGATTATGCGCCGCGTGTGCGCGGCGTGGTCATGGCGGCTGCGGCATTTGACATCAACTTGTATGTGCCGCTGGCAAAACCGGCTTTGCGTTTTGCCACCTGCTTCAAGCCTGACTTGTTTGTCACCAGCTATATACGTTCATCCATGCTCACGCATTCTGTTGAGCAAGCCAGGGCCTATGATGCCGACCCTCTGATTACCAAGAATATTTCTGCTCGAGTGTTGCTGGACTTGGCTGATACGGCAAAGCGCGTGGTGCAGGACGCACAGGCGATAGATGTGCCAGTGCTGATGCTGGTCGCTGACAAGGATTATGTCGTCAAGCAGGCACCGCAAAAGCAATTTTTTGAAAACATCTCTTCCACACTGAAACGCTACGTACTCATAGAAAACTGCCATCATGCGATTTTTTATGAGAGTGACAGCCAGGTGCAGCAAGCCATACAGACAGCGAAGGATTTCATAAGCGAATGTTATGCCAAAGATTTGCTGCCCGTGCCGCATTACTTCAAAGCCGACACTCTGAGCCAGAGTGCACGCCAGTATCAGGCACTGCAGCAGGGCAAATTAGGCAGTGGGCTGGAAAACGCGTTTTACAGCATGCAAAAATTCATGCTGAGATACTTGGGCAGGCTCAGCAATGGCATGACTATTGGTCTGAAACATGGCTTTGATTCCGGCGCTTCACTCGATTATGTTTACCGCAATCAGGCTGGCGGACGTTTGTTGATCGGCGGCATGATAGATCGTGGCTACCTTGATGCCATAGGCTGGCGCGGCATACGCCAGCGCAAAATGCTGATGCAGCAGACCTTGTCTGACTTGATACAGCAATGCCCGGCTGACCAGCCAGTACGCATACTTGATATTGCTGCCGGTGGTGGCCGCTATGTGCTGGAAACTATCAAACGCTTCCAGAACCGCGATATAGAAATCAGTTTGCGTGATTTTGACCAGGCTAATCTGGATCAGGCCAAACTGCTGGCGGAGCGTTTGCAGTTGAAAAACAAGATCAGCTATCAATGCCGTGATGCCTTTGCTGCGACCAGTTATCCGGTGGAAGAAGATGCCTATGACATCGTCATCGTCTCCGGCTTGTATGAATTATTCAGCGACAATGTGCTGGTACTGGCATCCCTGCGCGGCATACAGCAGCAATTGAAAATTGGCGGGCACCTGGTGTACACCGGTCAACCCTGGCATCCACAGTTATTGATGATCGCCAAGACGCTTAATAGCCATAGAGGCCAGTCTTGGCAAATGCGCCCACGTCCACAGGCAGAAATGGATGCCCTGGTCGCCAGCATAGGTTGCAAAAAAATTGCCACTCAGCTGGGCATAGCCGGGATATTTACGGTGTCAGTGGCGCAGCGTGATGCGGCAATGCCCGTTTTATCCGATTGAACAAAGTCCACAGCAAGAGCAGCAGGACGATGATCAATACGGCATTCAGCCAGATAGCTGGTAACTGAAACGCTACCAGCAAAGCCAGCAAGCCAAAGGCAAAAGCGCGGTCGCTTTTGCCCATGGGGCCATCAAAGCGGCGCTTTGAGCCTGCCAGCAAGGCAGCAACACCAGCAAATTCTGCCAGCAAGCCCAGCATGGCCACTGCAATCAACAAGGGCAGCTGTATGCCCGCAACCAAGGCAAAAGGCAAAACCAGGGCCGCGTCTGAAACCTGATCACCAATTTCATTGAGGATGGCACCAAAGGCTGTTTTTTGCCCGGTAAAATTCGCCAGCATGCCATCAATCGCATTCAGCGCCATACGCACAAACATGAATACCGGCAGACCCAGCCACAAGCTTTTATTTTGTGGGTAGCTCGCCAGTGCAATGCCATAGGCGATGGACAAACACATCGCCAGCAAGGTCACCTGATTTGGTGTGATATGCCGTTTTGCCAGGCCAGCCAGCAAAGGTTGTAGCAGTTGCTGGAAGCGCGGCTTCAGTTGGTAGATAGAAAAGCTCATGACTTGCTTTGGGTTCCTTGTGACATATACAGTTTGGCCAGCAATATACATCGGCTATAACCCATGGCGCAATGCAGATAGACAGTTTTGCCAGCAGCTATTTCTTCATGCAGATGTTGCAGTATTTCGCTGACTGCATCAGATGGAAGCGGCGCTTTGAGCCTGCCAGCAAGGCAGCAACACCAGCAAATTCTGCCAGCAAGCCCAGCATGGCCACTGCAATCAACAAGGGCAGCTGTATGCCCGCAACCAAGGCAAAAGGCAAAACCAGGGCCGCGTCTGAAACCTGATCACCAATTTCATTGAGGATGGCACCAAAGGCTGTTTTTTGCCCGGTAAAATTCGCCAGCATGCCATCAATCGCATTCAGCGCCATACGCACAAACATGAATACCGGCAGACCCAGCCACAAGCTTTTATTTTGTGGGTAGCTCGCCAGTGCAATGCCATAGGCGATGGACAAACACATCGCCAGCAAGGTCACCTGATTTGGTGTGATATGCCGTTTTGCCAGGCCAGCCAGCAAAGGTTGTAGCAGTTGCTGGAAGCGCGGCTTCAGTTGGTAGATAGAAAAGCTCATGACTTGCTTTGGGTTCCTTGTGACATATACAGTTTGGCCAGCAATATACATCGGCTATAACCCATGGCGCAATGCAGATAGACAGTTTTGCCAGCAGCTATTTCTTCATGCAGATGTTGCAGTATTTCGCTGACTGCATCAGATGGTGGCGTCAACAAATCCAGCAGAGGAACGTGCCGGTTGGCTGGCGTGCGCAAGACGGGACTTTCGCTGAGCTCATTTGCCAGATCAATGATGCTGCAAGCGGGTGGCAATTGCGCTGCTTCTGCATTGCTGAGACGGCGTCCTACCCAGAGTTGTTCAGTCAGCCGGATGATGACAGGCTTACGCCGTTCACGCCAGGCCACAGTATGCCAGGTCAATTGATATCCAAGCAGGTAGGGCGCATACAAGAGCCAGGTCCACCAGGGATAGCGTCCTTTTTCCTTATGCAAAAAATGACGGTCATGGCGATAGTAGGCCAGGCTGACCAGCAACAGGCTGCAAGCGATATACAAGGCCAACAGGCTGTGAAGGGCGGCCACACCTATGATCAGAAACAGGCTGGCAAAGATCAAATAATAAAATGCTACCTGTGGTTCAGTCTTTTTGGGTTGGACTAAGACCATGCAAAGCCACGCCAGCAAGGCCCCGGCTATGACATCCAGCACATGATGCTGATAAGTGAACAGGGTAGAGACAGCCGTCAGTATCAACCACATGGCCAATGCCATGCGTAGCGGAGCAGACCTGACGTGTTCACGTAAGCCATACCAAAATAAAACGCAATAAGCGACATGCAGCGATGGTAATTGGTTATATGGTTTATCCATCAGCGCCAGATAATCATACAGATATGCGCACCATGCAGAAGTGATGGCTGGCCTGGGCCAACTGAATTGCAGTGGGTACAGCACAAAGATGAAGGCTGCGATGACGGTTGCCAGCAAGAGGCGCTGGCTGAGTACGCGCAATTCATCCCGGCTCTTCACCAAAAAGAAAGCCAGGCAAAAAAACAGGCCAGAACTGAGATAGGGCAGGATCATCCATTGCAAAAACGGGATACCAGCCTCAAATGCCAAGGCAGCGTGGCGTACTATCCCTTGCTGTAGTGCCAGCGCATTCGCGGTCAGGTAGCACAGGGCAAACGTCAAGGCATTCAGCAAGCAGTGACACAAGCGTTGTTGCACAGTTGCAGGAGTGGACGGCATTTGGAGTATGTTTAGCCTTAACAGTGTGATATTTTAGCAGTATGAATCAAGTTAAAAAATATAAACGCTGCATGGTATTGGCAGGCGGTGGATTTCGTTTTGGTATTTATCTGGGAATGTACGCGGCTGCCTGCGAGGCTGGCCGTGCGCCTGATATTCTGTTGGCAAGCTGTGGTGGTGCCATTGCGGCAAGTATCATTGCCGGGTTTCCAGACGACGCACAGCGCAAGGCATGGCTCAGTTCTGAAGAAATGTACCATTACTGGAGCGGCTTGAAGTCATCGTCCAGGGCTGGGATAGTCCGCGCTTTGGCATTGGCCGCCAAACGCGGTTTTGGGCGTGACTCTGCCAACACCATACCTGACCTGTTCAATGAATACCTGTTCGAAATTCCATCTGAACTGCCCTTGCCACGTGTCGCAGCAAGTGAGCAATCGGTCGCTACCGCCATCATAGGTGGCAAACTGCTGTTTGACGAAAATGAAGTTGGACAGCCCCGCGGCCAGCGCAAATTATTTGCAGAAACCGTGTTTTGTGATCCCCGGGCCGCTGCACTTCTGGAAGGCATGGTCTCACCACTGGCAGACCCGCGTTGGGGTGAGCATGCGATTTCCGACCAGTTATTATGTGACGTACAAACGCCCACCAGTCTGGCGGCCCGTATTTCTATTACTGACATGTTTTACTTCCGCTGCCATACCCACACCGATGGCAATTATTTTGGTGGCGTGCTGGACTTGTTCCCCATTGAGATCGCAAAACGCCTGGCCGATGAAGTCATGATGGAATTCAAGCAAAGCTTTGACCAGGCTTTTTCCATCCCAGCCTGGCGTACCGTATTGGGTCTGGATGGCAATGCCCGTCTGCGCTATGCGAATGGTCAGGCAGTCGATGTGCGCATTGATACATCTGACGTGGCGACAGTATTGGCCAAGGAGTCAGTGCAAAAGAAACTGGATTGGCGTAATAACCGCATACGTCTGAGCATGCCCGAAACCCATGCCACCTATGTCGCCTATATGGAAGCGCAATGGCAATATGGTTACGCACGTGGCATGGAAGCCTTTACCAGGCAGGCTGCCTATGACGAAGCTGCCATGATACGCAGCAGCGACAAATATAGCCGGGGCATGGCCTGAGCATGATGAATATCATGGTGATAGGTGGGACCAGCGGCATAGGCCTGGCCCTGGCCCTTCATTATTTGCAGCAGGGTGACAGGGTAGCTGTCTGTGGCCGTGACCTGCTGCGCCTGCCCGCTGACCTGCATGGACTTGCCGGTTTGGTCCCCTACCAGTTTGATATTGCAGACCGTGCCGCCTTGTCGCAAGCCATGGACAATTTTGCGGCACGTGGACTGGACATGCTGATCGTTACCGCCGGTATCTATTTCAATACCCGCAGCCATTTGCTGGATGAAGCGGCCACCCTGCACATGCTACGGACTAATGTCAGCGGCCTGAGCTACGCGTTTGAATTGGCAGCTGAAAAAATGCTGCTGCAAAAATCGGGGCAACTGGTTGCCATCTCATCGGTTGCGGGTTTGCTGCATGATTATCCTGGGGCATCTGTGTATAGCGCGACCAAACGCAGTGTATTGAGTTTGTGTGATACCTACCGTATTGCGCTCAAGCCATTTTCCATTGCCGTGACTGCGATAGTGCCGGGCTATATTGATACCGCGAAGCTGCGTGCCTTGAATGAGGGTGATGCCAGTCATAAGCCTTTTATCATGCCTGAGCAGAGCGCGGTAGCTTTGATTGTGGATGCTATTTCTGCGCGGCGCGACAGGCTGGTGTTTCCGTGGCAGATGAAGTGGCTGATTGCGGTGTTGAATTTGTTGCCGAGGTGGGTGTTGAAGTTGAGGAAATAGGGCCGCTTTATGCTGAATTCTTGCACTTCAAATTACAGTAATCATAAAGACGTCATTCCAGCATGGTTTTGGCTGGAATCCAGTGGCGTTTGTAATGCAACTATAATAATCGAGTTATCTATAGTATGAAAACCTTGGCCGTTACCCCTCTTGGTATAAGAAAGAAAAATAGAGACATAAAATGAATGCATCGATGTAATTTGTTTAGTGAAAATTTGCTATTTAATGTGAAATGCTTTTGATATTCAATTTGAGCAGCTTTCAATGAAAAATCGTCCATGACTCGAGAGCCATGGACGATTTTCAATTCAACTATCAACGAATACTGATTAGACGGGAGCAGTGCTTACTCTTTCGCCACAATCTTCTGCAATCCAGTAGCCTTGATCTTGGCTTCCAGTGCCTTACCCTTGCGCGCACGTTTGCCTATATGTATTCCAAGGCCACTGGCGCTGAGGTTTACTTCCTGCGGCTTGCCGCCCCGTCCTATGCCATGTACACGCACACCACGCTGGCTGATGGCCTGGGCTGACACGAGGTTTTCTTTGTCTTCCAGTTCCATCAAGATCACACCACGGCCACCGCTGGAGAGTTGCTTGATTTCTGCTAGACCAAAGACCAGCAAACGGCCTTTTTCTGACAGACAGGCAATTGCGCTGGCGTCTTCTGTGACAATGGCAGGTGGCAGAGGCAAATCGGCCTCTTCCAGGGTCATGAAGGCTTTACCGGCTTTCATGCGGCCTACCATGTCGCCGATTTTTGCAGTGAAACCGTAGCCAGCTGTGGATGACAGCAACAGATTGATGTCGGCGCTACCGGCAAAGTAATGCAAAATCTTGCTGCCAGCGGCCAGATCTATCAGCGTGGTGATAGGCACTCCATCGCCACGGGCACCGGGCAGGGCAGAGACGGCGACGGAATATACGCGGCCATTCGAGCCAAACACCAACATCTGGTCTACCGTGCGGCATTCAAAGGTGCCGTACAGGCTGTCACCTGCCTTGAAGGTGAACTGGCCATTGTCATGACCATGGCCGGTACGTGCGCGTACCCAGCCTTTTTCTGAAATGACGACGGTGACTGGTTCATCAATGACTTTTTGTTCTATCGATGCTTTGGCGGCTTCTTCGATAATCGTGCGGCGGGCATCGCCAAATTGTTTGGCATCAGCTTCGATTTCCTTGATGAGCATGCGCTTCATTGAAGAAGGATTTTCCAGCAAGTCATGCAAGCCAGCTTTTTCTTTACGTAATTCATCCAGTTGCTGCTGGATCTTGATAGATTCCAGACGTGCCAACTGACGCAAGCGGATTTCGAGGATGTCTTCGGCCTGGATATCTGACAGTTTGAAGGCTGCAATCAGCGCAGGCTTGGGGTCGTCAGACTCGCGAATGATGCGTATGACTTCATCAATATTCAGCAATACCGCTTCACGACCTTCCAGGATATGGATGCGGTCATCAACCTTTTTGAGGCGGAACTGGGTACGGCGTGTGACGGTGGTGAAACGGAAGGCTATCCATTCACTGAGTATGTCGAGCAAGCCTTTTTGGCGTGGGCGGCCATCGCCACCTATCATCACCAGGTTGATCGATGCTGAAGTTTCCAGTGAAGTATGGGCGAGCAGCATTTGCATGAACTCGGCCTGATCCTGGTTCTTGGATTTTGGTTCCAGTACCAGGCGCACAGGTGCGTCCTTGCCGGATTCATCACGTACCGTATCCAGCACCGACAGGATGACCTGTTTCAATGCCACCTGTTCAGGCGACAGAGTCTTCTTGCCCAGCTTGATTTTGGGATTGGTCAGTTCGTCAATCTCTTCCAGCACTTTTTGTGAGGATGTGCCAGGAGGAAGTTCTGTAACGACGGCTTGCCACTGGCCGCGTGCCATTTCTTCTATCTTCCAGCGTGCCCGCACCTTCATGCTGCCACGGCCTGTTGCATACATATCGGCGATGGTGGATGCTGGCGTAATGATTTGTCCGCCACCCGGGAAGTCGGGGCCGGGGATGTATTCCATCAGCTCGGCATGCTTCATAGCCGGGTTGCGTATTAGCGCAACTGCGGCTTTAGCGACTTCAGTCAGGTTATGCGAAGGGATTTCTGTTGCCAGACCTACCGCAATACCGGAAGCGCCATTCAGCAAGACGAAGGGCAGGCGGCTCGGCAGCAGCTTGGGTTCTTCAGTTGTGCCATCATAGTTCGGCTGGAAATCGACAGTACCCTGATCAATTTCATCCATCAGCAATCTGGCGATCGGTGTCAGGCGTGCTTCTGTATATCGCATCGCCGCTGCACCATCGCCGTCGCGTGAGCCGAAGTTACCCTGGCCATCAATCAGCGGATAGCGCAGCGAAAAATCCTGTGCCATACGCACCAGTGCATCATAGACGGACTGGTCGCCATGTGGATGCAGCTTACCCAGTACATCACCGACCACTGCGGCAGATTTGCGCGGCTTTGCTGCAGAATTCAGGCCCAGCTCATTCATCGCATACAGGATGCGACGTTGTACCGGCTTTTGACCGTCGCAAACATCGGGCAGGGCGCGGCCTTTGACTACCGAGATGGCGTAATCAAGATAGGCACGTTCAGCAAAGGTTGCCAGGGTCAGGGTTTCACCATCGCCCGGTGGCGGTGGGGTTTGATCAAATAAATTCGCTTGTTCGCTCATGATTCTTTTTCGTATTTTTGATGCTGTTATATTCCATATAGCTATTCAGAAGTCGCTGAGTAAGCGTAGCGAGCGGCGTTAGTTTGACGTATTGGTAATCCATGAAGCGCTCCGTACGGCTGTACGGCGAGCATTGCAGGCCCTAAATCACGTCTCGCTTAGCTTGCTCTGTGACTTCTTAGATGTCGGCTTCAACTGCATTACCATGTTCTTCTATCCAGGCACGGCGGGCGGCGGCTTCGCCTTTGCCCATCAGCATATTGAAACGGCCTTCAGAGAAGGCCTGATCAAACTCACCCAGCGAAACTGGCAACAGACGACGCGTGTCCGGGTTCATGGTGGTTTCCCATAATTGGCCGGCATTCATTTCACCCAGACCCTTGAAGCGGGAAATCGCCCATGCACCATCCTTGACACCGTCCTTGCGCAATTTGTCTTCGATGGCGATGAGTTCACCTGCATCCAGTGCATAGATTTTCTGCGCAGGTTTCTTGCCACGTGCAGGTGCATCAACGCGGAACAGGGGCGGACGTGCCACGCAAATGTGACCACGTGCAATCAGTTGCGGGAAATGGCGGAAGAATAGTGTCAGCAGCAAGACCTGGATGTGCGAGCCATCGACGTCTGCATCAGAGAGTATGCAAATTTTGCCATAACGCAGATTGGTAAAATCAACGATCTCATTCATGCCATGCGGGTCTACCCCGATAGCGACGGCGATATCATGAATCTCGTTATTGGCAAACAGGCGGTCGCGTTCTGCTTCCCATGAATTCAAGACCTTGCCGCGTAGTGGCAAAATTGCCTGGAATTCCTTGTCGCGCCCCATCTTGGCAGAACCACCAGCAGAATCACCCTCGACCAGGAAGATTTCATTGCGGGCAATGTCATTCGATTCGCAATCTGTCAATTTGCCTGGCAAGACGGCCACGCCTGAAGATTTTTTCTTTTCGACTTTTTGGGCAGAACGCAGGCGCGATTGCGCTTGCTTGATGACCAGTTCAGCCAGTTTCTTGCCGTATTCCACGTGGGAGTTCAACCACAGTTCCAGCGGTGGCTTGGTGAAAGATGACACCAGACGCACGGCATCGCGTGAATTCAGTCTTTCCTTGATCTGTCCCTGGAATTGCGGGTCCAACACCTTGGCTGACAATACGAAGGAAACGCGCGCAAATACATCTTCTGGCAAGAGCTTGACGCCCTTTGGCAGCAACGAGTGCATCTCTGCAAAGCTCTTCACTGCACCAAACAGGCCTTCACGCAAGCCGGATTCATGCGTACCACCAGCAGGGGTAGGGATGAGGTTGACATAAGATTCACGGACGACATTGCCTTCTTCAGTCCATGCCACTACCCAGGATGCCCCTTCGCCTTCGGCAAAGCCGTCGCTGTCAGAATTGGCAAATTGCTCGCCTTCAAACAGTGGGATTAAAGGCTCGCCGTGGGAAGACTGGGCCAAAGCTTCAGTCAGATAGCCGCGCAGACCCTGGTCATATTGCCAGGTCTGGCTTTCACCGGTTTTGGCATTGGCCAGCGTGACCTTGACGCCTGGCAGCAAGACTGCCTTGGAGCGCAACAGGCGCTGCAATTCGCTTTGGGGGATATTGGCGCTGTCAAAATACTTGGCATCTGGCCAGATGGTGACACGCGTACCGCTCTTTTTATCACCGCGCGCCAGTGGCTGGCTGCGTAGCGGTTCTATGACGTCGCCATGGGCGAAAGTCAGTTGGTGCAGGCCAGCTTCACGCCAGACCGTGATTTCCAGACGTTTCGACAGGGCATTGGTGACAGACACACCCACACCATGCAAACCGCCAGAGAAGGCATAGGCACCGCCAGAACCTTTGTCAAACTTACCACCTGCATGCAGGCGGGTAAACACGATTTCCACCGTAGGCACACCCTCTTCAGGATGCAAACCGACTGGAATACCGCGGCCATCATCTTCTACACTGATACTGGTATCAGCATTGATGGTCACCAGGATGTTTTTACAATGCCCACCCAGCGCCTCATCAGAGGCATTGTCGATGACCTCTTGTATTATATGCAGGGGGTTTTCGGTGCGGGTATACATCCCCGGTCTTTGTTTGACCGGCTCCAGGCCTTTGAGTACTCGGATGGATGATTCGCTATAGTCTGACGGAGAAGTATTTTTTTTAGTGGCCATGCGAATGAAAATCTGTTGTTTTGGTTAATTTTTTGATGATGTTTTGCAATTTTTTTGCGAGGCTGGCAGAATTAAGCTGTATTCTTGCAGCGTTTTTGCAGCTATTGTAGCTGCAATGATCGAAGCTGCAATGTGTAAGATGGAAAAACGATGCCAACAAAAACTCCAACGATCGCGATCCGACTGCTTGGATTTTCTCCAAAAGAGGAAGAAACCTTCTCAACCGTTCTTGCCGTTCTCCGCGAGAAGGGCTATCGCTATCTGGTTTTAAAAACCGGTAGTCTACAAGATCCTGACATTCATATTGTCAACGCAGAAGATTTAAAAGCACTTGCGACCCTTTCTGACCTGAACCTCGGTGGAGCGCAGCCAGTATTGCTCATAGGTAAGACGGATGTCAATTTACATTATCAGTCCATGCCGCGCCCCATACGCTGGCGCAAACTGTTTGACGTCCTCGATGAACTGATAGACCGTCGCCAGCTCTTGCTAACCACTTTAAGTGCTTTTGGCGAGGTGGCCGTGCCTGAGCGCCGCCGCCGTGAGCGCCTCGATCTTGACCTGACCGACCCCAGCGAATACCAAAAGATGCGCAGGCCCAGCGTACCCAAGGGCGGCATCATGATCGTCGACAAGGACATGCGTTTTCGCGAATATGTCGCCATGATCATGGATAAATATGGCATTACCGTGACACTGGCAACTGATGAGCGTAGTGCTTTGATGCTGGACAAGAACAATCGTCATGCCATGACGATGATCAATAGTTCTACCCCAGATATTGACCCTTATCGCCTGTGTTCCGAATTAAAGAAGCAGAATACTGACCGTCGGACGACGGTGATATTTCTAGTGGACAAGAGCTTTAATTATAAAGTTGCAAATGCACAACAGGCGGGATGTGAGGGCTTCTTGACCAAGCCTTTGTCGAGGAAGCAGGTTTTGTCGACAATTCAGAAGTTTTTGCAGTTGCGGTGATAGTAGTGCAAGACATACCGTTGTCTATTGCTTAAACCCTGTAGCACTGAGGTGATAAAAATAAGCATTGCCTGCTCAGCATGGCAGTGCTTGCTTTTTTTGGCAGACCTCACTTACTCAGCAACCTCATCCCTCGCTCCAACCCTTCTATCGTCACCGGAAACATGCGGTTACTCATAATCTGCTTGACCACTGATATCGACTGCCTGTATTGCCACAGCCCCTCAGGTTCGGGGTTTAGCCAGATGTATTTCGGAAAAGCTGAAGTAAAACGTTGCAACCAAGTCGCCCCGGCTTCTTCATTGTTGTATTCGACAGAGCCACCAGCCTGCAGGATTTCATACGGGCTCATGGTGGCGTCGCCGACGAAGATGACCTTGGTGTCGGGCGTGTATTTGCGCAAGACATCCCAGGTTGGGAATTTTTCTGCGTGGCGGCGACGGTTGTTTTTCCACAGGTAGTCGTAGACGCAGTTGTGGAAATAAAAGAATTCCATGTTCTTGAATTCTGTCTTGGCGGCGGAGAATAATTCTTCGGTCTGGGCGATGTGGTCATCCATGGTACCGCCTACGTCCAGCAACATGAGCACTTTGATATTGTTTTTCCGCTCAGGCTGCATCTTGATATCGAGGTAACCGGCATTGTTTGCAGTGGCCTTGATGGTGGCATCGAGTGCCAGTTCTTCTTCTGCACCATGGCGTGCAAACTTGCGCAGACGGCGCAGGGCGACTTTGATATTACGGGTGCCGAGTTCGCGTTCAGCGTCATAGTCGCGGAAGGCGCGTGCCTCCCACACTTTGACCGCGCTGCGGCCACCGCCTTTGCCACCTATGCGTATGCCTTCCGGGTTGGTGCCGCCATTGCCGAAAGGCGATGTACCACCTGTACCTATCCATTTACTACCGCCTTCGTGGCGTTCTTTTTGTTCTTTGAGTAATTCCTGCATCCTGTCCATCAGCTTGTCATAGCCAAATTTCTCTATGGCGGCTTTTTGTTCATCGGTCAAATCACGCTCTATGCGCTTCATGAGCCAGTCTAGCGGAATGTCGGGGCGCTTTTCAAAAATCGTGTCTATGCCTTTGAAGTAGAGGCCAAAGGCTTTGTCAAACTTGTCGTAATGCGCTTCATCCTTGACCATGATGGTGCGCGACAGGAAATAAAAATCGTCGACAGACATGCTGATCAAGCCTTTTTCCATGGCTTCCAGCAGCATCAGGAACTCCTTGATGGATACCGGGATCTTGGCGTCTTTCAGGGTAAAGAAAAAATCGATCAGCACTTGTCATTCTCCGTATTTAAAACTTTTGCTTTTACTTATTTTATTGCGCTTCGTATTTAGTCTGCATATATTGCAAATTCTTTTTCACACCCGCCCATTCAGAATTCAGGATGCTGTATACCACCGTATCACGGATGCGGCCATCAGGCAAAATCATGTGATTGCGCAAGACAGCGTCGCGCTTGGCTCCCAGGCGCTCTATTGCGGCTTGTGACCGGCGGTTGAACCAGTCCGTTCGAAACTCGACAGCTATACAGCCAAATTCTTCAAAGGCATGACCCAGTAAGAGCAGCTTGCATTCGGTATTCACCGGACTGCGCTGTACCCGCTGCGCATACCAGGTGTAGCCAATTTCCAAGCGTTTGTTATTGATGTCCATATTACAGTATCTGCTGGCACCGACTATCTGGCCAGTCGCATTTTCACGGATGATAAAGGGCACGGCTTTTTGCTGCAGTTGCATTTCCAGGGCGATGTTGAGCCAGTTCTGGGTATTCTCAGGGGAGGGGACCGAGGTAAAAAACAGTTTCCACAGTTCGCCATCGGCTGCTGCTGCCTGGATATCGGTCAGGTGATGTTGCTCCAGCGGCTCCAGAGTGACGTGTTTTCCCTTTAAGGTAATTGGCTTGCAGTGCATGTTCATCCTTTTGGCAGTAGTGTCGGCAGAGAAATGGCATTGATAGTAAAATTAATGCAGTGCTTAGTTTTGCATCCTCACACCCAAGCGCATAGATACAGTCGTGCAGATTTTGAGCATGACAGTTGCGTAAATTTCGCTGGAACAGCGGAAATATGCCTGCCTGTTGCAAGATTCGACAGGAATGCTTGCTATCAAAAATAAATCCAGTTATACTGCAAAGCTGTATAGAATTTTGCGGCGTGGCATTTAAATCAAATGTTTTGAGCTCGTCGCTTTGACCACGTTTAGGAAATCTCATGGCAAATACCGCACAAGCACGCAAACGTGCTCGTCAAGCAGTTAAACTGAATGCACACAACTCCAGCCAGCGCTCCACGCTGCGCACAGCGATCAAAGCTGTTCGTAAAGCGATTGAAGCTGGTGACAAAGCTGCTGCAGCAACAATTTTCCAAAGCTCCGTATCGGTTATCGACCGTATCGCTGACAAGAAAATCATTCACAAAAACAAGGCAGCTCGCCATAAGAGCCGTCTGGCATCCGCTTTGAAAGCATTGGCTTAATCATTTAAGTCTGTTTTTAAAGCTGTAAAGTCGGCATTAATTTGCTGACTGCCTGAAGTGAAAAAAGCCGCAATTTATTGCGGCTTTTGCTTTTATATTTTGCGATTACTTTTTTGCGTCCGTCCGTGTGTCTTTTGAGTTTTTATTCAGACAGCCAGCGCTTAATTTCAGACGCAAAAAAAGGCAGGGGGTTAGCCTGCCTTGCTTCTGTACTGAAAAACGACAGAATTACATAGATGCAGAAGCGGATGCAGATGCTGCTTTAGCTTTTTTAGCTTTCTTTGCTTTTTTAGCTGGTTTGGATGCATCTGTAGATGCGGCAGCAGCAGCGGAAGCGGCTGGAGCTGATGCTTTAGCTGAAGGAGCAGATGCTTGGGCGAAAGCAGTAGAAGCAAACAGACCTACGACCAGAGCGGCGATCAATTTTTTCATTTTGGTGTCCTTCAAAAGTATTGGTTAAGAGTGATTCAATTGAATCAAGGTAAATAACGCAGCCAGTGAATTGGGCGTTGACAGGAATTCTAATTAATTTATAACGTTTATGGATTTATTTCTGAATTTCTGTGCAAACATTGTTTAAATTTTAACTTCCTGCCATTCGCCGGGTAGTAAAGGGTGGGTTTCCAGTGAAAAACCGCCTATGCTGATACGCACCAGGCGCAAAGTTGGCAAGCCAACTGCTGCCGTCATGCGTCTGACCTGGCGATTTTTCCCTTCTGATAAAGTCAGGCTTAGCCAACTTGTCGGTATGCTTGCCCGTTCACGCACCGGCGGATTGCGTGACCATAGCCATTCAGGTTGATATATATGCTTGACGATGCAAGGCTGAGTTACAAAATCACCCAGGTCCAGGGGCTGACGTAGTTTTTCCAAAGCCTCGCGGGTGGGTGTGCCTTCGACCTGCACCAGGTATGTCTTGGCTTGTTTATGGTCAGGGTGGCTGATGCGGTTTTGTAATTGACCGTCATCAGTCAGTAATATCAGTCCCTCACTATCTGCATCAAGTCGGCCTGCCGGATAAATGTGAGGGATATTGAGATAGTCAGCCAGGGTGGGGCGACTGGGGTGTGCCGAAAACTGGCACATCACATTAAATGGTTTGTTGAGTAAAATCAGTTTCATGGCAATATGGTAACCGTAAAATGCACTTGTATGAATGAGTGACGGTGCATTGTCTGTCAGGTTTATCATGTAGCAACTGCATCAGGCCTGGTAAATGAAATTGCCATAAAGCTTGCCATTTTGTATTTTTAAATATGGCTGTACGTGAAAACCGAAGCCGTCTTGAGGTCAGCAAAGCTGACAAACTGATGGCATACGGTAAAATAGTAGTGCATAATACGAAATGATGGTCTTGTGTCTTATAGAAGAGTGATTGCTCTATAAAATATAAATACGCAAGACAAATGATGAGAAAAGCGCGACCCGCTTGATCGCCCAACTACGGAGAAAACGATGTATCAACATATTCAAGTACCTGCTGAAGGTAAACAAATTACCGTCAATGCTGATTTTTCATTGAATGTTCCTGACAATCCTATCATCCCTTTTATCGAAGGCGATGGTACTGGCGTTGATATCAGCCCGGTCATGATCAAGGTCGTTGATGCGGCCGTAGCAAAAGCTTATGGCGGCAAGCGCAAAATCAGCTGGATGGAAATCTATGCCGGTGAAAAATCCACTAAAGTATATGGCCCTGACGTCTGGTTGCCAGAAGAAACACTGAAAGTCTTGAAAGACTACGTTGTTTCCATCAAAGGCCCATTGACTACACCAGTTGGTGGCGGCATCCGTTCTTTGAACGTGGCCTTGCGTCAAGAGCTGGATTTGTATGTCTGCCTGCGCCCAGTGCGTTATTTCAAAGGCGTGCCATCCCCAGTGCGTGAGCCAGAAAAAACAGACATGGTCATCTTCCGTGAAAATTCTGAAGATATCTATGCTGGTATCGAATTCGCTGAAGGCTCTGACCAGGTTAAGAAACTAATCAAGTTCCTGACTGAAGAAATGGGCGTCAAGAAAATCCGTTTCCCGGAAACTTCTGGTATCGGTGTCAAACCAGTATCCCGCGAAGGTACAGAACGTCTGGTACGCAAAGCCATTCAGTACGCAATCGACAATGACAAGCCATCTGTGACTATCGTCCACAAAGGCAACATCATGAAGTACACCGAAGGTGGCTTCCGTGACTGGGCGTATGCTTTGGCACAAAAAGAATTCGGTGCTGAACTGATCGACGGCGGCCCATGGTGCAAATTCAAGAATCCAAGGACAGGTAAAGAAATCACTGTCAAGGATTCCATCGCTGATGCATTCTTGCAGCAAATCCTGTTGCGTCCGGCAGAATACAGCGTTATCGCTACACTGAACCTGAACGGCGACTATATTTCTGACGCGCTGGCAGCTCAGGTTGGTGGTATCGGTATTGCTCCAGGTGCCAACCTGTCTGACTCTATCGCGATGTTTGAAGCAACCCACGGTACAGCACCTAAATATGCTGGTAAAGATTATGTGAATCCAGGTTCATTGATCTTGTCCGCAGAAATGATGTTGCGCCACATGGGCTGGCTGGAAGCAGCTGATCTGTTGATCAGCGCGACAGAAAAAGCCATCACAGCCAAGAAAGTTACTTATGACTTCGCCCGTCTGATGGAAGGTGCGACACAAGTGTCTTGCTCCGGTTTTGGCGATGTCATGATTGAAAACATGTAAATCTGATTCTTTTTCCCTGGTTTAAAGAAATTTAAGCTGGTGACAAAGAGACGGGTAAAGCCCTCTGTTTTAAGACAGAGGGCTTTTTCTTTTGCCGCTATGCTATTTTTTTCTTTGTAATTCAGGATTTTTGAAGCATTTCTTCTATAGAGTTTTTACCAAAGAGATATTTCGTTCTGATAAAATCAAGAAGAAAAACAAATCTCGAAGTTGATTTTCAAGGCAGGCATAGTGTGTTGAATCATTGCTTCGGGACCCGAATGCGACCGCTCTGGTATGTGTTCTTATGGCTTTTGATGGCAGGATGCGATTCACTTTTCTTGATCATGAATTTCAAGCGAGTGATCCCTTCTTTGCATACTTATGACGCCATCTACCACGCAAGCCCCATCCGAGTTGATCACGCCGAGCAGGCTGACTAAAAAGCATGATAGCAACTATCTTCTCCGGCTTTGCCTGTTTTTGTTGGCCTGGATGTGTTACAGCTCTGTATATGCTGTTCAAGCAGAGATCCAGGCAAATGGCAAATCACAAGATGCACAGCGATTTGAAAAAAATCTGACGCGCGGCGAAGCGGTACCTGCATGGGTGGATCAGGACAATGGCAGGCAAATCGCTGACACCAATACCGCAGCGCCTATAGTCGTGCGTTTATCCGACGTTCAGACTTTTTTGGACAAGCAAGCCACGACCTATGTGCACCGCATGATGCAAGCGAATGAAGCATCGATGCTGACGCAAGTTGGCCGGATTGAAATTCCATTTCACCCTGAATATCAAAAGGTGGACCTGCACAGTATCAAGGTCATACGCGGTAGCCAGGCATTTGATAAAACCAATACGGCAGATATTCGTTATCTGCAAATGGAAAGTGAACTCGATTCCGGTATCTTCACTGGTTCAGTCACCGCTTCTGTCGTCATTGAAGATATTCGCGTTGGCGATATTGTTGATATAGCGTATTCCACGACAGGCCAGAACCCGGTTTTTGACGGGAATTTTTTCCAGTCCATGGTATGGGACAATGTCTATCCCGTTTTACGCAAGCGCATACGTCTTAATTCTCCTCTCAGCAGACCCATCAAGTACCGTATTCTCGGTCAGGGTGATGGCAATATCCAGATCAAAGAAGAGCAAGCTGCGGGCAGGAAAATCCTTACTTTTTCGGCAGAGCAATTGAAAGCCATAGAGTTTGAACCCTATGTTCCCCGTGATGTTTTCCAGTTCAGATTCGTGCAATTTTCTGAATTCTCACAGTGGAGCCAGGTGAACCAGTGGGCGCAATCTCTGTTTGATGTGAATACTGCGAGTGCCGAGGTTGACAAGGTAGTCGCCAGTTTGCGTGGTGCTGCCAATCCAGATGAAACTGTTCAGCGGGCTTTGGCTTATGTGCAGGCCGAGATACGCTATCTTTCCATTTCAATCGGTGAGAATTCTCATAAACCTTTTCCACCTGAGGTGGTACTGGCGCGACGTTATGGCGACTGCAAGGATAAATCTTTATTACTGGTCACGCTTTTGCGTAAACTGGGTATAGAGGCTTCCCCTGTATTAATTTCTGCGTCCAATCCAGCAATGCCGACAAAAATGTTGCCAACGCCCATGGCGTTTGACCATGCAATTGTCAGAGCAAAGCTCAATGGCAAAGTATATTATCTTGACCCAACCAGAGCAGCGCAATATGGTCCGCTGGTGAATATGGGGCAGGTACATGAAGGCGCACAAGTACTCGTCATCCAAAAGGACACACATGAACTGGCTGGCGTTCCAAAGAACGAAGAAGGCACGCCTACTGTTACAGGCCGATTGGAAAAAATACGTTTGGATAAATTGGATGGCGTAGCAGAATTTCAGGTGACCCATCAATATGCAGGGATAGACGCAGAGCACGCACGTTTTTATCTTGGCAGGCAGAGCAAGGAGCAGTTAAAGAATAGTTATATCGCTTCGGTTTTGCGACGCTACCCGAATGCAGAACTGAAGTCTGGCCCAACCGTCACCGACAATCGTCAGGCCAATACGCTCAATATTGAATTGAATTTCCAGATACCCGGAATGCTGACCAAGAATTCTATCGGCTGGCAAATGCGTTATCAGGCTTCGAATATGCGTGAGCGTTTCTTCTTGCCAGAAAATCCCAAGCGTAAGCAGCCTTTGACAGCGCCTACGCAACCACCACTGCTGCGCTATGAACTGGAAGTTATTTTGCCAGAAGAGGTAAATGCCAACTACAACCCATCGACCGCTAAAATCGAGAACGCTGCGTTTCAGGCAAATGAAGTCCTGACTTTCAAGAAAAATGTTTTCAGGGCTAATGTTGAGTTACGCAGCTTGAAAGACCGTGTCCAGCCGCAAGAAGTGGTCGATTTTATGGCTGACACGCGAAAAGTAAGTGCCATGCTGGAAGGCTCTGTGCAGATACGCAGCACCGACGTGAAGGCGCTTGCTGACCGCAAACTGCCGGATGTGGCGCTGCCTGCCAGGCAAAAAATCAAAGAACAACTCGAAGATAGTATCCGTAACAAATCCAGGCAAATCAATGAAGCGCGGGCAAATGGTAATCATCCCGGTGTCGCTTTGTGTGAGCGTGGCTTGACGTATGCAAGGCTGGGACGCAAGTCCGAAGCCAGCGCAGATATGCAGGCAATTCAAAAAGAGGGTATGGATAGTCAGGAATATCTGCGTTGCCGGTCAAAAATCTATTTTGCCATTGGCGACTTCAAGAATAGTGAAAGTGACAGTGCCCGTTTTCTGGCTCAGGGCAGAACGGATAGCGATATGTCCATGCTGCGTGGCATGTCTTTATATGCCATGGGTAAATGGCGCGAAGCTGCCGACAGCTTTACTTCTTCTGCAGAGCAAAGCAGCTCCGTTCAGCTTAAATTACGTGCCATCATCATGCGTCACCTCGCACTCAGGCGTCAAAATCCGCAAGTCAGTTTGTCAGCTGCAACTGATGATGGCGACGATTGGCTCAATGCCATGCTCGCAGCTACCATGATAGGTGGCAAGCCAGAAGAACAGGTTTTGCAGCAGGTGCATAAGCGTACTGGAGACGAACTTGATATAGCTTTGGCAGAAGCGTATTTCTATATTGGCCAATTGAATATTGTGAATGGAAACAAGCTCAAAGCCATGGTCTATACACAGCGGTCAGTTGAAAAAAATATTTTGACCGGGGAATATCGTCCTTTGGCGGAGTATGAAGCAGAGCGTTTGAAAAAAACCAAATAAAGAAAAATATAAACTGAATGAGGGAGTAGTAAATGTTTGTGTATCGATTTTTGATGGTCCTGCTGCTCGCAGGTATGACTTTAATAGCGGGTGCTGCTGGTATACCGATAAGCAACCCCGCGAAAGTGGAGGACATGCAGCAAATCGTGCATATCATCGGTTTTGATCAAAGCATACAAACCGCAATTCGCCGCGATGTTGAAAATACTAACACTGCCAAACCAGAAGCTTATCTGGATGTGGAGGTATTTATGCGTCCGTTTACTGTGGATGCAATCAATCTTCATGTCTCTACGGTAATGGCAAAATATTTGTCAAACGACTATGCGCAAAAGCTGTTGAAGGAATTACCCAAGCCTGCGGGCAGAAATTCCACGCGTATCGCTCAGTTTGAAATGAACCAGAACATGGATGCGGCAAGACGTGAATTCAAGAAGCTGAGTCCGGCAGATCAAAAATCTGTTAATGAATTCCGTATTTCGCCGACTTACCTGAGCCTGCTCAATGCGCTGACTAATAGCCTGGAGGAGCGCAAGGAAATGCTGGGTAACTGGTCAAGAGATGAATTACAGGGGCGAATACATTCGGCGCGCAAAGTCATTGCAGAATTAATGGAGCGCGGTTTAAAGGCTGAAAAAGAAGAGAATACTGATAACCTTAATTTGTCGGACCGTATTCCACTTACAGGCCTGCGCTCATTTGACCAAGAGTCACGCCTGACACTAAATTATCTCAGGGCAAATCTCAAACAGAATTTGCAATTTTCTGAAGAGTTGAAAACACTGCAGCTTGACAAGCTTTTGTTGCCACTGAGCTTGACTACACGCCAGGGACTTGAGAATAGCAATTTATCGATTCTGGCAACAGAGACAATGTTTGATAATAATTCCAAGCGTTTTGATAGTTTACGGGCTGCATATACAACGGCACTTGAAAAAATTGTCATGCCCGCTCAAAAAAGAGAAGAGCTTGCAGTAAGCAACCGGAATTCCATGGAAAGAATTCTTGATTTTCGACTGCGACGTAACGAGCACTTGCGAACCTACATTGAATTGGTCAAGCAAATCTTGAGCCTTTGTGAAAATCGCTTTGGAAAAATCAAGTTTGAAGCGAATTCATTGATTTTCGACAATGATCAGGATATGAATCAATATAATGCAATGATTAAACAGATCGACGTTGAAATTCAGGCTTTACATGAGTTGGACAAAGAGGATTGGGATTACCGCAATCGCTCATTGGAAACTTTCAAGAAGAAATAAGAAAAAAGCCGGCATGCCGGCTTTTTTTCTACGTAGCGCCAAACTGCTGGCTGCGGCGGTCTGATTTTTATGTAATCACATTATTCAAGGCATAGCGTATCAAATCAGCCTGGCCTTCAATATTCAGTTTGCGCTTGATATTCAGTCTGTGGGTTTCCACTGTTCTGACACTGAGCCCCAGTTCCCTGGCGATATGTTTATTGGATTTGCCTGTCGCTATGCATTTCAGGATGGATTTTTCTCTTTGTGTCAGAGCCTGGCTGGTATCGCTGCTGGCGGATTGCCTGGTCAAACCTGAACTAAAATAGGTGCCACCGGCTATGACGGTATCGATGGCTTCGATGATTTCCACTGCTGGGGCATCTTTGAGTACATAGGCGCGGGCACCGGCTTGCATGGACTGGTTCACATATTCAGTTTTTTCATGCATGGACAACATGATGACGGCAATATGTGGATATTCTGTCTTGAAGCGGGCTGTCAGGCTGATGCCATTGCCGGTACCGAGGTTAATGTCCATCAGTATCAGGTCCACAGGCTTGCTGGCGGCTATCGCCAGGGCTTCCTCTGCCGTACCTGCTTCACCAGCTATTTTGATGCTGGCGATAGTCTCCAGCCGTGCTCTGAGCCCGTCCCTGACCAGGGGGTGATCGTCAACCAGCAATAAATGCACTTGTTGTGCTTGTCGTGTCTGTTGCGCTGGCTGGACCGGTATGTGTTCGGTCATTGGTTTTCTCCATTCGGTATGCAGGCGGTCACGGTGGTGCCGCTGGTATCGGATTGTAATTGCAAATTGCCATTAATCGCAGCCAGTCGTTCACGCATATTGCTCAGGCCTATGCCGCGGTGTGGGTGGTTCGCCACACCCTTGATGTCAAAGCCACGACCATCATCAGCGATGATGAGGTTGATATTTTCCGCATCGCTGAGCAAGTGCACATTGACATGGCTAACTTGCTGGGCATGTTTGTGTATATTCGTCAGTGCTTCTTGCGCGACCCTGAACAAGACAGTGTTGCTGATTTCATCCAGCGCATGGAAGTCACCGGCAGCATGAAAACTGACTGGCAAGCCGCTGGCATTTTCAAATTCATCGGCCAGATGCTCAAAGGCAGCAACCAGACCCAGGTCGTCCAACAAGGCAGGGCGCAGATTATGTGAGATGCGCCTGACTTCGCTGAGTGCCTCATTGAGTTGATCAGTGGCACGTGCAAAAGATGTTTTTGCTGCCTCCGGACCTGTCACTGATTGATTAAGCTTGACCAGGCCTGATTCTATTTGCAGCTTGACCGATACCAGCAATTGACTGAGGCCATCATGCAGGTCGCGCGACAGGCGGGCACGTTCATCTTCTTGCGAACTGACCACGCTTTGCGCCAGCACCTTGAGTTTGGCTTCCGCCAGGCGCGATTCGGTAATATTCAAGGCCAGACCAGACAAGGCAATCAGAAAGGCGCTGATAATGGCAATGCCTGCAATCCAGGACATGGTGCTTTGTATGTTTTTCGCCACTTGTATGTCAATTTTATTTAAGGCGTCGTCAACGTCATCAAGATAGATGCCTGTGCCCATCATCCAGCCCCATTTTTCCAATTGGACGACATAACCCAGTTTGGGCATGACCTTGTGCATGGATGGTTTTTCCCACATATAGCGGATGGCGCCGCCACCTGCCTTGGCTTTATTGAGCAGATTTTGTATTGTCTTGCTGCCCTCCTGGTCTGTCATATTCCACAAATCCTTGCCAACCAGATCTGGGCGACGCGGATGCATGAGGTTCTTGCCATCCATGTCGTAGATGTAAAAATAGCCATCGTCACCAAAATCCAGGGCGGCCAGTATTTTTTTTGCTTCTTCCTGGGTGGCAGGACCCTGCCGTTTGCCGTTGTAAAGATGAGCGATAGCTGCAGTGCCCAGGGTGACATAATGCTTGAGTTCGGCTTCTTTACTGGAAAGGTAGGCTTGTTCTATGGTACTTCTTTGTTGTTTTGCCAAAAAAGTCGCTTGATAAAATACCGCCATCGCGATACCGGCGAAAGCCAGTAGCAGGGGGGCCACCGCCAACAGTATGATTTTATGCCTGAGCTTCATGTGGACAATCTGAGTCTGCGCTTAATAAAGGTATCTAAAAAAGGTCTCTACTGTAGCCTTGAACTCAATTAAAGCAAAATTTAATGAATAAGTTGAATAAGTTGAATGAGAGATGATGGGGCATATCGACAAGGATGAAAAAAAACCCCGCAATTGCGGGGTTTTTTAAAAAACCAAAATCAGTGAAGGATCAAAGATTAAGGGTTTTGGATGTTGGAAGCTTGCTTGCCTTTAGGGCCTTGCGTGACTTCGAACGTTACTTTTTGACCTTCTTTCAGGGTCTTGAAGCCGTTCATCTGGATTGCGGAAAAGTGGGCGAACAAATCCTCACCACCGTCATCCGGAGTGATAAAGCCGAAACCTTTGGAATCATTGAACCACTTGACGGTACCTGTTGCCATAATGCATCTTTCAAATAAAAACTAATCACACGAGCCGTAAAAGCAAGAAACCTAGCACTACGCTACCTCCCCCTTGACCTGCTCACTTCATATTGACGATTTACTACTTTATTTGTCAATAAATATCATTCTTGGCGGAAAAAAAGCTAAAGTCAAGAAACTTCTGGTTACATATCAAGTAGTTTTGCAGTACTGTTGTATTTTTACTTAATGACAAGAAAATACCACTATATTTGATGTGAAGAAATAGTTTTGCTGTTGAAACTTGATCTAAAGGAATTGATCACCATCTGCGAATAAAGCAGAAAGCGCGTAACATTGACCAAGGAGAAAATTAAGCCGTTTTTATTCGCTTATTATTTGTCTCTGAAATGAATCAACGTACTAGAATATACGTATGGGAAACAAGCAAGAAAACGGTACGATACTGGAACATCAGGCGCAGAAGTTAAAACCGCCTTCCATGTATCAGGTAATTTTACTCAACGACGACTACACTCCTATGGAGTTTGTGGTGGCGATCGTTCAGGAATATTTTAATAAGGATCGTGAGACTGCCATGCAGATCATGCTCAAAGTGCACAGGGATGGCAAAGGGATATGTGGTGTTTATTCCAAGGATATTGCGCTGACCAAGGTGGAACTCGTTTTAACGCACGCTCGTAAGGCAGGACACCCCCTGCAATGTGTGATGGAGGAAGTATGATTGCGCAAGAACTGGAAGTTAGTTTGCACATGGCTTTTGTGGAGGCCAGGCAGGCTCGTTATGAATTCATCACGGTAGAGCATCTATTGCTCGCCCTGCTGGATAACCCTTCTGCTGCGGAGGTGCTAAGAGCCTGCGCGGTCAATATTGAGGATTTGCGCAAAACCCTGGGTAATTTCATTACTGATAATACCCCTACCGTACCTGGTACCAATGAGGTTGATACCCAGCCTACACTTGGCTTCCAGCGGGTGATACAGCGCGCCATCATGCATGTGCAGTCGGCATCGAATGGCAAAAAAGAAGTCACTGGCGCAAATGTGCTGGTCGCTATCTTCGGTGAAAAGGATTCTCATGCTGTGTATTATTTACATCAGCAGGGTGTAACACGCCTCGATGTGGTCAACTTTATTTCGCACGGTGTGCGTAAAGACAGCCATAACGAAGTACCAAAATCACCTGAAGGCACGGAAGAAAACCAGGCTGAAGCACAAGCCAAGGAAAATCCGCTTGATCAGTTCACGCAGAACCTGAACAAGGCTGCGGCTGAAGGCAAGATAGATCCGCTGATTGGCCGAGACAATGAAGTTGAGCGCGTGATCCAGATTCTTTGCCGTCGTCGCAAAAATAATCCTTTGCTTGTGGGCGAAGCCGGTGTTGGTAAAACTGCCATCGCCGAGGGTTTGGCATGGCGCATCACCCAAAGTGATGTACCAGATATTTTGAATAATGCCGTCGTTTATTCCCTGGACATGGGCGCTTTGCTGGCTGGTACCAAATACCGGGGTGATTTTGAGCTGCGCCTCAAAGGTGTGCTCAAACAATTGAAAGACACGCCCAACGGTATCCTGTTCATTGATGAAATCCATACCATCATCGGTGCTGGCTCAGCATCTGGTGGTACGCTGGATGCGTCCAACCTCTTGAAACCAGCCTTGTCCAGTGGACAACTGAAGTGCATAGGTGCGACCACATATACAGAGTACCGTGGCGTCTTTGAAAAAGACCATGCCCTGGCACGTCGTTTCCAGAAGATTGATGTCAATGAACCAACGGTTGAACAAACTGTGCAAATTTTGCGCGGCTTGAAATCCAAGTTTGAAGAGCATCATAACGTCAAGTATTCAGCATCGGCGCTGACGACTGCGGCTGAGCTGTCGGCACGTTTCATCAATGACCGCCATTTGCCTGACAAGGCAATTGATGTTATCGACGAGGCAGGTGCTGCGCAGCGTATTTTGCCGAAGTCCAAGCAAAAGAAAACCATAGGCAAGGCCGATATCGAAGACATCATTTCGAAAATTGCCCGTATTCCGCCGCAGACTGTTAATCAGGATGACCGCAGCAAGCTGCAAACCATAGAACGCGACTTGAAGAATGTGGTGTTTGGTCAGGAGCCCGCCATTGAAGCATTGGCATCATCTATCAAGATGGCGCGCGCTGGCCTTGGCAAGACTGACAAGCCTATCGGTTCCTTCCTGTTCTCCGGTCCTACTGGTGTCGGTAAAACCGAGGTCGCCAAGCAACTGGCATTCACTCTGGGTATAGAGCTGATCCGCTTTGACATGTCTGAATACATGGAGCGCCATGCCGTCAGCCGTCTGATCGGTGCGCCGCCGGGTTATGTGGGCTTTGATCAAGGTGGTTTGATGACTGAAGCCATCACCAAAAAGCCGCATGCCGTATTGCTGCTGGATGAAATTGAAAAAGCCCATCCTGATGTTTTCAACATCTTGTTGCAGGTGATGGACCATGGCACGTTAACAGATAACAACGGTCGCAAGGCAGATTTCCGCAATGTCATTATTATCATGACGACCAATGCGGGGGCCGAAAGTTTGCAAAAACGTTCTATCGGTTTCAATGACAGCAAAGAAGCTGGCGATGAAATGGCTGATATCAAACGTATGTTTACGCCTGAGTTCCGTAATCGTCTGGATGCGATTATCAGTTTCCGCGCACTCGATGAAGAGATCATCTTGCGTGTGGTTGACAAATTCCTCATGCAGCTCGAAGAGCAATTGCATGAGAAAAAAGTCGAAGCAACCTTTACTGATAATCTGCGCAAGTTCCTTGGTAAAAAAGGTTTTGATCCGTTGATGGGTGCCCGTCCTATGGCGCGTTTGATACAGGATATGATACGTAAAGCCTTGGCGGATGAGCTCTTATTCGGTAAGCTGGTGACAGGCGGACGTGTGATTGTCGACCTTGATGATAAAGACCAGGTCAAACTGGAGTTTTCTGAAGGCGACGCCACCCCACCAGAGGCATCACAAGAGGTGGTCGAAGTCGAATAATTCCACCCTTGTCTGCCCCGGCTCCGGCCGGGGTTTTTCATTAATGGCTGTACGCTTTTCGCGTGATGGAGACAAGTATGGCAGGCCTGACACTACCCACATATGTACTTGAATATACAACTAAAACCATAGACGCAGTTCTGTCCCAGGCCGCACTGGAAGGAAATGAGGTTGAGGTTGATGTCTACGAACGTAGCGATGTCAGTAAGAAGCATGTAGCCTCAGGCAAGCGCATGAAAGGGGATGGCGACATGTTCCGCGTTTCTGTGGGGGCGCATAGCGATGACTGGAGTTACACCATCTTGCGCGAATCGGCAGGACGTAGCCGCAAAATGAAAAAGTAGTTGTAAAGATAAAAAAAGCCCGGCTCAGTTCAATCCAATTGAACTGAGCCGGGCTTTTGCTTTGTCAGCCTGCGCTGGTTTCTATGATCGGCGAGCTGGTGATGGTTTTATGTACCGGGCATTTTGCTGCGATGGCTATCAGTCTGGCGCGTTGTTCTGCAGTCAGTTCTGCTCCATGCAGTATCACTTGCTTCTTGAAGATATCCTGTATGCCTTCCTTGTGATGAGTCAATTTGACTTCAACTTTATCCAGTGGCCATTGATGCTGGCTGGCATACCAGCGCACAGTCATCGCTGTGCATTCACCCAGCGCAGCGGTCAACAAATCAAAAGGAGCAGGCCCAAGATTGCCGCCACCTGCTTCCAGCGGTTCGTCACCTTTGATCAAATGGCCTGAGACATTGATATCGACGGCAAAGGCATTTTCGCCTGTTTCTATGACATGGGCGGAGATGGTTTGATCTGACATGTAGTTTTTCCTATTCTGGTAATGGAATGAATTCGTCGTCACCCGGGACCTTGGCAAAGCGCCCGGCCTTCCAGTCAGCTTTTGCCTTTTCTATGCGTTCTTCTGAAGTGGAGACAAAATTCCAGAAAATATAACGCTGCTCAGGCAGGTTTGCACCACCCAGCAAAACCAGATGGGCATCACTGGTGGCTGTAATGGTGACATCTGCACCCTCAACAAAGACAGACATGGTGCGTTCCTCTACCACTTCTTCATCTATGCGCACCTGGCCTGATATTAAATACAGGGCGCGTTCAGCATATTCAGCCGGCACCTGCAATTGCGTACCTGCCGGCATCTTCGCCTCGACATAAAACAGGGGGCTGAAAATTTTGACAGGTGCTGTGTGCCCATAGGCAGAACCGGCGATGAGTTTCAGCGCCACCTGGTCAATTTCAAATGCAGGCAGGCTTTCTGCAGCATGGTGATGAAATGAGGGTTCAACTTCTTCAGATTCTTTTGGTAATGCCACCCAGCTCTGCAGACCATGTACAGTGCGTGTCTGTGCCCGCTGTGCATCGCTATTGCGTTCTGAATGGGTGATGCCGCGACCAGCAGTCATCCAGTTGACTGCGCCAGCCAATATCTCTTGCTCGGAACCCAGACTGTCACGATGGAACATGCTGCCTTCAAACAAATAAGTGACTGTTGCCAGGCCTATATGCGGGTGTGGCCGCACATCCATGCCTTGCCCGGCTGTGAATTGCGCTGGCCCCATATGGTCGAGGAAGATGAATGGGCCAACCAGGTGCTGTTTGGCAAATGGCAAAATGCGCCCGACAGTAAAACCGCCAAGGTCTTTTGTGCGTGCGGGTATGGTCAGGCTGATGACGCTCATGTGTAATTCCTTTTCAAAAGCGTTTTTAATAAGTTAATAAGTAGCCGCTTGATCATGTCCTGGACAAGAATAGCAAGTGGCTAGCAAGTGGCAAAATTGCTTTGCATTTGCTATCGATTCTAAATCCAAAGCAGGTACTTTGTATTGCACTGCAAAAAAATCAATTCAAACTATTATATTTGATATAATTTTTGATGACACGTGCCAAACCTCACGCACCTATCCTGCTGATGGTGTCAATCATCCCGTATTGTATGCACTGTGCGGGTTTTAGCTTATCCATCTTCATATAGATGCGACAAAAATCTCATTGGGAAACAGTAAACATGCAGTTTCAGATAAGGAATCAATCAAGACTGTTTTCCAGCGCAGAGGGATTTTTCAAGATGATGAGGCACTCGTTACAGTACTTTGTTAGCGGGATAATTTTCTGTTGTCTGAGTGCCTGCTCTTTCGTCAAACTGAATGACGAAGCAAAGGTTTTTTATTCATCAACCGTTTTTGTCGGTACTGTATCCAGCGATGTGCCATGGGATAAACCTGTCGTGGTCGCGGCGTATAGCAAACGTGATGGAAGACTGGAAATCGCCCACTACACTGTACTGCATGAACCTGGTGCCTATGAATTGATCGTACCCAAGGGGCAATACAGCGTATTTGCCTTTGGGGACGCGAATGCTAACCTCAGGCTGGATGCTGGCGAACCAGTTGGACAATATGTGTCGCCATCAATTGAGGCTACAGGCACTGGTTTGGTAGCTGAACTAAATTTCGTGATTTCTACCGCGGGGCAAGCTGCTGTACCGACAGGCACGGTGGTTGCTGCAGCACCAGCCGGTGCCAAGTTGCATAGTACACAGGTAGGCGCGATTGCAGAAATGGACCAGCCTATATTTTCAGCTGAATCTGGCAAGAATGGTTATTGGGCACCAGTAGATTTTTTTAAAAAGGCTGGTGGCAATATTTATTTCCTGGATAAATATGATCCGGCCAAAACGCCCATCCTGTTTGTGCATGGTGTCGCCGGTTCGCCGCAAGACTGGAAATACTTTTTTGAGCACCTTGACCGCAGCAAGTATCAAGCCTGGTTCTTTTATTATCCGTCCGGTGCTTCACTTGATTCGATGTCATATCTGCTGTACTGGAAGCTGGCGAATCTGCAGCGACGCTATCACTTCGATAAAATTTATTTTACTGCGCACAGTATGGGCGGGATGGTCGTTCGTTCCTTCCTGAGCAATTACGGCACGCAATTCCCGGCAGCCAAACTGTTTGTCTCATTGTCCACGCCATGGGGCGGTGACACCATGGCTGATAACGGTGTCCGCTATTCGCCAGTGGTAGTGCCATCATGGAATGACATGCAGTCTAAAGGTCGTTTCGTACAAACCCTGTTTGAGAAACCACTGCCACCTGATCTGGATTATTACCTGTTCTTCGGCCATGGCGGCAGTTACAGCCTGCTGCATTCCGCCAATACCGATGGCAGCATTACGCTGGCCAGTGAGCTACGGGCAGATGCACAGGCAGATGCCAGGATGGTCAAGGGCTTCAATGAAAGTCATGTTGGTATCTTGTCTTCGCCCGAGGCCTTTCGTCAATACACTGCTGTACTTGCTGCCGCTGACAAAAAAAATGCTGGTCAGGCAGGCAAGGGCAGTAGCGGCAATTTGAGCGTTGCCTTTGCTTATGAAGTAAAAGGAAACGTACCCAAGTCTGACCCTTTGTTGTTACTGACCCCGACTGATAGCAACCGTGAAAAAATCATTCTGCCCCTGAGTGCACGTGATAGCGGCACAGATCTGGGATCTTTTCCGCCAGGTGAATACACTGCAAGTGTCGTTGCTTATGGTTTTACAACTGTGCCAGCCAAAATTCCTGTAGTGATTGCCACTGGCAAAAAAGCCGAGTTGACATTCTCATTCGTGCCGCAAGGGGTACTGGCGGGCTATATAGGTGCAGAGATCAAATCTGGTGACAATCCAGCCGGCAGTTTTCGCGCACCGCATCAGCATATCCAGATAGAGTCCATCACACTAAGTGGTGAAAAAGAAAGCCGCACACTGACGGCCAAGGATGAAATCAAGGAGCGTGAACTTGGCGCTGACGCTTATCTGGCTGGCCGTGATTATAGCTTCCAATCTACGTTTTCTTTTGTTGGCCTGAAAGGAGGGGAGTATGAGTTGCTCATCAAAGCCAAAGGCTATCAGCCATACAAACAAACTTATCATATCATCCCGGGTCAATATGCTTACTTCAAGCCTATTGATTTGACTCCATTGAAAAACTGAGCACGTCCATCAAACTGCTTTTGATACTTATTTTACCTACCAGAGAACCATCATGAAATTACTTGCCTTCGCCGCCAGCAGCAGCAAAAAATCCGTTAACAAACAACTGGTCTCCTACGCCGCCAATCTGGTCACAGGGGCTGAGGTTGAGGTGCTGGATTTGAATGATTATGAATTGCCACTATTCAGCGTTGATAAAGAGGCAGACCTGGGCAAGCCTGCACTGGCCCTGGCTTTTCTCGACAAGATCGCTGCCAGCGACGCCATCCTGATCTCTTTTGCCGAACACAATGGCTCCTACAGCGCTGCATATAAAAACCTGTTCGACTGGTGCTCACGTGCCAATGGCAAGGTATTCCAGGGTAAGCCCATGGTCATGCTATCGACTTCGCCAGGGGCACGTGGTGGGGCCAGTGTATTGGCAGCGGCCACAGGATCGGCACCTTTCTTTGGCGGGCAGTTGAAGGCGAGTTTGTCGGTGCCGACGTTTTACGAGAATTTTGATGTGGAAAAGCAGGAATTGAAGAATGAGGAATTGAAAGCTAAATTGCTAGCGGTGCTGGCAACTTTGGCTTGAGTCTGGGGCTGCGGGCTTTTTGAGTTTTCTGCTAATTGTAAGGAAATTCTACGAGCTTTTCAGCAAGAGAATGTGGGGGCAATACCGGCCCCCACAATGATGCTGGCTTTTAGCCGCCATGCACCATTTTGTGTATCAGCGTAAGATCAAAGTGATGCGCCACGATGAATAAAGTAATCAGGAAAACGATGACGGCGATCGTAATAATGGTAGATTTTTTCATATGATACTTTCAAATTTTAAGTGGTAAATTTTTAGTGATTTAGTGCGCAAAACTGGCACGTACGCTTAAACGTGATGCTTTCCAGGCCGGATAAGCAGAAGCCAAAACAGCGCCACTTGTGACGATTAAGAACCATATCCACAAAGATTTTTGTGAGATGACCAGAGGAAAGGCTTCGTCAAATAGCAGATTGCCTAAAAAAGCGCTGATGCTTGCTGACAAAGGCAGCGCCATGGCAACGGCAATGCCAAAGCTCATCAGAGCGATGAACAAAGCTTCTGCAATGACGTTGCGTATCACTATGGCAGGGCTGGCACCGATGCTGCGCATGACGCCAAACTCACGAGTACGTTCGGCTACGTTACTACTAATGGATGAGCCTAAGCCAAGTACACCAACCAGTGCCATCAGGATAGAAATAAACAGCAAGGCGTTGACCAGAAGATCAAAGTGATCGTCAACTTCCTGGCGCAGCATGTTTTCTGTAATGCTTGCGCTGATGCGAATTTCTTGCCTGCCCAGTGCTGCCTCAATTTGTTTTGTTACGGTATCTATCGTCTTGGCATCATGCTGGTTCATTTCTACGCGAAAACTTCTGTAAAGCTCATTCTGGCTGGTCAATTTTGCGTAAGTGGAAGGCGAGACATAAGCCATTGCGCCAGTCATTTTCTGCCTGGCTATACCGACCACGCGCAAGCTGGCTGTCTTGTCACGCACTCCCAGGGTAATGGTGTCCCCGACTATAGTCTTGGGAAATGATTCCAGTGCCTTGTTGTTTAATACTACCGTATCAAGGTCATTTCCTGCACTGCTCTTTACTTCACTAAGCCACTGCCCACTTTGCATCGTCAGGCTGATCAGTTTGCTGCCATCGGGAATAGCGGTCACATTGAGTGATCCGTGGCCGCCGTCAGGATAGGTTCTTTCTATATTCAAACCGTCTGGCCTGTGTCGTGCCACTGCGCTACTACTCCAGGCTTCGACCAGGTTCACGCCAGAGACGGTGCCGATAATGCGAATAATTTTATTCTTGTCTTCCGGTTTGCTTAAATGGATTTCAAGGTCATAGTGGCGTTCTGCGGCTGCTTCCACCAGATGTTCCTGCGATGCCTTTCTGACGTTAAGACTGCTGATAAACATCGCCCCGGCAGTCGCTAACAAAGCCAGCGTGAGCATTAAACGGCCCCTGCTCCTGAAACTGTTTCGTAATGACATCAGCATGCCGCGATCCAGTCCAGGTAAATGAGATAACCATTTGCCAAAAGCTTTTTCTGCAAAATATTTTTGTTTGCTACCAAAGTCAGTCATTGCAGTATGTGCGCTTACATTGCATGCTCTGGAAATAGGTACTACTGCCATGCAAAGAGGAACTAGTACTCCAGCCATGATCAGTACCAGATATACATAGTCAGGGACTGCGCCACTATTCATATTGAAATTAAGTACACTCACTAAAATTTGCTGAGAAAAGGCGCGACCTGCCGCCAAGCCAGCTGGTGCGCCTATGCAAGTCGCCAGCAAAGCTATGATTAAGACGAAGCCAAGATATAAGGTGGAGATTTGCGATGTTCGCGCACCTATGGTTTTCATCACACCGATCTGGCGCACTTGTTGTGCCAGCATGCTTTCGATGATAGTCGCAGTAAGCACCGCACTCAGCACCAATGCAATGCCACTAAACACCAGCAACATCCCCAGTATGGACGTCATGATCAGTTGGTGCGGATGTTCGCCGGGCGGTGGTATTCTGATGCGTTCTACTACGTGCCCTTGTTGCTGTATCCAAAGTGCCAGCTTGCTGGCTACCTGCTCGATAGCATCAATGTCAAAGGGTTTATCACTGACGGTAATCTTTAAATCATGCATACCATCCTTGATACCCAGGGCTGCCATGGTATCAGGCGTTGCATAGGCGAAGGCAGACATGCTGGGTACAGGCACACCAGGGTCATGTGCACCGCCAGAGATAGTTATTTGACGCTGACTGCCATCAGTCATTTTCAATTGCAGGACATCACCTGTTTTTAACTTCACTTTTTTTAAAGAGTCTTTTTCTAAAAGTAGCGTGCCTGGCGGAGGTGGCCACGCACCAGTTTCTGGAAAAATGCTATTGATGCGCAGTTCTTTAAAGTCATCGACGATCATCAAGTTGAGCGCTTGCAAACGGCCATCTGCCAATTGTATGCCTGCATCCACTTTCGCACTGGCTTGCGCAGCCGCTATGCCAGGGAAATTTCGTATAGCCTGCATCAATTGAGTATCGATACTATCTATCCTCAACGTGGCGGAAGCTGGATTGGTAGCCAGATAGTTTTGCCGGATTTCACGTATCAATATGGTATAGCTGGTGAGCATGGTGGCAAGGCCAAACACGCCTGCGGCGATGGCCAGTATCATCATGGCAGTACGACCAGGCATTAATTGCGCGTCGCGCGCCAATTTCATCCAGCGAGGCTTAAGCAACATATTGCCTCCCGCAAGTTGGCTCAGAAATGAGTTCTGCCGCATTGCGGAATTCACCATCTGCCATGGTGACGCTGCGGCTAAAATAGTGGCTATAGTCGCGCTCATGGGTCACCATCAGCACGGTTTTCCCTTCCACCACCAATTGTGCAAATAATTGCATGATGCTATTTGCCGTTCCTGTATCAAGATTGCCGGTAGGTTCATCTGCCACCAAAATCTGCGGATCATTTGCCAGTGCCCTGGCAATGGCAGCGCGCTGTTGCTGACCACCAGACAAGCTGCTGGGTAATTTATCAGCTTGCTCGCCAATACCCAGCTTTTCCAGCAGAGCGATGGCGCGCAGCCTGCGTTCGCGCGGCAGGTACATATTGCAAAAATCCATGGGGAGCATGACGTTTTCGGCTATGGTCAAGGTGGGGAGGAGTTGAAAAAATTGAAAAATAATGCCGACGTTTTTACCGCGCCAGGTCGCCAGTTCGCTTTGTTTTAAAGTATGCACCGGAGTAGCACCTATCAATATTTCTCCTGAGTTGACGTGGTCTATGCCTGTCATGACGTTCATCAAAGTCGATTTTCCACTGCCAGATTTACCGATGATGGCAACAAATTCCCCTTCTCGTATCTCCAGGCTGATGTTTTTAAGGGCCATGAATGCGCCTGACGCAGTCTCGTATTTTTTGCATATGTCTTTTAATACGATCAATGGTCTTGCTATTGTTTGTATTGGCATTTTCTTTTTCCATATGGTTTGATAGACGCATTTGCCAGCGGGATACTGTGCAGAATTGCGACTGACGCTATTTAATTCCTGCGGTGTTTCTGTTGTGTGTCAGTGCATGGCACTTCTTGCAACGCCGTGTTTCCAGGGATGCACAGAAACAATCCAGAAACAAATATGGAGAAAAAAGGCACCGATTTGATGAATAAATCAGTTATAAAGCAAGCTATGGAGAAAGCAGATCATTTACTGATCGTCGATGATGATGAAGAAATTCGCGATCTATTAAAGCGCTACCTTGAAAAAAGTGGTTTCAAGGTGAGCGTTGCCGCCAATGGGCGGCAGATGCGCAGCATACTTGTCACTGGTGGCATAGACCTGATCGTGCTCGACTTGATGATGCCGCATGAGGATGGTCTTAGTCTGTGCCGCGAGTTGACGGCAACGCAAGTGCAACCAGTACCGATCTTGATGCTGACGGCCAGGAATGAAGAGGCAGACCGCATCCTGGGCCTGGAAATGGGGGCGGACGATTACCTGACCAAGCCCTTTGCGACGCGTGAATTGCTGGCACGTATCCGCGCCATCTTGCGGCGTGCCCGAATGATTCCAGTGCAATTACGTGAGATCAGTGGTGGCCGTATGCTGGGTTTTGGTGTCTGGGTTGTGGATACACATGCCCGACAGTTAATTGACGACAGTGGCGCGATTGTTTCACTGAGCGGCGCAGAATATCGTCTGTTGCGGGTTTTTCTCGATCACCCGCAGCGCGTACTCACGCGTGACCAATTGCTCAACCTGACACAGAACCGCGACGCGGATTATTTTGATCGTTCCATCGATATACTGGTCAGTCGTTTGCGCAAGCGCCTGCGTGATGATTCGCGGGAGCCTCAATACATCAAGACACTGAGAAGCGAAGGTTATATTTTTTCGTGTACGGTAGAACACCGGGATGATCAGTCATGACTGAGTTGAAACGGAAATTGCAAGGCATCTGGCCCAATTCATTATTTTCACGCCTGGCTTTTGTATGGATATTAGCTTTATTGACCGGACATCTTATCAGCAATGTATATGGATACATTTCTGTCCATGAAGATCAGATTGCCCGCACAGATTATTACCTGACAAAAGATTTATCAGTACTGTTGCCCATTCTTGACACGGCCACGCCATCGGACCGCAAGCTTTGGCTGGAGAAAATGCAACGTCATGCTTACCGCTATGAGTTAAGTACAGTTGCTCCAGATTATCTGGCAGCATCGACGAGTAAATGGACAAATCCGCATCGTCGGCATGGTTTGGCCGATTCCCTCAAGGAGGAGCTGGCTACAAGCTATGCAGCGAGACGCTCGGCTGGTCTCTCTCCAGGAGAGATGGGACGTTTGTATTTCACATTGAAAGACGGAACAGTATTAATCGCCATTATTAATAAAACTGTCTGGCCTATAGATTGGGGGGCTGGTTTAGTCTTCGCACTTCAAATGCTTGCAGTGATCACGTTTACCTGGCTGGCTGTAAAACAGGCGACACGACCTTTGCAGCGTTTGGCCGAGGCAGCGGATAGGCTGGGTTCGTCTCTACATGGTGAAGCCATACCAGAAGATGGTCCCAGCGAGATTGCCAGAGCCGCGGCTGCATTCAATGCCATGCAGGGACGAATCAAAGAGCATCTGGCTGAGAGGGTGCAGATACTGGCTTCGATCTCACATGATTTGCAGACCCCCATCACACGCATGCGCTTGCGAGCTGAGCTGATGGATGACGACAGCTTGCAAGAAAAAATGTTGAACGATCTCGACGCTATGCAGCAACTGGTAGAGGAGGGGATCACCTATGCACGAAGCGCACAAAGAACCACAGAAGAAGTTTGTCGCGTGGATATCGACGCTTTACTTGATAGCCTGGTCTGTGATTATGTGGATGCCCAACACGCTGTGCGCCTGAGTGGAGAAATCGGCACGATACTGTCGTCAAGACCAAATACGCTCAGGCGCATCATGATTAATTTGATAGACAATGCCTTGAAATTTGCAGGAGATGTCGAGATACAAGTTAGCAGAATATCGCCAGGACAGATATCGGTGTCGGTATTGGATAGGGGGCCAGGGATACCTGATAGTGAAATGGCTGCAGTATTGCAGCCATTCTATCGTGTGGAAAATTCGCGTAACCGCAAGACCGGGGGGACTGGTCTGGGCCTGGCGATTGCTCAGCAATTAGCACTTGCTGTAAATGGCGCCATCACATTAAGTAATCGTGACGGCGGCGGCCTGGAGGCCAAACTGATTTTTCCTGTAGCTGCAGAAACAAAATAAGCTTCGTGATCTGTCAGTAATGACAGTTTCAATGCTTGCCGGTACTCCCAAAACCACCTTCGCCGCGCTCACTCTGCCCAAATTCATCGACGATATTAAAGCCGACTTGCAGCACCGGTACGATGATCAGTTGTGCCAGTCTTTCCATCGGTTGCAGTGTGAATTCTGACTGGCCACGGTTCCAGGTCGATACCATCAGTTGGCCCTGATAGTCAGAGTCGATCAGGCCAACGAGGTTACCCAGCACGATACCATTTTTGTGACCCATGCCGCTGCGTGGCAAGATCATGGCGGCGTAGCCTGGGTCGGAGATATGGATTGCCAAGCCGGTAGGGATCAGGACCGTCTGACCGGGTTGTATGGTGATGGCTTCATCTATGCAAGCGCGCAGGTCAAGGCCAGCGCTGCCAGGTGTGCCATAAGCTGGCAGCATGTCTTTCATGCGGCTGTCGAGAATTTTCAGGTCTATGTTTTTCATTGTATTGTGCAAAAAAATGAGCAAAAAATAATGCCCACATAGCTATCGCTATGGGGCATGAATGGAAGGTTTAAATGAGGCTGGAGCGCAAGGCGATTTCAGCCACCAGTTGTTGAGCCAGGGCTTGTTTGTCGGCACGCGGCAGTACAGTGTGACCATGCACGTCAAACAGCACCAGCTCGTTCTCGTCCTTGCCAAAGGTATGGTGGCCGATATTGCCAACCAGCAGGGGCACGTCTTTCTTTTGGCGTTTGGCTGCACCGTATTGCAAAAGGTTTTCTGATTCTGCGGCGAAGCCTACGCAGTAAGGCGCATTCTGCATCGCGGCGACGCTGGCCAGTATGTCCGGGTTTTGTGCGAATTGCAGTTGTGGCGCATCGCCTTCGCTGGTTTTTTTCAGTTTCTGGGTGCTGGCATTGGCCACGCGCCAATCAGCTACTGCGGCAACCGCAACAAACACATCTTGCTTGTGCTGCTTCAGTTGAGTCACGACGGCATCAAACATTTGCTGGGCAGTTTGCACGTCGACACGACGCACGCCATACGGTGCATCCAGCGCAGTAGGGCCCGACACCAGCGTAACGATAGCACCAGCCTCCCAGGCAGCCTGCGCAATCGCATAGCCCATCTTGCCAGATGAGAGATTGGTGATGCCGCGTACCGGGTCTATTGGCTCAAACGTAGGGCCAGCTGTGATCAGTACATGTTTACCCGCCAGCGTCTTGGCCTGGAAGGATGCGATGATTTCTGTCAGTAACTGTTCAGGTTCCAGCATGCGGCCCATGCCGGTTTCACCACAAGCCTGGTCGCCTGCAGCCGGGCCAAGCAGGTGTATTCCGTCTGCCTTGATCTGTTGCACATTGCGCTGGGTGGCGGGGTTTTGCCACATCTCTACATTCATGGCGGGAGCAATGAGCAAAGGTAAACTGGCCGGACGGGCAACGCAAAGGGTGGACAATAAATCATTGCAGGCACCATGTGCCAGCTTGAAGATAAAGTCTGTGCTGCAAGGCGCAATGACGATCGCATCTGCATCACGCGTCAAGTCTATGTGCGGCATATTGTTATTGATGCGCGCATCCCACTGGTCGGTGTACACCGTATTGCCAGACAGAGCTTGCATGGTCACAGGCGTGATGAAATGGGTGGCAGATTCTGTCATCACCACCTGTACATCTGCACCAGCTTTGCCGAGTGCCCGCGTCAGTTCTGCAATCTTGTAGCAGGCTACGCCACCGGTGAGGCCTAGAACGATCTTTTTACCAGCCAGTCGCAGACTCATGGTGCTACTCCTTATTTTTTGACGCGGCGTAATTCATCTAATATGAATAATGCTGCACCTATGCAAATCGCGCTGTCAGCGATGTTAAAAGCCGGGAAGTGATAAATTTCCTGGTAATGAAAATCCAGAAAATCGATGACATGACCATACAATACCCTGTCAATGACATTACCCAGTGCACCACCCATGATCAGCGCCAGCGCCGTGCAGAAAAGTTTTTGTCCGGCATGGCGCTTCAACAGATAAGTGATGTAAGTCGCGGCGATCAAACCGATGGCAGTAAAGAAATATCGCTGCCAACCGGTTTCTGCGGCCAGGAAGCTGAAGGCTGCTCCCTTGTTGTACGCCAGGGTCAGATTAAAAAATGAGGTTATGCTCAGAGTCTCAGCGTAGGCAAAGGCCTTGCTGATCGTGATTTTTGTGACCTGGTCCAGCAAGATGATGATGGCGGCCAGGCCCAGCCAGGGTATCAGGCTGGAACCGGAAGAGCTGGAGCCTGAAGAATTATTCGATGCTGCAGGACGTTTTTTGGTCGCCATGGATATTGAACTCTTGTGAAGTCTTGATTAATGCAGGCGGGTCAGATTTACACTCGACTCCACCTGCGTAATAACATTTTTACTTAAGCAAAGCGACGTGCTTCGCCAGCACCAAACAGATTGCTGACGCAACGGCCACACAGACCAATATGGTCCGCATTGCTGCCTACATCCGCACGATAATGCCAGCAACGCTCGCATTTTTCATATTTGGATGGAGTAACGACTACTGCTTCTTCCGTTTCGCTCGCAACCTGTTCCACACCTGCTGCTGAGGTGATCAGGGTGAATTTCAAGTCGTCGGCAAAGCTGTTCAATACATCAAACTTGTTGCCACTGGCCTTGATCGTCACTTCTGCCTGCAAGGACGAACCTATGCCACCGGCAACGCGTACTTCTTCCAGTTGCTTGGTTACATCAGTGCGCACTGCGCGCAAGGCGGCGTACTTGGTCAGCAAGGCTTCTGCATCGGCGATCTCTGGCAAGTTGTAATAGGTTTGCGTGAAGATGGTCTCATCGCTGTTTTTATAGGCATCGGCAGCGGCAAAGAATTGCCAGGCTTCTTCAGCGGTGAAAGACAACATTGGTGCCATCAGGCGCAACAGAGATTGCGTGATATGCCAGATCGCAGTTTGTGCAGAACGGCGCGCATGCGAGGTCGTGCCGCTGGTGTACAGACGGTCTTTCAGGATGTCGAGGTAGAAACCACCGAGGTCTTCAGAGCAATATGACTGCAATTTGCTGACGACAGGGTGGAATTCAAACGCATCAAAATGTGCCAGGATATCCTTTTGCAACGCTGCCATATTGGCTATGGCATAGCGGTCTATCTCCAGCAACTCACTGATAGCAACTGCATCTTTTGCCGTATCAAAATCAGAGGTGTTAGCCAGCAAGAAGCGCAAAGTGTTACGGATGCGGCGATAGGCTTCCGTCACACGCTTCAGGATTTCGTCAGAGATCGACAGTTCACCCGAATAATCAGACGACGCTACCCAAAGGCGCAAGATATCGGCACCTAAAGTGCTGGAGATTTCTTGTGGCTCCATGCCATTTTTCAATGACTTGGACATTTTCCGGCCTTGACCATCCACGACGAAACCATGTGTCAGCAATGCTTTGTAAGGCGCACGGCCATCCAGCATAGACGCTGTCAACAGTGAAGAATGGAACCAGCCGCGATGCTGGTCAGAGCCTTCTAGATAAAGGTCTGCAGGGAAGGCCGACTGCTCTTTGTGCGAGCCGCGTAAAACAGTCTGATGCGTTACGCCAGAATCAAACCATACGTCCAGGGTATCGCGGTTTTTCACATACATGGCAGCTTCATCACCAAGCAAATCAGCGACTTCGATTTTTTGCCAGGCTTCTATGCCTTCTTTTTCTATACGCAGGGCGATTTGTTCCAGCAATTCTGGTGTGCGCGGATGCAATTGGCCGGTTTCCTTATGCAGGAAGAAGGCCATAGGCACACCCCATTGACGCTGGCGTGACAAAGTCCAGTCAGGACGGTTGGCGATCATGCCATGCAAACGCGCCTTGCCCCATGCCGGGAAGAAGGCGGTTTCGTCGATAGCGTGCAAGGCCGTCTGACGCAGGCTGGCACCACCCGCTTTGGGCGTATTGTCCATGCTGGCAAACCACTGTGAAGTGGCGCGGTAGATGATAGGTGTCTTATGACGCCAGCAATGCATATAGCTATGCTCAAACATCTTGAATGAGAACAAGGTGCCCGCTTCGCGCAGCTTGTCGCAGATAGGCTTGGATGCTTCCCAGATCGTCATGCCGGCAAAGAAAGGCAGGCTGGATGCGAATTTGCCATCACCCATAACCGGGGCGATGATGTCGTCATCTTTCATGCCATGCGCCTTGCATGATTGGAAATCTTCGATACCGTAGGCAGGCGCAGAGTGAACCACACCAGTACCGGTTTCTGTACTGACATATTCACCCAGGTAGACTGGAGAAAAGCGGTCATAGCCCGCATCCAGTGCTGAGAGTGGATGCTTGAATTTGATTTCAGACAGGTCCGCACCCAGACAAGTGGCGATGACTTCACCTGTTAAACCGTAGTTAGTCAGGCTGGCTTCAACCAGGTCTTGAGCCAATATCAGCAGGATATCTTCACCTTCACGCTGGGTTTTGACCAGTGCGTAAGTGATTTCCGGGTGCATGTTCAGTGCCTGGTTGGACGGGATGGTCCATGGCGTTGTCGTCCAGATGACGCAATAGCCTTTTTCCAGCGGCAGCTTGTCCAGCTTGAAGGCTGCAGCCAGTTTGTCATGTTCGGCAAACGGGAAGCCAACGTCTATGGATGGGTCACGCTTGTTTTCATATTCGACTTCAGCTTCCGCCAGGGCAGAACCGCAGTCAAAACACCAGTTGACTGGTTTCAGGCCGCGATAGACATAGCCTTTTTCCAGCAACTTGCCGAGCGCACGCAACTCATCGGCTTCATTGCCAAAGGCCATGGTCTTGTATGGGTTATCCCATTCACCCAAAACACCCAGACGGATAAAACCGGCTTTTTGTTTTTCTATCTGTTCATTTGCATACACGCGTGCCTTGGCATGCACTTCGGCCACTGGCAGGTTTTTGCCAAACAGTTTTTCTACCTGGATTTCGATAGGCATGCCGTGGCAATCCCAGCCTGGCACATACGGCGCATCAAAGCCAGCCATGGTGCGGGCTTTGACGATCATGTCTTTCAATATCTTGTTGACTGCATGGCCCAGGTGGATATCACCATTTGCATACGGTGGGCCATCATGCAGGATGAATTTCGGGCGACCGGCAGATGCCTTACGCACACGTTCATAGATTTTCTTGTCTTGCCATTCCTTGACCCACTTGGGTTCGCGTTTGGCCAGGTCGCCACGCATGGGGAATGCTGTTTCGGTCATGTTGACCGGGTATTTACTGGCAGTTTTTGCCGCTTTGTTTTCAGACATAATGAGTTTTCTATTTTTAAAATCGGGATGAAGTCACAGGCAATTACAACTAAAAATGTGTGAGCTTCAAATTCGGTCAGTGGCAGAGCGGGCAGGGCGGTGACTGTCGGCAAAATAGGCACGCGCCTGATCGGCATCCTTGTTGATGGCCGCAGTCAGTGTAGGCAAGTCGATGAATTTCTCTTCATCACGCAGCTTTTTCAAAAATTCTATCTGCACGACTTTGCCATAAGCATGGCCACTATAATCAAATACGTGGGTTTCCAACAGCACGCGGCCACTGTCATCGACAGTAGGGCGCACACCCAGGCTCGCCACGGCAGGCAAAGGCTGGTCCGACAAACCATGTACGTGTACGATGAAGATGCCATTCAGTGCAGGACGGTGATGGGCGATACGCAGGTTCAGTGTAGGAAAGCCTATGGTGCGCCCCAGCTTTTGGCCATGCACTACATGGCCAGAAATACGGTAAGGGTGACCCAGCAAGGCTTCTGCTTCATCAAAATCACCGTTGGCCAAGGCAAGGCGTACTGCAGATGAAGAGATGCGCACACCTTTGTTTTGTACTGAAGGCAGGGTTTCAACTGTGAAGCCAAAACGCTGTCCTGCTTCAGTCAGCGTAGCGATATCGCCGGCACGTTTTGCACCAAAGCGAAAATCTTCGCCGACCATGACCCATTTTACATGCAGGCCATCGACCAGTACTTTTTCTATAAAGTCTTGTGGTGACAGGGACGCGAAGTGTGCATTGAAATGTTCAACGATCACTCTGTCAACACCAGCAGCTTGCAGCGAAGCCATGTTGTCGCGCAAATTGGCGATGCGTGTGGGTGCTTTCGACAGGTCGCCCAGCATCTGCGCAAAAAATGCACGCGGATGTGGTTCAAATGTCATTACAGCAGCTTCTATGCCCAGACGTGTGGCAGCATCCCGCAAACGGGCAAGCAAAGTCTGGTGGCCCAGATGTACGCCGTCAAAATTGCCTATCGCCAGCGCACAGGGTGCACGGGAGGCTGCATTTGGGAGTCCGCGAAATACCTTCATTGTTTCCAGAAAACTGCTGCAAAGCCGTAGATTATAAATGCTTTCGTCTGGCTATAGACCTGATCTGAGGTGGAAATGCAAATTTCACAAGGGATTAATTTGTGAAATCCTTACATTTCTCAGCATTTGGCGTATGAATCAATGATGATGTGACCATAAAACATCATTGGAGCTCAGATAAGACTGAACAGCTTCCTTGTTGCCAGTTGCATGTTTCATGATTTCGCCGCAGTTACAGATGCCCTGGTAAGGCTGGATGTGCGAGCAGGCAGAAACTTTTTGCAAGAAAACCTGGACGGATTTGCTGCAGTTTTTGCATTTAAAGGTCAGGATGCGGGCGGGTTTATTGATCATGATGCTAATTTTCTAAACAATTTTTCTAAACAATGAATAAATTCAGTGAGCAGGCCAAGAACTATCACTGCTCACAATACAACTGCTATTTTAATTTTAAACGCCACAATGAAGTAACTTCTTTGACGCGGGCCGCATGCAAGGGATCGTTTTCATCTGTAGATTTTGGATGACGGGGCTTGATATCCATTTTGCCGATTACAGTCAGCCCACCTGCTTCTATCCAGTCCGATAATTCTGCCGCACTGCGCAGGCCCAGGTGTTCTGCAAAGTCGGACATGACCAGCCAGGCTTCTCCCTGTGGTTCCAGATGTTCTGCCACACCAGCCAAAAAACCACGCAGCATGCGGCTGTCGGGATCATATACGGCATATTCTATTGGCGAGTTGGGGCGTGCAGGTAACCATGGAGGGTTACAAACTATCAGCGGCGCACGACCGGGTGGGAACAGGTCTGCCTGTACCAATTCAATTTGGTCGGCCAAACCCAATCTGTCTACATTTTCACGGGCGCAGGCCAGGGCGCGTGGGTCCTGGTCGGTCGCGACGATTTTTTTGACGCCACGTTTTGCCAGCAAGGCTGACAAGACCCCAGTGCCCACGCCGATATCAAAAGCCAGTGTGGTCGATGGCAGCGGGGCTTTTGCCAGCAAGTCTATGTATTCACCACGTACAGGTGAGAACACGCCATAGTAAGGATGGATTTTTGTACCCAGAGCAGCGATCTCAACGCCATTCTTGCGCCATTCATGCGCACCGATCAAACCCAGCAATTCACGCAGGGAGGCTACAAAAGCAGTGCTTGGTTCGCCATAGACTTCCTTGCAGGCTTGCGTTACATCCGGCGCGCGGCGCAGGGTGATACGGTAATCGGCTTCAAAGGGGATTAGCAGCATGGCCAGCACGCGCGCTCTTTGTGATTGCGCCTGGCGGTGCAGGTTGAATGCTTCTTTTGCAGATTCCGGTATTTTGGCTTTTTTGCTGGCCTTGGCCGGTTTTTTATCGATGCGACGTGCCAGCGCTTGCAATAGCTGTTTGGCATTGTGATAGTCGCCACGCCACAGCAGGGCAGTACCTTCACAGGCCAGCTTATAGGCTGTTTCCACATTCATGCGGTCATCGGCAATTTGCACTCGTTTGGGCGCTGGTGCGCCACTCTCGGAATGCCAGCGGCATGAGCGGGCTTCGTCGTTTTCTGTCCAGTGCAATTGCAGAGCGGGAATGAGGGTGTTCATATTTTTCTTTTTGTTGATGGTGCTGGGTTTGCCAGTAGTTGGCCAAGGCTGGAGTGTAACAAAGAATGCTGCCCGGATGAGTGCTCTCTGAGGGCGCGCAAGGTTTTGCTCGTGAATTCCCTTGTTTAGGCCAGAGTAAAAAATACAGCTGCCAGGCACAATCTTATGTTAACCTCATGCTTCTTAATATATTAAGCCTGCGAGATACCCACCATGCCAATTCCATTTCGTCCTGTTTTGTTAGTCACTTTGCTGTCTTCTTTCGTATTTGCTACCCCTTACAGCATGTCTGCTAGCGCTGCACCGGTCTCCGTCAACAAGAAAGCCGATCAGGGTTTTGCCCAGGTCAAGACAGCCTTCCTCACTGCTTTGTGGCAACAAGACCCGGACATGGCGATGGCGGCTGGCCGTTACCAGGATGCCAATAAACTGGTATTGCCAAATCAGACTACCCGCGATGCCTATGTCGCTTTTGCCGATAACTGGCTGGCGCAATTGGGCAAGGTGGATGCCGAAGCTTTGTCCGCCAAAGAGCAAACTGACCTGGCGTTGATACGCAACTACCTGAACGGTGCACGCTGGTATGTGACACAATTTCGCGAATTTGAATGGAACCCTACCCAGCATAATATCGCGGGCAGCTTTGATGCCATTCTCAATACTGACTTCGCCCCAAAAGCGAAAAGGGTACTGGTAGCGATACAGCGCCTGCAAGTGGTGCCAGCATACTATGCAGCGGCCAAAGCCAGTATTAAAAACCCTACGCCTGAACATACCCGTCTGGCGATCAAACAAAGTGCCGGTGCCATCACCGTATTGGCAGGGCTGGAAAAAACTGCCGCACAAGAGAAACTGGCAGGTAAAGACAAGCAAGCTCTGGAAGATGGCTTGAAAAATGCGCGTGCTGCCGTCAATGACTATGTGCAATTCCTGGCAGACCTGGAAAAGAAACTTGATCCGGCAACGGCCCGTTCTTTCCGCATAGGCAAGGATTTGTATGAAGGTAAATTCACCGCAGATATCCAGTCCTCACTGACAGCAGAGCAGACTTACCAGCGTGCTTTGACTGCCAGGGACGAAGCGCACAATAATATGGAGAAACTGGCCGACCAGCTGTGGGATAAAACCATGGGTGCGCAAGCCAAGCCTGCTGACCGTGTCAAGAAGATCGCCATGGTCATCGACAAACTGTCTGAAAAACACGTAGATGCAAAAGACTTGTATCCTGAAATCCGCAAGCAATTGCCACAGTTGGAGAAATGGATACGCGAGCATGACCTGGTCAGTCTGGATCTGAAAAAGCCACTGGTCGTCCGTGAAACGCCAGAATATCAACGTGGTGTCAGCCTTGCCTCTATCGAAGCACCGGGCATCTTCAGGCCCAACGACAAAACCTATTACAACGTCACCCCTTTTGATGGGCAGCCTGCCGAGCAAATTGAAAGTACCCTGCGTGAATACAATCACTGGGTCTTGCAGATATTGAACATCCACGAAGCCATTCCTGGTCATTACACGCAATTGCAACATGCGAATAAATCACCATCAGTGATCAAGACCCTGTTTGGCAATGGAGCCATGATAGAAGGCTGGGCAGTCTATAGCGAACGCATGATGCTGGAGTCGGGCTATGGCGACAATACGCCAGAGATGTGGCTCATGTATTACAAATGGAATTTGCGTGCGGTCTGCAATACCATCCTTGATTATCAAGTGCATGTACTCGGCATGACAGAGGCAGAAGCCAAAGATTTCTTGATGAACCAGGCTTTCCAGACCAAGGCAGAAGCCGATGGCAAATGGCTGCGTGTGCAATACACATCTGTGCAACTCACCAGCTATTTCAGTGGATATAGCGAAATACTTGAATTTCGTGAACAGCTCAAAAAACAGCAGAGCGACAAATTCAAACTCAAGCAATTCCATGAACAATTTCTGAGCTATGGCAGTGCGCCTGTGGGGATGATCAAGAAACTGATGTTGAAGGATGTAGTGAGATAATGCTCGGCTTGAAATAGATGGTTGATTAAGGGTTGAAAATGTCAGGCTGGGATATTGAAAAAACGAGAAATTACGTGAAGATTCTTTACGGGAGTGATCAACTTTCGTTTTAAACCCCAGCCTACGCTCTGTGATTGATCGCAAAGAATATGTGCGCATACATTATCACGATACCATGGCAATTTTTGAAAATTTCATAGAGATGAAACTGCAAAACGCTTCTTTATTGGAGATTGCATTATCGATAGATGACTATGGACATAACGATTTCCAAGAACTTATTTTGAGGATCGGCACGTACGTTACTGCATGCATTCAAAGCTTACATGCAATTCCAGATATTCTTGCTCATACGCTTTATTTCGCCCTTGCCCTCAATAAAGAATCTCAGCCATTGAAGGATAGACAAATATCATATTCGGCGGTAGTCGATAAGTAAGTTGGAAAATCTGAGTACGACAATCTAGTTCGACTTTTTAAAGAGTTAGGTAGTGGAGGGAAATTTCAGCATCTGACAGGTCTTGCAAATCAAGCTAAGCATAGGAGCATAGTTCTTCCAGCTATAGTTGAGGACCAGACAGGGCAATGCTTAGATAAGCATAGTTTGCAATTCTCAGGGTTTATGTATGGTGGACAGAAATATCTAGCTGAAGACATTGCAGACTTTATTAAGTTTGAGTATGATCGATGCTCTTGTTTAATAATCGATATAGGAAACGAATTGACAACTATTCTTCAAGCCCGCCTTCCCTGACTCTGCGAAATTAATTCGCAGCACGCAATTTCATTAGCATCGCCGTAACAACCTTACTTGCCTTTATATTCCATTTCACGCAGAAGTGATGCGGCATTAGGCCGCATTGCGGACCTGAAATATCAAAATTCTGCTCTATTCAAATTTTAATTCCCTTCCTTTTCAGGATAAATATTTCATTGAGGAAATTTAAATTTCCTGCTGGAAAAATATTCCCTCGTCTGTTTTGGTGCATCCACAAAAATTGTGGTGCAAAAGCCGTAAAAATGCACAAAACAGATAAGCAAGAGTGGTTTTTTCACAAATTTGTTAAAAAAAGTCAAACCTTGGTAACAAAACTGACATGTGCGGATGTTAATCTAGTAATCGTTTGCGCAAACGATTGCTTAATATAATTGTCGTTAAATCTCGTTTCTGGAAAGCTGCAAACAGCATGGCGGTAAGAAGAATAGTAGAGCTGTACAAGAATGGCTGCTTACGGATATCTGAACAAAGGCTGAAGAAAAAGAAGCGAGAGAGGCGTGCCCCTGATGGGATACGCGCAGGCAAAGTATGACTCTGCTTTGATGATTCGTCTGAATGAGGATATGTGTGAGACGGCCACATGAATCAATACTAATGAACAATCATTCAGGGGGAATATTTTTATGCAAGGTCTACAAAAAGCCGGCAAACTAAAAGTGCTGGTGTTGCAACTCGGTCTTATCTTCACAGTTGGTTTTGCGGGCATGGATGCAGCTTACGCATCTATTCCTGATCATCATGAGTTTGATGCAAGTCTGCACGTGCCTTATCGCTCAGATGCCAAAGCCGGTGCCGAATCCCGTTATTTCACGATGGAATTCGAATACCCTTATGTCACCAAAGAGCAGACCATCACCTGGCGCCTGGAGTTGCTGGGCAGCGATGGTAAAGTCGTTGACCGCTGGTATGGCACAGAAAAACTGTTCAAGAAAACTGTTACTGCGCAAATGTTCTGGAGTGGCCGCGGCCCAAGCGGCGCGGCATTGAAAGATGGCGTCTATCAAGTCAGGCTTACTGCCAAGGCGACGGACACCTCAGCTATCCAGGCGGCTCCCGCTGGTGATGTAGCCAGTACGGTTGAGCGCGCATTGGCAGTCCACGACACGGAGATCATTACACAAAGCTGGCCGTTGCAAGTAGGTAAGCTGGCAACACCAAAAATGCCTAGCTTTGCTGCCTTGCCAACCAAGGCCAGCAAAGCCCTTTCTACTTCATCCACAACTGCAGCGAAAACCGTAGCAGGCGCAGCCCCACCACCGGCTCCGGCAACCGGCTCACTGCCTTATACTATTTATTACGGTAACCTGCATAGCCAGACTAACCATAGCGATGGTGGTGGTGAACTGACTTCATGTACCGGTGCGCAAAACCCGCAATCTGCCGCCTATGGCCCAACCGACGCATACCAATATGCATTGAACAAGGGGCTGGATTTCCTGATGACGTCTGAGCATAACCATATGTACGATGGTTCTGACAGCACCAATGCTTCAGCTAATCCGGTCACTGCTAAAAACCTGTTTCAATCTGGCCTGACCGCGGCGAGCAGTTTTAATTCTGGTCATGCAGGCTTCCTCGCGATCTACGGCCTGGAATGGGGTGTCATCAATAACGGTGGTCACATGAATATTTTCAACACCAGTGAATTATTGGGTTGGGAATACAATAGTAGTAATCAACTGATCGCCGATACGCTGACGACCAAGAACGACTATGCAGGCCTGTACACCCTGATGCGTCAACGTGGCTGGGTAGGTCAATTCAACCATCCATCAAGCAGTGGCCAGTTTATCGTCAACGGCACTGCACTGGGCTATACCGCAGATGGTGATCAAGCCATGGTTGCTTGCGAAGTCTTGAATACTTCAGCTTTCTCTACCAATACAACAGAGACAGAAACCAGCCGCAGCACCTATGAAGGCGCTTGTAACAAGGCACTGGAAGCCGGCTTCCACGTCGCCTTCACGACAGACCAGGATAATCACTGCGCCAACTGGGGTGCGTCTTATACCAACCGCACGGGTATCTTGCTGGCAAACGGTGCTGCTCTGAACAATGCAAATTTCGTCGATGCCATGAAGGCACGCCGCATCTTTGCCACCATGGACAAAACTTCGCAAATCATCCTGACTGCGAATGGCCATATCATGGGTGAGCGTTTTACGAATAGCGGCCCGTTGACCCTGGTCAGTAATTTCGCCAGCACCAGTGGCCGTACTGTTTCTACCGTGGTGATCTATGAAGGTGTACCTGGCCGTAATGGCACAGTCACGCAATTGTCCAGTACTGCAACGACAACGATTACTCCGGCAGTGGGCGAGCATTTTTACTATGCAAAGATCACCCAGGATGATGGCAAAATCCTGTGGTCTGCGCCGATTTGGGTTACCCAATCGAATAGTACAGACAGCACCCCACCTACAGTCAGCGCAGGTGAATCCGGTACTAGCGGTAACATCACATTGTCAGCGAACGCGACTGATAATGTCGGTGTCAGCAAGGTTGAGTTTTATGTCGACAATGCACTCAAAGGCACAGCTACCAGCACGCCTTACAGCATGACGCTGAACTCCACAAGCTTGACTAACGCCAGCCATAGTCTGGTCGCCAAAGCCTATGATGCCGCCAACAATGTCGGTACTTCATCTGCAGTCAGTTTCACCATCAATAATCCGGTCAGTGATACGACTGCACCCACCGTGTCGGCCAGTGAAAGTGGCACTAGCGGTAACATTACTCTGTCTGCTACAGCGACTGATAATGTAGGTGTGACCAAAGTTGAGTTTTATGTTGACGGTACATTGAAGGCGACCAGCACGACCTCTCCGTATTCAACGACATTGAATTCAACCACGTTGTCAAATGCTACACATAGTCTGGTCGCCAAAGCCTATGATGCTGCCAATAACATTGGTACTTCATCTGCAGTGAGTTTTACTGTTAATAACAGTACCTCCACACAGTTGATTACCAATGGCGGCTTCGAGAGTGGTGCCAGCTCATGGACGGCCAGTTCAGGCGTGATCAGTACCGGAGGTTCTGAAACATCGCGCACAGGCAGCTACAAAGCCTGGCTCAATGGCTATGGCAGTGCCCACACTGACACCCTGTATCAACAAGTGACTATCCCTGCAGCTGCCACATCCGCCAGTCTGAGTTTTTGGCTGAAGGTCAGTTCTGATGAAACCACGACTACCCAGGCTTACGATACTCTTAAACTGCAAATACAAAACAGCAGTGGCACGGTATTGGCAACACTGGCGACATATTCGAACCTGAATAAGGGGACAACATATGTTAACAAAACCTTTGATCTGAGCAGCTATAAAGGCCAGACCATACGCGTGTACTTTGTTGGTGTTGAAGGTAGTGTGACAGCAACATCATTCCTGATCGACGACATATCGCTGATCTCGCAATAAGCGCCGGTCAGATAGTTCAGTAGTAAAAACGGGAAAACCCGCCGAGTCTGGCGGGTTTTTTCATTTGTGTTTTGTGTTTGCTTACTCTGGGTTTGTTGAATCGTCGCGGATATGCGGCAAAAAAAGCAGTGATAATCAGCTTCTGCAATTCGCGGTAAGATATACCATCTTGCCAACCAATGCTGGGGATCAAAATGAAGATCAGGTTTTATCACGCACCAGATGCAAATTGCTGCGAACGCTTGTTGTGGATACTCGACTATAAAAAAGTCGGTTATGAACGCATTGATGTCGGCCTGGGTGATGTTGGGGAGCAAGTCAGATTGCTGAGCCCCTTTGCCCGTGTACCACTGATGGAAGTCGACGGCATTGCTTTAAGCGAATCCATGGCCATGGCCGAATTTATTGAAGAGATCGCGCCCAATCCACCATTGCAATATACAGAAGCATTTGCCCGTGCTCAGGTGCGTGAGATTTGCGAAGCGGTTAATTCATCAATACACCCTCAACAAAACGGTAGCACGGTGCGATTTTTTCATCCAGACTGGAGCAGGGAGCAGATGCGGCCAATGCGTGCTAAATGGCTGAGTCTCAATTTAGAAAAATTGCAAGGACGATTGTGGCGCAGCAGCCAGTTTGCTGTCGGTACACAATTCACCATGGCCGATATCTTTGCCAGTATCATTTATCGCAAAGCGCTGGATCTCGGTGTGCCAAGCAGTGATTTACCTGAATATGATCAGTACTGGCAATTTCTGATGTCGAATGAAGCGATACGTGGTAGTTGTCCGATCGCATCCTGAAGATGATAGTTTTTTATGGACTGTGAACTCGTGATGCTGACAAGCTTGCGGCAATTTATCTTGTAGAAAAATGTTCTGGAACGTATCAACCATGCTACTGAATTCTCGGCTGCAAGTTATTTTTTTGCTCAATGCCACAGTATTGATAACTCATCAGATTGATGCTGCTTTCTGGCATGAGTGGGACCTTTTCCATATTCCAGGAGGAAATCAGATTAACCTGTTACTGAACTTACCGATTATCGCCCTTGTCTTGTTTGCGCAAGGGCAGGTGATGACGAATAATAAAACCGCACTTGCTTATTATAAATTAATGGCTTTTTTGGGGTTTCTTACTGTAGCAATTCATTCAGCATTCTTTGCTGTGGGTAGCGAAGCATTCATGCAGCCTGTGTCTATTGCCTTGTTAATTGCAACGACTCTGCTCTCAGGCATGCAACTTTTCCTGATTCGCAGCATTGTCCGCGAATAGCCTTTACCTTTATTTTTGATACATTCATGCATAAATTCCTATTTCCCCTGCTGCTGTTTTTTTGTGTAGGCAGTGTATCTGCCGGGGTACATAACGATGCAATCAATATCAGTTTTCCAGATCAATTAGCAGGTTTCAGATTTGCCGAGACTTCCACTTTCCCTTTGAAAGAGCTAGGTGACTATATTGCTTACAGACGTAGCGATCCTATACTGGCCTCGATTTATATTTACACTGCAGGTATTTCCTCCATCCCGGCCAGTATAGATGCGCCAGTAGTAAAGCAGCATTTTAGTAAGATCATTGCCGAAGCAAAGGGAATGGAAGCCTCAGGACAAGCGCGTTCTGTCAATTTGACTACTGGCTTTCAGCAAAATACCCATTATTTCAGTTGTGGGCCGCAGTTTATCTGGCGAGAATTTGAATTTGAAAATTCAGTCGGCATGAATACCTCGTACACTTATTTGACTACGTTGAAAAACAATTTCGTCAAACTGCGCATCACTCATCGAAAGGGCGATGCTCAGGCACGGAGCGAAGTTGAAACTTTTGTCAGTGAAATAAGGAAGTTGCTGGGTAATTGTAAAGATTAAAATTTCAATCAAGGATATCTGCTGACCGTGATTTGAATAGAAAAATGAGAGATATGTCTGTTATAAACACTCCACTGGAACGTGCATTGATATCGCTGGATGGATTATCTATCGGTGACGCTTTTGGCCAATGTTTTTTTCAAGAAGAAAACAAGCTCTTGCTTGACGAGGGGCGACAGCTACCAGAAGCCACCTGGTATTTTACTGACGACACAGAAATGACACTGTCCATCATCGCAGTTTTGCGTAGTTATGGTGAAATTCATCAAGACACACTGGCAAAAAGTTTTTCCCAGCACTATAGCTACGACCGGGCCTATGGTCCGTCCATGCATAGAGTCCTGGCACGCATTGATGCAGGTGAAGCATGGCAGGAGGTGGTTGCCAGTGCTTTTGAAGGGCAGGGTTCTTACGGCAACGGTGCTGCCATGCGCGCTGCGCCACTTGGGGCTTATTTCGCCGATGACCTGGGTTTGCTAATCAGGCAGGCAAGCTTGTCTGCTGAAGTGACACACGGGCATCCAGAAGGAATAGCGGGAGCCGTTGCAGTTGCATTGGCTGCCGCGCAGGCTTGCCTTTACAGCAGTGCGGGAATAAGACCCAAACATGCAGAATTTTTAGGGAAGATTGTCGATTTGCTACCGCAAAGTGAAGTGCGCTCCAAACTGGTTCGCGCTCAGTCCATAGCGACTGCAGGGTCTATGGACTTTCTGGTCTCAGTTCTTGGCAATGGTAATAATATGTCGGCGCAAGACACCGTGCCACTGGCCTTGTGGTGCTGCGGACAGGTATTGGAAGATTTCGAGAAGGCGATGTGGCTGACTGTCAGTGCAGGTGGGGACCGCGATACCTTGTGCGCGATAGTCGGCGGTGTTGTTGCCTCGTTTGTTGGTGAAGAAGGTATTCCAGATAATTGGAGATCCAAGCGTGAAGCTTTGCCAGTATGGCATCTTGAATCTTGAATCTGGAGATGTAAATTGACAAAGAAAAGTTTTTGGGACGATCCTTATAAAACCAGTTTGCGAACGCAAGTCAGCAAAATGGATGGTAATGACATCTACCTCGCATCGACGATTTTCTTTGCCTTCTCTGGTGGGCAGGAAAGTGATGAGGGGACGATAGGTGGGCATGCAGTAGTTTCTGCGCGCAAGGATGGACGCGAGCTGGTCTACACCCTGGCAGATGGTCAAGGCTTGCAACCTAGGCAGGAAGTCGAAGTCTGCATAAACTGGGGCAGACGTTTTCGCCTCATGCGCCTGCATTTTGCGGCTGAACTGGTGCTGGAATTATTTTACAAGTCATTGCCCGGCGTGGGCAAGGTCGGTGCGCATATAGCGCAAGACAAGGCACGCATAGACTTCATCTGGCCTGAAAGTATCGCGCCCTTGCTGCCAGCTTATACGCAAGAGGCGCAAGCCATCATTGATGCCAATCTAGACATCAGGTGCGCTTTTGAAGATGAAGCTACAGAAAGACGCTATTGGGAAATCGCCGGATTTTCCCGCGTGCCCTGCGGCGGTACTCACGTCAAACGTACCGGCGAACTGGGGCAGATCAGCTTGAAGCGTAATAATATAGGGCGGGGCAAGGAGAGGGTGGAGATTTACCTTCTGCCATAAAAAAACAGCGACAGAAATGTCTGTCGCTGTTTTCTTTACCCTGTGAATAAGTAGCTGACTGAGACTTACTTCGCAAACAAGGACGAAAACTGTTGCAGCACAGATGCCGGATCGATATTGCCAGCTTCCGGCACCTGTCCATGAGGTGTCAGGTGATCGATAATGCCAGGCAAAAATTCAGCCAGATGGCTTGCCGCGCCTTCTTGGGAAATTCCGGCAGCATCAGCCAGTTGCTGCAACTGACCGCCACTTAAAGCTTGCTGGATTTGTGCCGCAGAGATGGGCATATTTTGTCCCGTTCCTACCCATGATTGCACAATGTCAGCCAGGCCTGCCTGATGAAAGGCACTGATCAGGGCTTGCAAACCGCCAACGCCACCAGGTTGTTTGTCACTCAGCATGACAACTACAGCCTGCATCAATCCTGTCTTGCTATCATTGCCTTGATTCATGCCACCAAGCATGCCTAATGCGCTATCGAGTAATCCCATGATTTTCCTTTCTGAATTGGTAAAGTGCAGCAAGTGTAAATCTGGATATCGACAGCAATTGTGAACTCTGTATGAAATTTGACAATGTTTTACGGCGATGGAAATTTTTAAGAATTGCTGCAGACCTTGTGCCTATCTGTTTACATGCCGCCCCATGCTGCATTTAACACTGCAATCGCAGCAAGCCCTGCAGTCTCGGTACGCAATATGCGTGGCCCCATTGATAGCGCCAGCACACCATGCTTGATGGCGAGATTTTCTTCTTCGTCGGAATAACCACCCTCGGGTCCGACCATCAGGCTGACAGCTTGTGCAGGATGATGACGTGACCAGTCTGCTAGTGACTGCTCTGCGCGTGGTGTCAGCAATATCCTCTGATGCATGTCTTGCTGGCTCAGCCATTGACTGAAATTCATCAGCGGTGCCAGGTGAGCAAGGCGGTTGCGACCACATTGTTCGGCGGCAGCAACGATGATGCCTTGCCAGTGCGCTTGTTTTTTCTCGGCACGTTCTGCGGACAGTTTGACTACGCAGCGTTGCGCTGCCAGTGGCTGTATCGCGCTGACGCCAAGCTCCATGGCTTTTTCTATGATCCAGTCCATCTTGGATGCTTCAGGCAGGGCTTGTACCAGATTCAGCGAATAAGGTAATTCACATTCTTCTGGCAAAAATACTTTGACTTCTGCCGTCACGTTTTTCTTTGCCACCTGGGTCAAGGTGGCAACATAGCAGCCCCCTTCACCATTGAATATGCTGATGTTGTCTCCTACGTTCTGACGCAACACAAAAACATGGTGCGCAACTTCATCCGGAAGCTCGATGGTAGCCCCTATACTTAAAGGGAGAGGGCAGTAAAAACGTGGCATTCAATTCTCTGTATTCAAAAGCAAAATCATTAATTTTTAATAGGTCATGCAGGCAGCGTTCAGCATACCTAATCCCAGACTCAAGGCGCCGAGAAAGATGCCAGAGGCAATTTTATTGTCGGGTATGTCAGAAACAATACCGGGTATCAACAAACGGGCAATACCAAATGCCAGCAATTGTATGACCAGCGCAATCACACCCCAGAAACACATGTCAATCAGGCTGACACTATTGGCAATGGCCGATGCCAGGGCAGTGCAATAACCCAGCACTGCGCCAGACAGGCTGGCCGCTGCTGCAATATTACCTTCGCGTATCAAGGCAATTTCACGGTAAGGCGTGATGCGTATGTACACGACGACAAATATCGCCAGCAAGACAAAAGCTGCAGCAATATGGCTGAAGAAGGCGAGTAGCCCGTGTGCCAGTAATTGTTCACTCATGGAGCATCCTATTCTACAAAATAATGGGGAATGAAACGACTGGTGTTTTTGGTGATCAGGGTTTCATCTTCGCGTATACCTATGCCAGCTGGCTCATCGCCGACTATCCAGGCTCCGATGGATGTGTAAGCCGGTGTGATGCCATCATCAAATTTTGGTTGTGGTGCATAAGCCTGATAGATATAGCCTTCTTCACCATATTCACCACTAGTATGCATCACTTCACCATTGGCATAGATGGAAATGTTTTCTCCCTCGCGTGAATACAAGGGTTTCTTTACATGGTTGCCGCTGATACGCCATGCATCGAAATAAGCGGGCAAGAGATTCGGGTGATTCGGGAACAGTTCCCACAATATCGGCAGTATCGCCTTGTTCGACAAGATCATTTTCCAGGCGGGCTCTATGATGCGCATGGGTCGCTTGAGCAAATGATTGGAGAAGTCTTCACGACACAGCCATTCCCATGGGTAAAGCTTGAACAGGTTATCGATGCGGCTATCAAGATCATCGACGAATACGCCTTCGTCTTCATCCCAACCCAGGGATTCTATCGCGCATTGTTTGGTTGCGAAGCCAGCCTGTATGGCGGTGTCGCGCAGGTAAGAGAGGTTGCCTTCGTCTTCTTCATTGCCGCCTGCGCAGGCGAAGTGCAACAGGCCCTTGCCAGGGAATTTCTTCCACTGGTCTATGAGTTTTTCATGCAAGGAGTTGAACTGGTCAGCATCAGGAAATACATCCTGCAACCAATACCATTGGGCGACACTGGATTCGACCAGGCCGGTGGGTGTGTCGGCATTGTATTCCAGCATCTTGGGCGCGCCTGTGCCATCCCAGCTCAGGTCGAAACGGCCATACAAAGAAAATTCTTTTGCGCGCCAGCTGTCTTCGACCTGTGACCAGAAGACCTGGGGAATGGCAAATTTTTCTTGCATGCCGTGTTTGACGACGTGATCAACTGCTTGCAATGACATCTGGTGCAAGTCCAGGCTGGCTTGTTCCAGTGTGTCTACCTGGTCGGCAGTAAAGCGATAGGCATAGCGTTCATCCCAATACAGGCCATCGATAGAGTGGTACGTAAAGCCCAGGGATTCAAATTGCTGTTGCCAGCCGGTGCGTGGTGTTAATGAAGTACGTATCATTAACCGCCCCCGCTGTGGCCGTGTGCTGTGCCGCCAAAACCACCGCGGCTGACACTGCTGCGGCTGGAGGATACACTGCGGCTGATGGCGTGATCACTGCCGGAGTTGCTGACACCAAAATTTCTTTGCACTGTGTCACGATAACCAGGTGAGTAAAAGGGGCCGAAAAAACTGTGGGAATAACCGCTATAGTGGCTGCCACTGGTACCCGTGTAGCTGTTGCCAGTAGACGTGGCGGGCATGCTGGCGGCATTGAGGTCAGTGCTTGAGGCGACGGTTTCGCAAGCAGTGCCATCGCCCCAGTCTTTGCGACAATCTTCCAGGCTTTTATACTGGTCGCGTATGGACGTCAGTTCCTGGCTGCTAGCGCTACTATCAGCGCTATCGCTGCTGACACTGCATGCAGTCAGGGCAGCACTGGTCACTAGCATTAGCGGCAGAGTGCGGCTGACTCTACGTTTGCCATGTTGTTTGGTTTTTCCGGCACTCACGATTTCTCCTGTTTTTCCCATTTTTGGTGTTCAGAACGTGTTTGCGATCTGTAGCGAGCGGGCGTCAGCGGGGTAAGGGTACCAAAAACGCAGCGCAAAAAGCGGAATGTACTTAAAGTACATGAGCATTTTGAGCAGCGCATGAGCTCCGATCACGCCCGCGCAGTAGGATCGCAAACACGTTCTAAGGCATCAGGTCTTTCAAATAATTGGGTAAGGCAAATAATGCCTGATGCACATCGCCATTGTAATACTTTAGCAATGGCAAACCACGGTGTTTGATCTGAAGATTTACCGTTGACGGGCTTATCGATAATGGGTTGCCATGCCTGCTGGCAATAGCCATACCCCATAAGGCTCCGTACAGAGGGATGAATACTGTATAGGGATGTAGTTGCGGAAATATATTGCTGAGTTTCTGCAAAGTATCCGCAAAGCGTTGCGGGTGATAGTAGGGGCTGCCCAGATGCAGTACCAGCATGCCCTGCTCAGTTAGCCTTTGTTCACAAGCCTGGAAAAATTCTTCTGTCATGCAGGTGGCTGCCAGTGAGTTGCCGTTCGGACTGATTGGGTCGGTCAGGTCCAGCAGTATCAGGTCAAATTGCTCTGTACTGTTGTAGACATAGGCAAAGCCGTCTTCATAACGGTGTTGTATTTTTGGATTATCCAGCGCGCCACGATGAATGCTGCCCAGGTGCTGACGTGCCATCTTGACGACTGCAGCATCAATTTCACACAGGGTAATGCTGATGATGCTGGGGTGTTTCAATAATTCTTCGCAAGAACCACCGTCACCGCCACCTATGATGAGGGCAGTGCGTGGTTCCGGATGGGTCATTGCCGCAGGGTGCACCAGGCATTCATGATAAAAGAATTCATCTTTTTCTGAAGTCATCATGGCACCATCTATGCGCATGACCTTGCCAAAATCGCTGGTATTGGCGATCTCGATTTCCTGCATGGTGCTGCGCTGGCGCGCCAATACCTGATTGATACGGGTGACTGCAAAGCTGTCTTCTGTCAGGGCTTCAAAGGCCATGACTGGGCTATGTTCACCGCGTTGCAATTCCTGGCGCGAGACCGTTCCTGGTTGGAAAACAGCAATCAGGGCATCAACGATCTGCCTGGCCTTGCTGCCATTATCATGGTTGAAGTTGCAGACATACACGTCCAGCGTCACCGCATTGCGCTCTGGCCAGGTATGGATGGCGACATGTGACTCTGCCAGCAGCAAGGCACCAGTGACGCCAGCCGGGCTGCCATCCTCATGGCTGAATGGGTGAAATTTTTCCCCGACGATGGTCAGGCCCGCAGCGATGGTGATCTTGCTCAGGCAAAGAAGCAGGCTTTCTGGACTGACGAAATATTCTGGCGCTGCTTGGCAGTCGAAGCAGTCGGCGGTCAGGTGTAAGCCTTCCATAAGTCTTTCTTTAATTCAATGGTTCAAAAATGCCCTGCAAGTCTTCTGCAGTCAGCTGTACGCTGGCGATTTCGCCCTGGTCAAGTATGGCACGTGCCAGGTCGGATTTTTTTTGCTGCATTTCCTGTATCTTTTCTTCCAGCGTGCCCTTGGCAATCAGGCGGTAGACAAACACCGGCTTGTCTTGCCCTATGCGCCAGGCGCGGTCTGTGGCCTGGTTTTCTGCTGCCGGGTTCCACCATGGGTCATAGTGAATGACAGTGTCAGCTGCGGTCAGGTTCAAGCCCACGCCGCCTGCTTTCAGGCTGATCAAAAATAAAGGAATATCACCTTCCTGGAAGCGGCGCACCACTTCGCCACGGTGTTCGGTGTCGCCAGTCAACATGGCAAAGCGCAATTGTTTTTCAGTCAGTGCCTCGGCGATCAGGGCCAGCATGCTGGTGAATTGGGAAAATACCAGGATCTTGCGGCCTTCGGCCAGCAGTTCATCTATCATGGCCAGCAATTCTTCCAGCTTGGCAGACGGTGGCATCTTATCCTTGCCACTTTTTGCAGGTTTGACGGCTTTCGCACCGGTAATCTTGACCAGGCGCGGGTCGCAACAGACCTGACGCAATTTCAACAGCGCATCAAGGATGACGATCTGGCTGCGTGCCACACCTTTCTTGGCGATTTCTTCACGGACTTTTTCGTCCATGGCCAGACGCACGGTTTCATACAAATCACGTTGCGCACCGCTGAGTTCTATGTGGCGCAATACCTCGGTCTTGGCGGGTAATTCCGTCGCTACCTTGTCCTTGGTACGGCGTAGTAAAAATGGCTTGATGCGGCGTGTCAGCAGGGCATGGCGCTGGCTATCACCAAGTTTTTCTATGGGGTGCTGGAAGTCCTTGGTAAAAGACTTAAGGTCGCCCAGCAAGCCCGGTATGAGGAAATTGAATTGCGACCAAAGTTCGCCTAAATGATTTTGCAGCGGCGTACCCGTCAGGCACAGGCGGTGGTTGGCCTGTAGCAAGCTGGCAGTTTGGCTAGCCTTGGCCTGGGCATTCTTGATGTACTGTGCTTCGTCGAGTATCAGCAAATGATAGCGATGCAGGCGCAGGGCATCTTCATCACGTGGCAACAGGGCATAGGTAGTCAGCACCAGGTCTACATGCGGGATTTGTTCAAACAATTTACTACGGTCCTTGCCTTGCAAGACCAGCACGCGTAGATCAGGTGTGAAGCGTTGCGCCTCGCTGGCCCAGTTATCCATCAGGCTGGTGGGGGCAACCACCAGCGCTGGCTGGCTTAAACGGCCAGCTTCTTTTTCCATGAGGATATGGGTCAGGGTTTGTATGGTCTTGCCCAGGCCCATGTCATCAGCGAGTATGCCGGCAAGCTGGTATTCGCGCAAAAACTGCATCCATGCGACACCTTCTTTTTGATAATCGCGCAGGCTGGCCTGCAAACCAGCAGGTGGTGTGATGCTGTTGATACCGCCAAATTCTGCCAGACGTTTGCCAAAGCTTTGCTGACGCTCGCCACCTATCCAGCGCAAGTGGGTAGTGGCAGACAATTCTGCCAAGCGTGCTGCATCCAGCATGGGCAGGCGCAGCTTGTCGCCTTGCTGTTCATTGAAATACAACTCACCCAGGATCAGCAAGATAGGCTTGATACGCGCATACGGCAGCGCGACCCGGGTATTGTCAGGCAGGGCCAATAAGACCTGTTCATCATCGGCGCGCTGGTTGACTTGTTGCAGACTAAAGTCTTGCGGTGCCTGGCGTATCAGGCTGACCAGCAGTGGCAACAACGAAATCTTCGCTTGGTTGACAACGATGCCCAGTTCCAGCTCAAACCAGACGGATTGCTGGTTATCTTCATCTACCTCGGCATACCAGTCCTCCACTTCCTGCAGGTTGTAGCGGTAATCATTTTGCTGGCGGATATTCCAGCCCTGGCTGATCAGATCTGGCAAGTCTTTTGTTGCAAAATTCAACCAGGAATTCTGGTCGGGCAGGCAGAGTAAAAGTTCTTTTTCATGGCCTGCTACGGGCTGTGATTGAAAACCCAAAGCTTGCAGGGTTTGCATGGCACTCTGTTCCGCAGGCAGATCCCTGAGTATTTTTTCCAGACCATGCTGACCACGGCGCAGCAAGTGATCTCCGGCTTGGTCTGACTCGGCTACCGCGTCTTCATAGGCAAACCTGAGAATGGCGTAGTCAGTGCATGAGCTTGATGCCGTCAGGCTATTTAGCTCCAGTACCGGGCGCATGCGGATATCTGCACGCAACTGCGCTTCCAGTTCTGCCGGTAAGGGAATCAGGTTTTGCAAGCCCATGTCCAGCAGGCGGTTGGCCATTGCCTGCCGGGTTTCCGCACGGTCCACCGCCAGCAGCGGCGCTTCCTGCACCAGGTTGATCAGGGCAGGCAGCGGGAACTTGTTGGTTGCTGCCACATGCAGTTCGCCACAGCTGTCTTGCCCTATCAGCCAAGGGGGTTCGGTGGGC
>JAZJXP010000002.1:76470-116392 GCA_040390835.1 Pseudomonadota bacterium
GGATATATGGTGGTGCAGGTGCATCCTCTTCGTTGCTATCGAGTTGCCAGCGCAGGCGCAGGTAGTCATTTTCTTCTTGCCAGGCCAGGTGTACCTGTTGCAAAGGGTGGTAGGCCAGCCTGGATAGCTGGTTTTGCTTATTGTCAGTATTGAGCCAATACAATTTGCCAGCCTTGGCGACACGTTCCAGCAAGACTGCGCCCATCCTGCCTTTCGGAGAGTAATGCGAGTAATAAAACGAATTCATGGTGCACATATTGAACAGCGCCAGTAATTCGTAATCCGCTTCCTGTAAAAAACTGGCTGACTTCATCATGTCGCGCACCGCCAGCGACAGCTTGGTGTATTTCAGGTCGCCTTTGACATTTTGCTTGGCCTTGCCGGGTATCAGGCGCACTTCCTTGCTGCCAGATACTGTGGACAGGCTGAAAATCAGCATGCCATCTTCCAGCTCTTCTTTGGCAAACTCTGCTTCGGTCGCTGGAGCTGGAGATTCATGCGTGGCAAATTCCAGCTCACGCAACCATTTTTGCTCATTGAAACCCAGCGCGGCATCATTGCCGTCGGCGTGGCCGGGCAGGGCATGGGCTTTGTTGTGATGGTCGAGGATATTCAGTAAAACTGCCGCCACATGTTTGCAATTGTATTCAACCGGGCAACTGCAGGAACCATTCACGGCTTCCAGTTTGCCGTTTTCAAACACCAGTTCTATCTCTTGCGCATAAATATTGCGGCCACTGCCCTGAACTTCGCTCTCGACAAAGTCATTGTCAAAACTCCAACCTCTGACCTTGTTTTCTGTTGCATAACTGATACCGCGTATGAACACCTCATGAGGAAATTGCCGGGCAAGATCGTCGAGGGAGAAGTGACGTTTTTTTGATGACATGCGTAAGCTTTATATGTAAACCCTGTGATTTTACAGTTTAAAAGAGCAAGATTGCGCTTCTGAAGCGTCGCAATTGTAGTATGGACCCCATGCTCTGGTAAAATATCGGGTTTTCGCGGGGAGAGTTTCATGTCCCCAGCTCGCAACACTGACCAGTTTTCTCAAGACTACTTTCTGACACCATGATTTCATCTCTTCAGCCAGCAACACTCACCAAGATGGCCAATGCAATTCGTGCCTTGTCCATGGATGCCGTACAAAAAGCCAATTCTGGCCACCCAGGCGCGCCTATGGGCATGGCCGATATCGCTGTTGCTTTGTGGAAAGGTCATTATCGCCACAATCCGGCAAATCCTAAATGGATCAACCGTGATCGCTTTGTGTTGTCGAATGGCCACGGCTCGATGTTGCATTATTCGCTGCTGCACCTGACAGGCTATGACCTGCCTATCGAAGAGATCAAGAATTTCCGTCAGATGCATTCCAAAACTGCCGGCCATCCTGAAGTGCATATCACGCCAGGCGTAGAAACCACTACTGGCCCATTGGGCCAGGGCATTACCAATGCGGTTGGCATGGCACTGGCTGAAAAATTGCTGGCGGCAGAGTTCAACCAGGGCGACCTGAAGATTGTTGATCATTACACTTACGCCTTTATGGGCGATGGCTGCCTGATGGAAGGCATTTCGCATGAAGCATGCTCACTGGCTGGCACACTGCAACTGAATAAACTGATCGCTTTCTGGGATGACAATGGCATCTCCATCGATGGTCATGTCGAAGGCTGGTTCACCGACAACACGCCAAAACGCTTTGAAGCCTATGGCTGGAATGTGATCCCGGCAATTGATGGTCACAATGCTGAAGCCGTGTCCAACGCCATCGCTGCTGCGAAAACATCTGACAAGCCTACCCTGATCTGCTGCAAAACCGTGATCGGTAAAGGTTCTCCGAATATGGAAGGCACGCACAATGTGCATGGTGCGGCTTTGGGCGACAAGGAAATTGCCGCAGTACGTGCGCATATTGGCTGGGAATACCCGCCATTTGAAGTACCGGCTGACGTCTATGAAGCCTGGGATGCCAAAGCTGACGGCGCCAAAGCCGAAGCGGAATGGAATGCACAATTTGCAGCCTACACAGCACAGTTTCCACAAAAAGCGGCCGAACTGACACGCCGCATGAATGGCGACTTGCCAGCCAACTTCGATGAGGTGGTGGCGAATGCAATTGCATCCTGTGTAGAGAAAAAAGAAAACATCGCGACTCGCAAGGCCAGCCAGAATGCCATCCAGGCATTTGCACCATCGCTGCCAGAGTTCCTCGGTGGTTCTGCCGATTTGACAGGCTCCAACCTGACCAACTGGAAAGAAAGCATTGCTGTCCGTGGCAACCAGGCTGGTAACCATATCAATTATGGTGTGCGTGAATTTGGTATGAGTGCGATGATGAATGGTATTGCCTTGCATGGCGGCTATATCCCGTTTGGCGCGACCTTCCTGACTTTCTCTGATTACAGCCGCAATGCCATCCGCATGGCTGCGCTGATGAAAATCCGTACCCTGTTTGTCTTCACGCATGATTCTATCGGCCTGGGTGAAGATGGTCCTACCCATCAATCCGTCGAGCATGTTTCCAGCATGCGCCTGATCCCTAACCTGGATAACTGGCGTCCATGTGACACGGTGGAATCCGCCGCTGCCTGGGCGCATGCAGTCAAACGCAATGATGGCCCATCGACCCTGATTTTCTCGCGTCAAAACCTGCCTTATCAAGAGCGCAGCGCCCAGCAGATCGCTGATATCCAGCGCGGTGGTTACGTCTTGCAAGACGTGGCTGATGCCAAAGCTGTATTGATCGCCACTGGTTCTGAAATTGAACTGGCAGTCAAATCTGCGGCTGAACTGGCGCAGCAAGGTATTGCAGTGCGCGTAGTGTCCATGCCATCTACTGACGTGTTTGACCGTCAGGATGCTGCTTATAAAGCAGCAGTATTGGGCAAGGGCTTGCCACGTATTGCCATCGAAGCCGGTGTCACCGACTTCTGGTATAAGTATGTCGGTCTGGAAGGTGCGGTTGTTGGTATCGATACCTTCGGTGAATCGGCACCTGCTGGCGTCTTGTTCAAGTACTTTGGCTTCACTGTTGACAACGTCGTTGCCAAAGTAAAAGCGACACTGGCTTAAATAAGCAGGAAGACGGAATTGACAGACATTACTGTGAGCAGCATCAAAGAGGTCAGCATGCGTCGTGCTACCGTAGACGATGCACAGGCGATTGCTGCTGTGCGTGTGGAAAGCTGGCAAGCTACTTACCGTGGCATGATCCCGGATAACTATCTGGATGGAATGCGCGTAGAAGACAGCATGCTGCAATGGCGTCAGATACTGCAAGCCATGTCGCAAGCCCAGGACCGTATCTGCGTGTATGTAGCTGAGAGTGAAGGCCATATTATCGGCTTCGCATCCGGTATGATGCTGCCTGAACCCAAGTTAGGTATGCAGGCTGAGCTGACCGCTGTATATCTGCGACCAGCCTGGCAGCGTTCTGGCATAGGCCGTCGCATGGTGCAAAAGGTTGCACGTACCCTGCAGGCACAAGGTGCAGAGAGTTTGTTGGTGTGGGTCATCTCAGGCAATGACATCGCCCGCAATTTTTATGAGGAGCTGGGTGGTGCCTTATTGAAAGAGCAGGCGTTCAGCTGGGATGGCATGGATTTAATGGAAGCAGGCTACGGCTGGCGCGATTTGTCAGTGCTGATGGCATCCGTCAATGCCATGCGTACTCCGTTGTCTTTGCATTAGACGTATTTTGAAGACCAAAAAGCTCACCACAGTTTTTTAATTTGTATTTATTGTTGTTTAGTCCTTTGGAGATAAAACCATGACGATTCGCGTCGCAATCAACGGCTATGGCCGTATCGGCCGCAACATCCTTCGCGCTCATTACGAAGGTGGCAAGTTCAAGAACGAGATCCAGATCGTTGCGATCAATGATCTCGGCAATGCAGAATCCAATGCCCACCTGACCCGTTACGACACAGCCCACGGCAAGTTCCCAGGCACAGTCACAGTCGAAGGCGACACCATGATCGTCAATGGCGACAAGATCAAGGTATTTGCAGAACGCAATCCAGCCAATATCCCTTGGGGTGAATTGAATGTCGACGTCGTGCTGGAATGCACAGGCTTCTTCACCACAAAAGAAAAAGCTTCTGCCCATCTGGCTGGCGGCGCGAAAAAAGTCATTATCTCTGCTCCAGGTGGCAAAGATGTGGACGCAACTATCGTCTACGGCGTCAACCACGGCGTATTGAAAGCCACTGACACAGTGATTTCCAATGCATCATGCACGACCAACTGCCTGGCACCTCTGGCCAAGCCTTTGAATGATGCCATCGGTATCGTTAACGGTTTGATGACGACTATCCATGCCTACACTAATGACCAGGTATTGACAGACGTCATGCATGAAGACTTGCGCCGCGCCCGTTCTGCGACCATGAGCATGATTCCGACCAAAACTGGCGCTGCAGCTGCCGTTGGCCTGGTTTTGCCAGAACTGAACGGCAAGCTGGACGGTTACGCCATGCGCGTACCAACCATCAATGTATCCGTGGTTGACCTGACTTTCGTTGCTGCCCGTGACACCACAGTTGCAGAAATCAACCAGGTATTGAAAGATGCATCCGAAGGTGCCCTGAAAGGTATCCTGGATTACAACACTGCACCATTGGTATCTGTGGATTTCAACCACAATCCAGCTTCCAGTACCTATGATGAAACACTGACAAAAGTATCTGGCCGTCTGGTCAAGGTATCCAGCTGGTACGACAACGAGTGGGGTTTCTCCAATCGTATGCTGGACACCACTGTTGCACTGATGCACGCAAAATAATCTGCTTAATCTGTTGTTCAGATAGTTTTTGCAGCATGCTTGAAAATACCCCGAACTTTCGGGGTATTTTTTTGTCTATTGAGGGTAAGCTTGGTTCATTGAAAGAAATTTTTGTTTTGGGAGATTGCTGTGAAGTTCAAGAAACTGTTAGCCGACAATAAAGGTTTCATCGTACTCATGCTGGGCATGGTCTTTGTGCGTAGCGCACTGGCCGATTACTACATCGTGCCTACCAGCTCCATGTATCCGACGCTGCTGGAAGGGGATCGGGTCATTTGTGACCGTCTGGCCTATGACGTCAAGCTGCCGTTCACCGATGTCATCCTCAAGCATATGGCGGACCCTCAACGTGGTGATGTGGTCACCTTCACTTCGCCAGCAGACGGCGTGCGCCTGATCAAGCGCTTGGTTGCCGTGCCTGGTGATGTGGTGGAAATGCGCGAAGAAAAGCTGTTCATCAATGGCGTAGCTGCCAGCTATGAAGCTTTGGAGCCCCGCAGTGATGACCACCTGACACCAAAACGCGAATACAAAGGTAAGCAACTGGTTTACAAAGAACAGTTAGGTAGCTTGCAACATGACATGATCGTCATGCCAGAACGCGAAGCACTGCGCTCTTTCGCTCCCGTTAAAGTCCCGGAAGGTGAATATATGATGCTGGGTGACAACCGCGACAATAGCCAGGATTCCCGTTACATAGGATTGGTCAAGCGTGAGTTGATTACCGGCCAGGTAAAGCGTCTGATGTACTCGCTGAATGGGGATCAATATTATTCGCCACGTTTTGATCGCTTTGGGGCAAAAATCTAGTACCTTATCAATTGAATCGAAAAGCCAGTACTGCGTAAAGTACTGGCTTTTTTTATGTGGCAAGCACATCCAATAAAAATTAGTTAATATGCAAATACTTGTTCAGGCAGTTTTGCATAAGGTATACGCTAATGAGGAGACTTGCATGTCGCTAAAAGGATATAAGCGCCACCTTGCATTGATGGCCGTACTTGCTCTGTGTGCCGATCCAGCGATGTCTGACGAAGCACGAAGTAACTATTTCAATGATCCTTTCCTCAAAGTTACCCAATTCATCAGTGATTGCCCTGCGCCCGAAGGTCCTTTATTAACTGAGGCGCAAGCCCGGGCAGAGGCACACTCCAGAATAGAACGCGGCACCAGTTGTTATCAATCAGGGCAATGTCGCCTGCCCAATTCCTATCTTTATGATCAGGAAATCATTCCCAGGGTAAAGCGCGCCATAGAAGCGGATGGTCGTTTTGCTGAAGCCAGTATCTGGATAGAAGGGCAGCGTCGCTTCGTTACTTTGAAAGGTTGCGTGCAAACAGCTGGTCAGGCAAAAGAGCTGGAAAAATTGGTGCGTCGTCTGGACGATGTGGAAGGCGTTGTAAATTTGCTTAGCTATAAATAGCCGTATTGCACTATGCTGTAATGGCACTGATTGCAAAGAAAGGCAAATTTATTGCGCTGCACAGTGACTAATACTGGACTGGGTAGCGCAAGTCATGAATGATTGGTTCTGCAAAGCAATAATCACCATGCGCCGATAAACGGCTCTATAAAACAAGGAGATGAGTCATGAAATTGATAAGCAAACTGTTTCTGCTGGCAGTAATGGGTTTCTTTATGTCTGCGTCCGTCATGGCCAGTGATGAGCGCGGCACGACAGCGCAAGCGCAAGCAATGGTGAAAAAAGGAATTGCCCATATCAAGAAAAATGGCAAGGAAAAAGCTTTTGCAGACTTCAATGATGCATCCAACAAGGATTTTCACGACCGGGACCTGTACTTGTTTGTATATGACATGAATGGCGTTAATTTGTCACATGGTGCCAATCCCAAGATGATAGGCAAAAATTTGCTGGACTTGAAGGTAGAGGGCAAGACCATCATCAAGGACATGGTCACAGCGCTGAAAACCAAGAATGACGGCTGGATCGATTATCAATGGCCAAATCCTGTGACCAAGGCTTTGGAAACCAAATCCAGTTATTTTGAAAAGATTGATGACTATTTTGTCGGCAGCGGTGCTTACAAATAAGACCTGAAACTGCTGAATGCCAGACGTTCAAAAAACCAGTGCCATGAAAAGTACTGGTTTTTTTATTGGGATAATGTTTCTATTCAGAATGTACCGGTATAACCCAGGGTCAGCGAAATCTGTTTGGCAGTATCTGTCAGATTGCTGAGCCATTCTTCTTGCAAGCGGTCTGCTGGTGCTGAGATCGATAATCCTGCAATCATCTTGCCACTGTCATCATGTATGCCTGCTGCCATACAACGCACTCCCAGTTCCAGTTCTTCATTGTCTCTGGCATAGCCATTTTCACGTACTGCTGACAATTCTTTTTCGAGTTTGGCGAGGTCAGTAATCGAATTTTTATTATGACCAGCCAGGCCGGTGCGGGTTGCATACGCACGTATGGCCTTGGGTTCATCGAGCGATAAAAACAATTTACCGGTTGAAGTCAAATGTAGTGGGGCCCGGCCACCTATCGCACGCACTACCTGCATGCCAGAACGTTCAGAAAAGGCGCGGTCTATATACACGATTTCATCGCCCTGGCGCACCGACAGATTGATGGTCTGGTTAGTCTGGCGGTGCAGGGCACGCATGAATTCCAATGCTGCCTCGCGCACATTCAAACGGCTTTTTACGATATTCCCCAATTCCAGCAAGCGCATGCCCAGGCGATAAGAGCCAGTGTCGGCACGGTCAACAAAGCGGGTAAGCACCATATCATTGAGAATGCGGTGAGCAGTGGAGGGGTGCAAACCGGTAACAATGGCCAGCTCCTTCAGGCTGACCGGGTCCTGGTAGCGCGACAGGGCATCCAGCAAGGACACCATGCGTTCTATTACCTGGATGGAAGTTTTATCTGAGGCGGGCGTATCGTTTTTCATATTATGGTTGGTGCGCTGCAATATATAAGTTATACCACAATGTGAAATGGGCGTCACGGTTTCATCGTCAAAATGCAGCATTGCGGTGCATGATGCTTGATTGCTCCCGCAAGAATTTAATTTGCAAGAGGTAAATCTGCTTGTCCCTGACTTATAGTCCTGTAAAATTCGCCACCTGAGTGAAGGCATGCTGGTCTTGCCTCTCACTGCAATACGGTTTAAGTGCGCAATAGAGTGACTTCAGAGTGACGTTAGCGTGACGTTTGAGTGTGGGTTTAAGGAAGAGAAATGTCTGAAAAAGAACAAGCAGTCAGTGAATTCAAAAGCAAAAGTGGTCTGCGCCGTATATTTTCGGCCATCCTTTATTCCATCGATGGCCTGCGTTCCGCCTGGAAAAACGAGCATGCCTTCCGCCAGGAATTGGTACTGGTCGTCACTGGCGCCATCATCGCTTTAGCATTGCCAGTGTCGGCTTTTGAAAAGTTGATGATGATTGTTGTATTGGTACTGATCCTGATTGTAGAGTTGATTAATTCAGCGATAGAAGCGGTGGTTGACCGTGTCTCGCTGGAACGCCATACCTTGTCCAAGAATGCCAAGGACTTTGGTAGTGCCGCCGTATTGCTGACAGTGTTGATCGCACTGGCAACCTGGGTAGTGATTTTATTGGACCGCTTTTACTATTGATTGCCTGACATGCTCAATTTAAACATTGCTGCTACTGCTAATCCAGCGCTTGAAGCTGAACTCACTGCCGCCATCAACAACAAAACCAAACCTCTGGGCAGTCTTGGTCGCCTTGAGCATCTGGCAGCGCAGATAGGCTTGATACAGCAAACCACGCAGCCAGCATTGCGTGAGCCTGCCATCATCGTGTTTGCTGGCGATCATGGTGTGGTGGCAGAGGGTATCTCTGCCTTTCCCCAGGATGTCACCTGGCAAATGGTCGAGAATTTTCTGGCCAATGGAGCTGCGATCAATGTCTTTGCACGTCAGAATGGTATCGCCCTGTATGTTGTTGATGCAGGTGTCAATCATGATTTTGGCCCGCGTGAAAAGCTGTTGAGCATGAAAGTCGCAAATGGCACACGCAATTTCGCCAAAGAACCGGCAATGACTGCGGCTCAATGTCAGGCTGCCATGCAAAATGGTGCCGAGCTGGTGGCAGGTTTGTCTGGCAATGTGCTGGGTTTTGGCGAGATGGGCATAGGTAATACGACAGCTGCCGCTGCACTCATGCACAAGTTGACTGACATACCTGTTGTGGATTGCGTAGGTGCTGGTACGGGCTTGACGACGGAAGGCATACGCCATAAGCAGGCTGTGATTGAAGCGGCGGTTTCCGTGCATGCAGATGTTGACGAGGCCGCAGATGTGCTGGCCACCTTTGGTGGTTTTGAAATCGCCACCATGGTCGGTGCCATGCTGGCGGCAGCAGAACGTCGCATGGTCTTGCTGGTAGATGGCTTCATTGTTACCAGTGCCTTATTGGTAGCTGCCAGAATGCAGCCAGCGATACTTGACTATTGCGTGTTTTCACATCAGTCGGATGAAAGTGGTCACGCTCGCATGTTGCAGGCTCTACAGGTCAAGCCTGTACTGCAGCTGGATTTGCGTCTGGGTGAGGGCACAGGTGCTGCTTTGGTGTACCCCATGTTGCAGGCCGCAGTGAATTTCCTGAATCAGATGGCGACTTTTGCATCAGCACAGGTAAGCGAAAAAAGCAGCGATTAAAATAATTTTCCCTATCGCAGGAGCTGGTTTGCATCAACTACGCCTATTCTTCATCGCTCTGCAGTTTTTTACCCGCATCCCCATCCCTGCCTGGGTGGGGTTTGAGCAGGGCTGGCTACGTCAGTCTTCACGTTATTTCCCGGCAACTGGCTGGGTAGTGGGCGGGGTCTGTGCTGGTGTGTATGCCGCCGCAGCGCAATTATGGCCGCATGCGGTAGCGGTAGTATTATCTACCGTTGCTGGAATCTTGCTGACGGGCGCTTTTCATGAAGACGGTTTTGCTGATGTCTGCGATGGTTTTGGTGGTGGCATGACGCCAGAACGCGTGCTGGAAATCATGAAAGATTCACGCGTCGGTGCCTATGGGGCTATCGGTATTCTACTGATGCTGGCACTGAAGCTGACACTCTTGATCAGCTTGCCTGCATTGATGGTGGTGCCAGCCTTGCTGTTGGCGCACCCCTTGTCGCGACTGGCTTCATGCAGCCTGATTTGGCTCATGCAATATGCCCGACATGAAGGCAAGGCAAAACCACTTGCGCAAGAAATGAGCAATGGTGAATTCCTGATCGCCTGCCTTACCGTGCTGTTACCAGTAGCAGCGCTGCAGTATTACTTTCCCCTCCCTGTTTATGCATTGTTGCTGGCCTTTGGCCTGATGCTATTGCTGACCTGGCGCATGGCGCGTATGTTCCAGCGCAGGATAAACGGCTTTACAGGTGACTGTCTGGGGGCCACCCAGCAAGTGGCAGAAGTCGCTATCTACCTGGGTTTGCTGGCTTTTCAGGTGTCTTGAGATGCGATTGCATTTACTCAGGCATACCAGGCCACAGATTGCTGATGGCCTGTGCTATGGGCAAACTGATGTGGATGTCTCTGATGCAGAATGTGTCGTATTGGCAGGTAAATTATCGGGGCGATTACAAGCTGGCTTGCCAGTATTTTCCAGCCCATTGCAGCGCTGTGCAAAGCTTGCAAGGCTTTTACATGCTGAGCCCAGGTTTGATCATCGCTTGAAAGAACTTAATTTCGGTGCATGGGAAATGCTGGCCTGGAATGATATTCCAAGGTCAGAAATAGATGCCTGGGCTACGGCTCCGTCTACATACAAGCCTGGTGGTATTGAATCAGCTGTTGACGTGGCGCAACGTGTGATTGACTGGTTGAATCAAGTTCGCTTGCTAAATATACCGGAAGTGATAGTAGTGACCCACGCAGGTATCATACGCATGCTGCTAGCCTGGAAGGAAGGCATGACGGCAGAAGAGCTGGCGCAAGCGGTTTGTACACAGAAGCAGAGCCTTGCCTTTGGTGAGTATAAGGAAATACTGGTATTTTAGTAATATTGCAGATAGTATTTACGCAAGACACACAAAAAGCCATGGTCATCGCATGATAGAACTCAGGAGATCTCCACGTGTTACCGTGACCTGGCGCGCTGGCGTCAAGTTGCCGGACGGTCGCTTGATACTGGCAAAGATTGTTAACATTTCCGCCGAAGGCGTGCTCCTGCACACATCTGAAAACCTGATTCCGCAGCGCAGTTACCCCATGTTGATAGAAATCCCCGGCATCTTTCAAGAAGCTGAGATTTACAAGGTCAGTTGTAAAGGGATGGTCAGGCATGCCATCCTCAGTGGCGAGATCTATCATGTCGGCATACAGCTCTCTGAAATGTCAGAACTGCATGCTGAGCTGGTGGTTGCCTGGATTTCCAAGACGGCCCATCTGAGTTGAAATACAGTGATTTCTTGATAAATTTCTTTGTTTTCAATAAGTTAATAAAGTGATCTGCCTCAGTTTTTAAACCCTTCAAACTTGCGGCTACCCCCATCTGTCTATAGAATGGCGGGGTTTTGGTGCTCGCGGGTATATTCATATCCGCGGTTAAACGGGAAACACTAAGCTCTTGCAAAAGTGTGCTGCCCCCGCAACGGTGTACAAGTTGCTGCGAATTTAGAACACTTATGTAGTTCACGCGCAGCCAGCCATTTTCCAATACCACTGTGCTATGTGCATGGGAAGGTCAGATGGTGATACTTGTCAGCCCGGATACCGGCCAGAATAAGTGAAGCAATACGGACGGGGAACTTTCGTGAAACAGAAACGCTTGGATTGCCATATTGATAGGCATGATGCGAAATCCTGACAGTACAGGCTGCCTGAATGGCACTGTCGCTGGCGATAAATTGTCCTTATTGCTTTGTTCAAAGTAGCCTGCGGGGACGTCGGCCACTTGCTCCATTTTTTCTGAAATATCATGACATCTGCATTCAAACCGCTCGCCCTCAGCCTGGCCTTGGCCGCTGCATTTCCATCTTCCATCGCTTTTGCACAAACTGCTGCTGTTGGTGCAACTTCCAGTGTGGTCATTACCGCTGGCCGTCAGGCGCAAGCCGCCAAGGACGTGCTGGCTGACAACGTCGTCATCACTTCTGAAGACATCGCCAAATCCGGCGCTGCTTCTGTTGTTGATCTGTTGCAACAGCAACGCGGCATAGAAATTACCCGCAACGGTGGTCCAGGCACCTCTGCTTCCGTCTTCTTGCGTGGTGGTAGCAATGCGCAAAACGTGGTGTTGATTGATGGCGTGCGCATCGGTTCTTCCACTACCGGTGGTGCCACCTGGTCTTCTATCCCATTGTCACAGATCGACCGTATTGAAGTAGTGTATGGCCCGCTGTCCAGCCTGTATGGTGCAGATGCCATGGGTGGTGTGATACAGATATTCACTAAAAAAGGTACGGGCGTAATTACACCTACCTTGTCTGCAGGCCTGGGTAGCTACGGTACACGTAAATTGCAAGCAGGTATTACTGGCTCTGTTGCCAGCAACCTTAGCCTCAGTCTGAATGCTGCACATGAAGAGAGTGATGGTTTTTCTGCCAGTAAGCCAGGCGCAGGCACATTCACTTATAACCCTGATAAAGACGGTTACAAGATGGACAGTTTCAATGGCCGTCTGGTATGGGAAATCAGCAAAGGCTATGAATTGGGTGCGAGTGTTTTGCACAGCCGCAATAACGCACAGTTTGATGCAGGTACGGCACAAGATGACCGTAATATCTCGACGTTGGAAACTGTCGCCGTTTTTGGCCGTGGCAAGTTCACTGATTACTGGTCTGCTTCCCTGCAATATGCAAAAACTGCAGACAAGGGTTATACCGATGCATCCTATGGCAAGAGCCAGATTGATACCCGCCAGGACAGCCTGAGCTTCCAGAATGATATCCGTATCGGCAAAGATGTATTGCAACTGATCGCTGAAACACGTGATGAAAACGTTGAAACCACAACTTTGGCTCTCAACGGTAAACGCACGACGAATTCTTTTGCTGCGTCTTATGTATTCAAGCAAGATGCCCATTTGGCCAGTGCCAGCATCCGCAATGATCGCAGTTCGCAATATGGTTCCAATACTACAGGTAGCGTAGCGTATGGTTACCGTTTCACTGATGCTTTGCGCGTCAATGCCAGCTATGGCACCAGCTTCCGTGCGCCAACTTTCAATGAGTTGTACTACCCTGGTTATGGTGTCGCCACTAACAAGCCGGAAAAAGCGAAAAATGCAGAAATCGGTGTGTATTTTGAACAAGGCGATACGCAGTTGAGCGCTGTGTATTATCAAAACAAGGCAACGGATTTGCTGGTCAGTACCAGTGTCTGTCCTATAGAAAAAGCGACTCATCAATTCGGCTGTGCCTACAATGTCAACAAGGCAACTTTGTCTGGCTTGACAGTAGGCGGTACTACCCGTTTTGCGGATCTGACTTTGCGTGCTTCCATCGATATCCAGGATCCAAAGGATGATACGACAGGCAAACGCCTGGCACGCCGCTCCAAGCAGCATGGCACTTTGGCTGCAGAATATGCCTTTTCGAATGCAAGAGTTGGCGTAGAAACTATCTACTCTGGTGACCGTTTTGATGATGCCAACAATACGAGAGTATTGGGTTCTTATAATTTGCTGAACCTGTATGCGACATATGAAGTTGCGAAAAACACGACTGTGCTGGCACGCTGGAATAATGCTTTGAACAAGGACTACGAACTGGCAAGAAATTATGCAACAGCCGGTTCCAATGTATTTGTTGGTGTGAACTACGGCTTTAAATAAGTTTGACAGTGATGTGATAAGCACTGCTGGATAGTTCATCACATCGTAAGCTGATTGCATGATGTGCAGGCCGTGGTATTTTCTACGGTGCTGCACATCAAAACCTGTTTCACCTTTGGGCCAGACCGATGATAGCGTCTTTTTTTTCTGCACGACAGCGCAAGCAATCCTCCAGGATGGCGGTCGCTCAACGTGCTGGTCTGGTTCTCCCTATTTTATTGGCCGCCGCCGTAGGCAGCATATTGATTGCCTGCGTCTGCGGTTCAGTATCCCTGAGCTTTGCCGAGCTATGGCAAGCCTTGCTGGAACTGCTGCGCGGCCCGCCAACGACTCTGCCCGGCAGCCTGCTGGATTTGCGCCTGGGCCGTGCGCTGACTGGTTTCGTTACCGGTGCCACACTTGCGCTGGCCGGTGTCATGATGCAGGCGTTGTTGCGCAACCCGCTGGCTGACCCCTATGTGCTGGGCATATCTGGCGGCGCATCTGTCGGTGCGCTGGCTACCATACTTTTTTTCGGTGCGTTCTGGCTGGTGGATGTGGCCGCTTTTGCCGGTGCGATTACAGTTGCGCTATTGCTGTTTGCCCTGGCTTACCGCGATCTGCGCGGTGCAGGCAGTACCGATGGCAGTGCACCTATCCTGTTGCTGACTGGTGTCATCGTTGCTACCGGTTGCGGTGCCATCATCACGCTCATGCTGTCGATCGCGCCAGACAGCCGTCTGCGTGGCATGGTGTTCTGGATGATAGGCGATCTCTCGAACACCCAGTCACGTTATCTGCCTTGGTTGATACTCGGTGCGATCTTGTTGTTCGCCATGCGCAATGCGCGTTCCATCAATGTCGCTGCCATGCATGCCGACAATGCCAGCACCCTGGGTGTCAATATTGGCCGCTTGCGTCAGCTGTTGTTTTTATTTGCCGCCTTATTGACCGCCAGCGCGGTAAGCAATGCGGGTAGCATAGGTTTCGTCGGCCTCATCATGCCGCACATCTGCCGTTTCGCCTGGGGCCCTGATCACCGTTTGCTGGTGCCTGCTGCGACTTTGGCGGGCGGCTGTTTCCTGGTGCTGGCAGATACAGTTGCCCGTACCGTGGTGGCACCACAGCAGTTGCCAGTCGGTGTCATCACCGCTTTGGTAGGTGTGCCTTTGTTCCTTCTGCAATTACATCAATTGCGGAGGCGCTGATGGATATCCGCGCCCTTAATTTATCAGTAGGCAAGCGCGTACTGGTGCGTGAGCTGAACTGGCAGATACAGCCAGGCGAATGCTGGTGCATCATAGGCCGCAATGGTGCTGGTAAAAGCACCTTGCTGCGTACACTGGCTGGTTTGCGCCCCATAGAAAGCGGGCAGGTCTATCTGCGTGACAAACCACTGCAAGACTGGTCATTGACAGGGCTGGCGCGTGAGCGTTCGTTTTTACCGCAGGGCAGGGTGGATGCCTTTGGCTATTCTGCACTGGATACCGTACTCAGCGCCCGCCATCCTTACCAGAATGCGCATTACTGGGAAAACAACGACGACATGGATCTTGCCATGACGTCTCTGCACGAAATGGATGTCGCCGACATGGCAGAGCGCGATGTGCGCAGCCTGTCTGGCGGTGAAAGACAACGCGTGGCTATTGCCGCCTTGCTGGCCCAGGATGCCAGGTGGATGTTGCTGGATGAACCAGCCAATGCACTTGATCTCGGGCACCAGGTCAGTGTCATGCAACTGTTTGCCCGCTTGTGCAGTAAAGCAGATGTACAGCAAAACAAGGCTGTCGTCATGGTCAGTCATGATCTCAACATGGCCTACCGCATTGCCACTCATGCTCTGTTGCTGATGGGCGATGGTAGCTGGCAAGCCGGGTCTGCGGACGACATATTCAGTGCATCCCAACTCAGTATCTGCCTGGGCCACCCAATAGAACGCTTCACACATGGCGGGCAAACCATCTTCCTGCCGCAGAACTAAATCTCACTACAGACTATCACCATGACAAGTGCAATGCCACCAAAGCCAGATACCGAGACTGACAATATCAACACCCGTCATGAACGCCGCATGCAGCGCAAAAAAGCGATGATGGATGACAAGATAGAAAAGGCACAGCGCAAGACCGGCGTCTTGCTGGTGCATACCGGCAATGGCAAGGGTAAAAGTTCCAGCGCTTTTGGCATGGTCATGCGCGCCATGGGACATGGCATGAAGGTAGGCGTGGTGCAGTTCATCAAGGGCGCGATGTCCACCGGCGAGGAAATTTTCTTGCGCCGCTTTCCTGATGAGGTCGAATTCCATGCCATGGGCGAAGGTTATACCTGGGTCACGCAAAACCGCGAACGTGATATGGAAAAAGCTGCTTTGGCATGGGAGCAGGCAAAGCGCTTCCTGAATGACCCGACGATAGGTCTGGTCGTGCTGGACGAACTCAATATCGCGCTCAAATATCATTACCTGGATTTGCAGATGGTCATCGATGATCTCGATGGCAGACCAGAAATGCAGCACGTTGCCGTCACCGGTCGCGGTGCATTGCCAGAGATTATTGCGATTGCCGATACCGTCACAGAAATGCAGGTCATCAAGCATGCCTTTAAAGACGGCATCGTCGCACAGGCAGGCGTGGAATGGTAAGGCCCAGTGCCAAGGTCGTACTGATATCGGCCATCGCCTCAGGTCAGGGCAAGACTACGACCACAGCAGCACTGGCACGCAAGCTGGTGAAGCTGGGCAAGACGGTACGCGTATTTAAGACCGGACCAGACTTTATAGACCCCATGATGCTGGAGCGCGCTTGCGGTTCGGCCGTGCATTCACTCGATTTGTGGATGGTAGGGCAGGCTGATTCTGAAGGTATGCTGGCACGCGCTGCATTGGATGCTGACGTCATCCTCATTGAAGGCGTCATGGGTCTGTATGACGGCAACCCCTCATCGGCTGATCTGGCGCGGGCCTTTGGCGTGCCTGTCGTGGCGGTGCTGGATGCTTCTGCCATGGCACAGACTGTCGGTGCACTAGCCATGGGTTTGCGGGATTTTGGGCCTGTGCACTTGGCTGGCGTCATTGCCAACCACATCGCTTCAGACGGTCATGCCAGGATGGTTGCCGCTGCCATGCGCGATATCCCCTTGCTCGGCAGCCTGCGTAGGCAGGAAGAAGCCTTGCCCGAGCGCCATCTGGGACTGGTCTTGCCGCGAGAAGTGGATCGCATTGAAGCTATACTTGATGCCATGGCCGACAGCCTGGAGCTTGATATGCAAGCCTGGGATGCATTGCCGGACACCAGTTTTGAATTGCAGGAGCACGCATCACAACATATCTCTCAATCAGCCGCCAATCTGGCAGGTAAGACCATCGCCATTGCGCGTGATGCCGCATTTGCCTTTATCTATCCAGCCAATATTGAATGCCTGATCGGGCTGGGTGCAAAACTGGTTTTCTTTTCACCTTTGGCAGATGAAGCAATACCGGCGCAAGCTGACGCACTGTATCTACCCGGCGGTTATCCTGAATTGCATGCAAATACGCTGGCGCATGCCAGTAACTGGCTTGTATCATTGCATGCTGCGTACGCGCAGGGCATGCCGATATTGGCAGAATGCGGCGGCATGATGGCGATTACTGAAGGTCTGGTGGATCAACAGGAACAAAGCTGGGTCATGGCTGGCATATTGCCTGGCAAAGTCATCATGCAAAAAAGGCTGGCAGCACTGGGTGCGCAAGCCTGGGCTACATCGCATGGCGAGTTACGCGGGCATACTTTTCATTACTCTCGGTATGAAACTACATTGACTGCCAGCACCCATACGATCAAGCATTCCACCCAGCAGCAGGGCGAAGCTATTTACCGGGACGGCAATGTGCGCGCCTCTTATTTTCATGCCTACTTTGCTTCCAATCCGGCGGCAACGGCAGCATTGTTCTTACGGGAAGCAATATGAAACCCGCACACCGTACCAGCCTGATTTTTGGTGGTGCACGTTCGGGCAAGAGTGCCTTTGCCGAGCAACTGGCAAGCAAGCTTAGTGACTGTAAGCAAAAAGTGCTGTACCTGGCAACTGCCAGGGCAGGTGATACTGAAATGCAGGAGCGCATTGCTCATCACCGAGCACGCCGCCCCGCAGACTGGGGTACGCTGGAACAAAGCCTGGAACTGGGCGCTTCCATCATGGCGCATAGCCGCGCAGACAATATTATCCTCGTCGATTGCCTGACAGTCTGGTTGTCGAATCTTTTGTTTTCAGAAGCGACAGATTTTCCTGAGATAGGTCATATCACAGCACCGCCGCAGTTTGCCATGCAGCGCCAAGCCTTGCTGGATGCATTGATACAGGCTCCTGGGCAAATCGTTCTCGTGTCCAATGAAGTCGGCATGGGTATCGTTCCCATGGGGGCGGTGTCGCGCTGGTTTGTTGATGAAGCAGGGCGGCTGAACCAGTCTGTGGCGGCCATTGCAGACAATGTAGTCTGGGTCGCTGCTGGATTGCCGCTGTATTTGAAAGGCCAGCCATGCTGATGCAAGGTGGCCTGGTCACGGTGCTATGCCTGCTGCTGGGCATCTTGCTGGATCTGGTGTTGGGTGAAATGCGTAAATTTCATCCGCTGGTAGGTTTTGGTAATTTGGCAAACACTCTAGAGCGTCGTCTGAACAAACCTACCGCTACCCGCTGGGCCGGTGCTTTGGGATGGTGTCTGGCGGTTTTGCCACTCGTCGCATTAAGTGTGTTGGCACTGGTGCTGGCACAATATTTCAGCTTGTGGTTAGCCCCGGTATTGCATATTGTGTTGCTGTATTTTTGCCTGGGCTTGCGCAGCTTGCATGAACATAATGCCGCCATTGCCACAGCCCTGCAGGCCGGTGATTTGCAGGAAGCCAGAAAACGCACCTCGTATATCGTCAGTCGAGATACAGGGGATGCGGACGAGGCTTACCTGGCCAAAGCCAGTGTCGAATCCGTACTGGAAAATGGCTGCGATGCTGTGTTTGCCACCTTGTTCTGGTTCATCTTGCTCGGTGGCCCCGGTGCAGTCTTGTACCGACTGGTAAATACCCTCGATGCCATGTGGGGTTATCGCTCAACACGCTTCCTGCGCTTTGGCTGCGTGGCTGCACGCATTGATGACGTCATGAACTGGCTACCTGCGCGACTGACTGCATGCACTTATGCGACATTGGGCAAAACCCGTCTGGCATGGCAATGCTGGCAGAGTCAGGCACCGGGCTGGCCCAGTCCCAATGCGGGGCCGGTGATGGCCGCCGGAGCTGGTGCGCTTGGTCTGGCTTTGGGTGGTGCAGCCAGTTATGACGGTGTGGCAGAAATTCGCCCACCGCTGGGTGAGGGCGATACGGCAAAGGCAGCAGATATTTTGCGTGCCCTGCGCCTGGTTGAAACTGGTGCCGCCTTGTGGTGTGGCATAGCTTTGCTGGCAGTCTTATTTTTGAGTGGAGTCATCCATGCTTGAGCACGGTGGAAACCTGCGTGATGCGGTGCGGCATTTTGGACGTCCGCTGGAAGACTGGCTGGACTTATCGACAGGCATCAATCCTCACTTTTATCCGGCACCGCAACTGACAGCGAATGCCTGGCATCGCTTGCCTGAGTATTCTGATGCGCTGGTAAAAGCGGCACAATCTTATTATGGTGCGCAACAGATGCTGGCCGTGGCAGGCTCACAGGCCGTAATACAAGCCTTGCCACGCTTGCGCCCGGTTACCCGGGTTGTCGTTTCGGCCCCCAGTTATGCTGAACATGCTTACCAGTGGAAGCAAGCCGGACATAGGGTGACAGAATGTCTATATGCAGAACTGGATGCATCCATCGAACAGGCAGATGTAGTTGTGCTGTGCAATCCTAACAATCCTACCGGTGAATTCATTCCACCAGCCCAGCTTTTGCACTGGGCTGCACAACTGGCTGAACGTGGTGGCTGGCTGGTGGTTGATGAAGCCTTTGCAGATACCGTGCCTGATATCAGCGTTGCTGTCCATGCAGACCGGCCTGGCTTGATCGTGTTGCGCTCAGTTGGCAAGTTCTTTGGCCTGGCGGGCATACGTCTGGGTTTTGTCGCGGCTGAGAAAAATCTGTTACAGCAATTAGCGAATTATCTTGGTCCCTGGAGTGTCAGCGGACCAGCTCAGCAAATTGCCATTACTGCTTTGACTGACCAGCAATGGCAGACGCAGACAGCACAGCTTTTGCAGCAAGAAGGCGAACGTTTGCGACAGCTTTTGAAGGCGCATGATATGCGTACATCAGGCACTGACTTGTTCCAGTGGTGCAGTCATCATGACTTGAATAATAATTCGGAGCGGTTGTTGCAATTCATGGCAGAGCGCGGCATCTGGCTGCGCTGGTTTGCGCCGGGCGCACATAGGCCGCATGGCCTGCGTTTTGGTTTGCCTGGAAGTGAGGCGGGATGGTTGCGGTTAGCGCTTGGTTTGGATGAATGGTGTGAGTTGAATCTTTAAGACCACTCAACACAGAGGCACAGAGTGAACACAGAGAGAATTCAGAGATGTATCTCATTTTTATATTTTGAATGCGAGAAGTTTATGTCCAGGTTTTTAAGCTATGCGATGGTCGCCGGATTTGCTGCATTGACTGCACATGCGCAAGCCTCTATTACAGTGACTGATGACATGGGTAATCAAGTCACTCTGGCGAAGCCTGCTCAACGAATTATCAGTTTGTCGCCGCATGTGACGGAAATGATTTATGTCGCAGGTGCAGGTGACAGGATAATTGGTACGGTCAAGTACAGCGATTACCCGGCAGCGGCAAAAAATATTCCACGTGTTGGAGACAATCGCCAACTGGATATTGAACGCATACTGGCGATGAAACCAGATTTGCTGATTGTCTGGATGCACGGTGCCTATGAGCGTCAGTTGGAAATGCTGCACAATTCCGGCATCCCTTATTTTTTCAGTGAACCGCATAAGCTCGATAATGTGGCAGAAACTTTGCTCAAGTTCGGTAACCTGTTTGGCACAGAAAAACAGGCACAGGCTGCCGCGACAGAGTTCAGGCAACAAGTGCAGCAACTGAACAACCAGTACCAGAATAAAAGCAAGGTCAAGGTCTTCTATCAGGTATGGGGCAAGCCGCTCTATACGCTCAATGACAGCCACATCGTCAGCGATGCTATTCGTACCTGCGGTGGTGAAAATATCTTCGGCAAATTAGCCACAACAGCGCCCGTAGTTGGCACAGAAGCAGTCGTGCAGGAAAATCCTGAAGTGATCATCACTGGTGACAGTAAAACCCAGGCCGTGAGCGGTGTCGAGCAATGGAAGACTTTTCCTACCTTGCTGGCGACAAAAAACAATAATCTGATCTCCATAGAGGGTGACCTGGTTAACCGCTCTGGCCCACGCATAATCGAAGGCGCGAAGCTTATTTGCCAGGGACTGGAACAAGCCAGACAAAAGCGTGACAAAACCGTGGCACCGCCACAAGGGAAAAAATGAAATCAGCCAGTATGTATCAACGCATTGCCTGCCTGTCCACTGAAGCGGTGGAAGTCTTGTACGCCCTCGGCGCTGAAGAATATGTAGTTGGTATCTCTGGCTACACCACCAGACCGGCTCGCGCCCGTGATGAGAAACCCAAGGTCAGCGGTTTTTCTTCTGCGCAGATAGACCGTATCCTGGCAGTCAAGCCTGACCTGGTGATTGCCTATTCAAATATGCAGTCCGAGATTTCGCGTGAACTGATCAGTGCAGGCATAGAAGTACACGCCTTCAATCAGCGTGATGTTGCGGGCATTTTGCACATGATCAAAGTATTGGCTAACCTGGTGGGAAAGCAAGAGCAGGGCGCAGCATTGATCGCTGAACTGCAAGCACAGATAGACATCGTCAAACAACAGACAGCATTATGGACGCGCCGACCCAGAGTATATTTTGAAGAATGGAATGAACCCCTGATGTCAGGCATAGGCTGGGTGTCCGAATTGATACAGATTGCCGGGGGCGAAGATGCCTTTGCCGATCTGGCAGTTTTCCACAGTGCCAAACAACGCATTATTGCCGACCCTGCTGAAGTCGTCAGGCGTGCGCCGGATATCATCATCGGTTCCTGGTGCGGTAAGAAATTTCGCCCCGATAGCGTAGTGGCGCGCGATGGTTGGGACCATATTCCTGCCGTGCGTTATGGCAGGGTACTGGAAATAAAGTCAGCAGATATTCTGTCACCAGGCCCAGCAGCGATACAGCACGGGCTGGTGCAATTGCATATACTGATAGCCGAATGGCAGTCTGCACAAAACTCTTGAACAAGAAATTTATTCCATGAAAATATCCACGCTGATGGTGCAAGGCACGACTTCTGACGCTGGTAAAAGCACGGTGGTCGCAGCCCTGTGTCGTTTGTTGTATCGCCAAGGCGTGCACGTCGTCCCGATGAAGCCGCAAAACATGGCACTCAATAGTGCCGTCACGATAGACGGTGGCGAAATCGGTCGTGCCCAGGCATTGCAGGCGCTGGCAGCGGGTTTGCCTGCACATACCGACATGAATCCAGTCTTGCTGAAACCATCATCGGACACTGGTGCACAAGTCATCATCCATGGCAAGGTCAGGGCAGACATGGATGCGCGTGATTATCATCAATACAAAACCATTGCCATGGGCGCTGTGCTGGAATCTTATGGTCGCCTGCAACAGCAATATGAGGCGATTATCGTTGAAGGCGCAGGTAGTCCTGCCGAAGTGAATTTGCGTGACCGCGACATCGCCAACATGGGCTTTGCCGAAGCCGTGGATTGCCCCGTTATCCTGGTGGCCGATATCGACCGTGGCGGCGTGTTTGCCCATTTTGTTGGCACCCTCGATTGCCTGTCTGAGTCAGAACAAAAGCGCATCATCGGCTTTGTCATCAACCGCTTTCGCGGTGATATTCGTTTGCTGGAACCTGGTCTCGAATGGCTGGAGAAAAAAACCGGCAAACCAGTACTGGCCGTATTGCCCTACCTGCACGGGCTGCAACTCGATGCTGAAGACGCAATACAGTCCAGTCAGGGCAATGCTGGCAAGTTCCGCATCATCGTGCCTGCCATTCCGCGCATATCTAACCATACTGACTTTGATGCACTGCGCGCCCACCCTGATGTGGATCTGCAATTCATAGGTCCGGACAGGGCGATACCAGCTGCTGACCTGATCATCCTGCCCGGCAGTAAAAACACCCGCGCCGACCTGGCATTTTTGCAGGCGCAGGGCTGGCAACCAGTGCTGGAAAAACACCTGCGCTATGGCGGTAAAGTCATCGGCATTTGTGGTGGTTATCAAATGCTGGGACAAGTCATTAGCGACCCGCATGGTGTAGAGGGAAAGACTGGTGATTCTGATGGATTGGGCCTGCTCGACATTACCACCGAACTGACGCAAGAAAAACGCCTGCAGCAGGTGACAGGTGTTTGCGCATTCAATTCCAGTACCGCACAAGTCAGCGGCTATGAAATTCATATGGGCATCACCTATGCCAGCAATGACACGCAACCCGTCTTCACCATCAATGGCGAAGACGAAGGCGCACGTTCACCCGATGACCTGATACTCGGCACTTACCTGCACGGCCTGTTCGATCACCCCGAAGCCTGCGCCGCTTTACTGGCCTGGGCGGGCCTGGAAAGCGAACACAAGGTCGATCTGGCGGCTTTGCGCGAACTCAGCCTGAACAGGGTGGCAGACGCCTGTGTGCCGTTGCTGGATGCCTTGCAGAAACTCTAATCAGTTACTGCCTGTTTTTCAACTGGCAGTAATTGCAAAATCCCAAAAGCGACTTCAAACACGGTGAACGCCAGTATGATCTGGCTGGCTCCATGAGCAACCGCATACAGCTGCCACATGCTGAACAGGACACGCCCGGCAGCATCATAGCGGCCATATTCCATGCGCGTGTCGCGCAGGCGCAGGATGGCCCAGATGGTGACGATAGACCCCAGCAGGTTCGCCATCAGGACATGGGCGGCAGCGAAAGCAGGGAATTCGCCAGTGATACCCAGGCTGCTATTGAGTTGTGTCAGGCTTTGGTGGATCAGGGCAAAGCTCCAGGGGGTGGCAAAACCTATGGTGACGATCAAGTCATACCAGGCGCTGGCGCGCACGATGCGCAAGTAGTTTTTCAGTTGCATAGTCTCTCCAGAATTAAGAGAGACTATGCTAAACCTTGGACTAAAGACCAAGGTCAAGTTTTATAGATAAAAACCGGGCACTCTCCTTTTCACCGCTCTGAATGTACTTGAGACAGTATTTGCCGAAAAAATGACAATGTGGCAATTATGTGATCATAAAGGTCTAATGAAAACAAACATTAATACATGCGCAAGATCTTAGACGCAGACTTTATTGGTTTTAAAATACGCAAATAATGGAGTTAGATTGGTTTTACCCATGCTTTAGAATTCATTCCTAATTATGAAATGAGTTCTAGCCTTGTACTTGCTGTCGTGGCATGCTTGTATCTGCAGCAAGCAAATAAATATTCTGAGCGCAGATGTCAATGTAAAGGAAGCATGTTGAGTGAATCGCTTTCTAATTCGATAACATTATCGTTTTTTATTGAAGAACCTGACGGCATACTGTATGCGCAGTATGTTCCGGCAGAGGCTGCTGCAGTCCCTGAGCTGAGCAGCCTGGAAAATGCTCTGCAAGAAAGCGAATATGCAGGCTGCTACATTGATAATTCTGCTTTGCTGGCTTTCGTCAAACTTTGTCGTGACAGCAAAGAAACACAAAAATTGCAAATAGGCCAGCGCAAGGATGCTGAGTTTATTCTGGACCTTGCAGATGATTTATTGTCTGCCAGCCTGACTCTGATTCCTGCCGTGGGTGGTAAGCCCGTAGGCACTGCAGTTAATGATGCCTTGCGTGAGCAGGGCATCATTCATGGCATATTGCATACGGAGCTGGATGCAGCGTTAGCTGTTGGTGTATGCGAAAACTTGGTGATTGCACAGGGGGATGCCCCTCGCCAAGGCGTCGCTGGTCGCCTGGAACCATTGTTTGGCACACACAAAAGTGAAATTACCCAAAGGGATGAACTCGCCGTCATCAAGTTTCGCGAGCTTAGCCATTTACTCCTGGTACATGTCGGCGATGAACTGATGCGGCGCATACCGCCAGTGCAAGGCAAGTTTGGCATGAATGTCAGAGGCCAGGTGGTGCTGGCCAAGCCGTTACCAGACATGGCTTTTGGCGCTAACCTGCAAGGTGCTGCACCATCTGAAGCGAACCCTGATTTGTTGATAGCGACCAATGCAGGTCAGCCTGTTGTCGTTGATGATGGCGTTATCGTTAACCCGGTGCTGCAAGTGCCGGATGTGGATTTAAGTACAGGCAATATCAGTTTCGAAGGCACCATCCATGTCGATGGGGATATCAAGGCAGGGATGATTTTGAATGTGACGGGGGATGTCATCGTCAATGGCCTGGTTGAGGCTGCAGATATTATTGCCGGCGGCAATGTCGCTGTGAAAGGCGGCATCATCGGTTTGGCAGAAAGAAAACCGGGTACACAAAATCTCAGCGGCACTACCTCACGTATCAAATGTGGTGGTTTGGTGCAAGCCCTGTTTGCTGAAAATGCCCACATCGAAGCTGGCGACAGCATACAGCTGGAACAAAATGCCAGACAATGTGAGCTGATCGCCAGAAAAGAAATTATTGTTGGCAAACCGGGTTCCAGTGTAGGCAATATCCTGGGTGGCAGGACACAGGCTGCACTGATGGTTAGCGCGGTTTCCCTGGGTTCTGCTAGCGGTACGCGGACACAGATCCAGGTTGGTTTTGACCCATACAGGGATGCGCAAATTCATGACACGCAATATCAGATAGGGCGCAAGGCTACTGAGCTGGATCAACTGATCAAGTTGCAAGTTTTTTTCGCTACCAACCCGCAAAAGGCAGCAGGTGGCGTTGGTGAAAAGGTTGAAGCCAAGCGCCTGCATTTGCTGGAAGAGCTGGATGCTCTGGAAAAAGAACTCGATGAAATGGAAGCCGAGCAAGAACTGATAGACAAGGCTAGCGTGAAAATCATCAAGAAAATTCACGAAGGTGTGGAGATACAGATAGGCAGGCAGAAATGGCAAGTCAAGGAAGACTCCGGCCCCGGCAATTATCAAATACACGACGGACATATTGCCATCATCTGAACGGTATTGCCTGGTAGTGGCCTTAAGGGTAAAAGGCCACTACCAGGTTTATTCAGTTGCTTTCTGAGGTTTCCAGTTTTTTGCCAATGACTGCGCTTCAGCAATTTCTTCCTTGCTCATTTTGGCGGCCACATATTTTCTGAAGACTTCGCTATCGTCATAGTCGCCCGCCAGGCTCAGCCATTTATAAGCTTCGACAAGGTTTGCCGTGACACCGCGACCTTTCAGGTAAAGCAAGCCTAATTGATACTGGGCGCTGGCATTGCTTTGATTGGCGGCTTGCTGGAATAACTCCCTGGCCTTGTTGTAGTCGCGTGCCACGCCTGTACCTGTTACATACAATATACCCAGGCTGTATTGGGCATCGGCATAGCCCTGGTCAGCAGCCTTCCTGAACCATGAAGCAGCGATACCGTGATTCGAGAGCATGCCTTTGCCTTTCGCATACATGCGCCCCAGATTCACTTGTGCCCTGACATTACCTTTAATGGCAGATTGCTCGAACCAACTGAGCGCCTGTTTGTAGTCTTGAGCAACGCCTTCGCCATTTAAAAACATCAGGCCCAGATTGAACTGGGCATCTGCATTACCCTTGGTTGCCGCAGTCTTGAATGATTCTAGTGCAGAAGTAAAATCACCTTGTTCGTAATAGCTGACACCATCGCTGAAATCGTCAGCGCGTGCATTGCCAGTTGCCAGCACGCAGGCTAGTATGATGATGGCTGGATTAAATGTGCGCATGATGTGTCCTTGCGGTAATTCGCCTTGCTTTCTCAATTCGCTGGTTTAAGAACCCAGTCACTATTGCTTTGCTTAATGTGTAGCTTTGCTTTTTTGAAAGGTATTTGCATGTCTATGTTGCCTTGCATCTGACTATGCAGACACAGACCTTCTTTATTGGGTTCAGTATAGCGCGTACTGAAGTCGGCATCAGCATAAAGGGCAACGTGTATGGATGTATCCATTTTGACTATGCAAGCTGTATCGGGGTTGAGCCATATTTTGATGCTGACTTTTCTCCCCATGCCACCATCGCTGAGCTGAAAGACGGCAAGATTCTTACCGTCCATAGTCTCGTTTGCCAGTTGCTTGGCCTTGACCTCCCCGTCAAACAAGCTGGATTTCATTTCGTCCAGCGCTGTCAGCATTTTATTGATTCCATCGGCTGATTTTTTTTGATCACTTAAAGCTTGCCAGTTATTGTCAGTACTGATGCTTGTGTAGCCAGGATCCTGTTTTTCCCAGCCACTCAAACTGGATTTTATATAGTTGGTTTTAGTTGGCTGGTCTTTGCGTTCAGCGTCAAGCTGGGTTCGTATTTCTTTTGGTACCCACATGTTCGCGGCTTTATATTGCGATACGGTTTTGTTCCAGAATGCATCGGTTTCTGCTGCAAAGCCAGTGCTGAGAATACTGGTCAGGCTGAACAAGAGCAAGGTTTTGGTGATAGATGTCATCATGCTTATTTCAGTTCGCCAGATAAACCGGCTTCCAGGGTTTCAATAAATTGATGCACATGGTAGGCGTCGACCAGTCCATGGTGTACAAAAATTGCGATCGGCAACATCAGGCGCTGATGCTGTTTGAAAAATTTTCCAACCGAGATTTTGGGCACGCTGTCCTTGCGGTCATATTGCCGGGCATGGGTCAGACCAGTGAAACTGATCCAGGGTATGGCAGAGAAGTGGATGACATCTTCACGTGCGCATTCATCATTGAAGCAAAGGCCGCTGCTGCTCTTGATTTTGTCCATGGCGATGTTTGCCCTGGCGGCAAAAGCAGTAAAATCTTCTTCATAATAGATGGGGCAAAACCCAAAAGTATGATCGGCTCGCTGCACCGTCGCATTGGCGTGTATGACCTCATAATCAAACACCTTGCCATCTTCCATGCGATAGCGCATGGCGTCGGTGCGCATGATGGCGCGCAGTATCTGATGCAGATAATACAGAAAGAAGGAGTGTTGCTCATCCTTGCAATGCTGATAGGCCCAGGTGCAATCCACATTCAGGTTCAGGCCGTGGAAGGGTTCATCCATTTGGGAAAAGAAGGCGTAGTGCTCACGCCGGTTCCAGGTCGCGATGTCTAACTGCTTTTTCATGACTAGCTAATAAAAAATGATAAGGGGCAGAAAAATCTGCCCCTTATCATAACTTGTTTCAATTACTGTTATTTGTTTTTGCTCAACGCATTGCAGCAATCATCTTTTCCAGTTTGACAGTGTCGGCGCAGAAGGCACGTATGCCTTCCGACAGTTTCTCTGTCGCCATTGCGTCTTCATTCAACTCAAGGCGGAAAGTCTTTTCATCCATACTGACTTTTTGCAGATCAGAAGACTCCGCCAGCTCCTTGCTCAGTTTTTGTGTGACATTGCTATTGCTGTCGCTGAGTTTTTGCAAGAGATCGGGGCTGATGGTCAGCAAGTCACAGCCAGCCAGTTCCAGAATTTGCGAAGTATTGCGGAAGCTCGCACCCATGACTTCAGTGTTATAGCCAAACTTGCGGTAGTAGGTATAGATTTTCTTGACGGACAAGACACCTGGGTCATCTGCGCCAAAAATTTCCTGGCCGGTCTTGTTTTTATACCAGTCATAGATGCGGCCAACGAAAGGCGAAATCAGTTGTGCACCAGCTTCAGCACAGGCAATCGCTTGCGCCAGGCAGAACAGCAGGGTCATATTGCAGCGTATACCTTCTTTTTCCAAGACTTCGGCAGCGCGTATGCCTTCCCAGGTCGAGGCTATCTTGATCAGGATGCGGTCACGCGGTATGCCTGCAGCTTCATACATGGTGATCAACTGGCGGCCTTTGGCAATGGTGCCGGCGGTATCGAAGGACAAACGGGCATCAGTTTCAGTGGAAACACGGCCAGGGATGACTTTTAAAATTTCCAGGCCAAAAGCGATGAGCAAATGATCGATGGTTTCATCAATGGACTTGCCCGCTGTGTCCTTGACGGCTTTTTCCAGCAAAGGCAGGTATTCAGGCTTTTGCACGGCTTTCAGGATCAGCGATGGATTGGTCGTCGCATCGCGTGGTGCGTAAGCCTGGATAGCCTGGAAATCGCCAGTGTCAGCGACTACAGTAGTGTATTGCTTGAGTTGTTCTAATTGGTTCATGGTATTTGCAAAAGTGGGGGCAAAATCAAAAAATCAGGGCAGGACAGTAATTAAAGGCTCACCTGTAACAATATCACCAATCACAGCAGCTTCCAAGAAGCCACCCAGACGGAAAATTCTTAAAACATCTTCTACAGCCGCCGGATCGCAAGCAACCAGCAAGCCGCCTGAGGTCTGCGGGTCGGTTAACAAAGCTTGCTGTGCAGGGCTGATTTGCGCGTCGAGATTGACAGATTCGCCATAGGCTGCCCAGTTGCGGGCAGAAGCCCCGGTGATAAAACCATCAGTCGCCAGTTGTTCTACGTTCGCCAGCAAAGGCACGGCGGACATATCCAGGCGCGCTGCCAGCCCTGAGCCACGGCAGACTTCCAGCAGATGACCTAGCAGGCCAAAGCCGGTGACATCGGTCATCGCATGCACGCTATCAAGGGCAGACAGAGCCTGGCCAGGTTTGTTCAGTTTTGTGGTACTGGCAATCAAGGTGTCATAGCCAGTTTCATCCAGCACTTGCTTTTTCAGTGCAGCGGACAAGATACCGACACCCAGCGGCTTGCTGAGTATCAGTTTGTCGCCCGCTTTGGCATCGGCATTGCGTTTGACTTTTGATGGATGGATCAAGCCCATGACGACCAGGCCATATATGGGTTCGACAGAGTCGATGGTATGACCACCAGCTATGGGTATGCCAGCTTCGGCACAGATGCTTTCGCCACCCTGGATAATCTTGCCTATGACTTCCAGTGGCAATTGATTGACTGGCATGCCGACCAGGGCCAGCGCCATGATGGGCGTACCACCCATGGCATAAATGTCGGAGATTGCATTGGTGGCAGCGATACGACCAAAATCAAAAGGATCATCGACGATGGGCATGAAAAAGTCAGTGGTAGCGATCAGCGCCTGCTCATCATTGAGCTTGTAGACGGCCGCATCATCCGCCGTTTCTATACCGACCATGAGAGCCGGCGGCACTGGAAAACCTGAGGATTTCTTTAATATTTCAGCAAGCACGCCAGGCGCAATCTTGCAACCACAGCCACCGCCATGTGAGAAAGAGGTAAGTCGGACAGGGGCGTCAGTTTCTTTACTCATGGGGCTTATACTTTTGTGTTGGTCAGAAGCTAAAGATTATACGCTGGAGCTACAAGTATAAAAAAAGCGACCACCAAAGTGATCGCTTTTTTATGATATTGCTTATGCAGCAATGTCTATGTTGCTTGCTCTACCGAGTAAAGCTATTGGCAAATCAGTAATCGCCAAATGTACGTCGTGCGCCGCTATCGTTAGAACGGTTGCCTTTGTAGCCGCCGCCTTCTTTACGGGGGCCAGCACTGGTGCCAGTCGAGGCGCCAGCTGGTTTGCTGAAGCTGCGTTGACCTGGCTTGTTGTTGCCATAACCACCGCCGCCACCTGCGCCAGCGCCTGTTTTACGGGCGTCGCCTGGTTTCCAGCCGTTAGGCTTGCGGGCTGCAGAGCGCGCTGGCGCTGCCGATTTCTTAGGTTCAAAACCTTCGATGACATCGACAGGGATCAATTGCTTGGTGAAGCGCTCGATACGTTTGACGTGCATGCCTTCAGCATGGTTCACCAGGGAAATTGCCAAGCCTTTGCGACCGGCACGGCCGGTACGGCCAATGCGGTGGACATAATCTTCTGGGAATTTAGGCAAATCGTAGTTGAATACATGCGTAATCGCAGGAACGTCAATACCACGGGCTGCTACGTCAGTAGCAACCAGTACACGTACAGTGCCGCGACGCAATGAATCCAGAGTACGGTTACGCGCACCCTGGTGCATGTCGCCATGCAGGGCAGCAGCAGCGAAACCAGCGATGTTCAGGCGGTCAGCAATGGTGTCTGCATCACGTTTTGTAGCCGTGAACACAACAGCCTGGTCAACGGATACGTCACGCAGCAGATGGTCAAGCATGCGGTTTTTGTGGGACAGGTCGTCCACAAAGTGAACGCGCTGCTGGATGTTTTCATGCTTGCTGGCAGAACCGGCGATCTGGATGACCAAAGGCTCAGTTGTGATGCGTTTTGCCATATTACCGACAACGCCGTCCAGGGTAGCAGAGAACAACATGGTTTGACGTGTAGGAGGTGTGGCAGCAACGATTTTTTCGATATCGTCGATGAAACCCATGTCCAGCATGCGGTCAGCTTCATCCAGAACCAGCATTTGCAGTTCAGAGAAATCGATCTTGCCAGATTCCATATGGTCGATCAGACGGCCAGGTGTTGCCACCAGGATTTCTGGATTGCGGGACAGCAATTGCATCTGTTTAGGATAAGGCATGCCACCCAGGATGGACACGGCCTTGATACGGCGTGAATAAGCGCTGTATTTGTCAGTTGCTGTAGTCACTTGCAAAGCCAGTTCGCGGGTTGGGGTCAACACCAGCATTTTTGGTTTTGCAGCAACGAAACGTGGTTTGTCGCCACGTGAACGGGCAGCTTGACGTTCTTGATTAGGGGTTTTGCTGCTGGCAGCGTCATAGCTGATAACTTCAGCAGTAACCAGTTTATGCAGGGCAGGCAGCATGAAAGCGGCAGTTTTGCCGGAGCCGGTCTGGGATGAGACCATCAGGTCACGACCTTCAATCGCGGCAGGGATTGCCTGTTCTTGTACTGAAGTTGGCTTGGTATAGCCAGAGTCAGTCAGGGCGCGGATGATGTTGACGTGTAGACCTAGTGCTTCAAAACTCATGAATTTCTTTCGTAATTGGGGCATTTGCAAAATGCGGCAGCAATGCCAAGCTCACCGACGATAAGGCCAGTTTGCAGCATGTTTGCCGGAACGATTGCTTTTGTCCCAGTATAAATTAGCGCGTTGCTAACGAACGCGCGCAACAATGCAGCGCCAACCAAACGAAATGAACACAGAAAATCCAACAAGGGACGACAATGAAATTTCGGCACAAAAGCTTTGCGCCGGGATGATGTCTATGGATTACTACCAGACATGCGAGGCGGGAGGGCTTTTACATGCACCATCCTGAGGATGTGCACAGGCTTGCGATGCTACTTGGTTCTACGCTGAAATTTATATTGCAGCGCAAAAAACGAAACTATACAGGATTTTTCAGGAAAAAGCAGCCTGTTTCAAAGAATATCTTGCGCTAGCCTTAAAATAAACGCCAGCAAAAGTGCTGCCAGTAAAAGTCAGCTTCCCCGCGTGCATCAAAACGGAAGCGCTTTTCTTGCCATCCCAGAGCAAACAGGGATAGCACCTGATCATAGTAGGCATCGGCCTTGATGGGTTGTGCTTGCAGGCGTAATTGCTGTTGTACTATGGTTTTTTGTACGCCTTGCGCTTGCAGGAAGGGCAGCAGTGCTGCACTAAAACCGCTGGAACCTGGGCCATTGATGTCACCCGTCAGGATGTCGATATATTCTGGCGGGTAGCCCTTGCTATCCACTAGCTGGGCCATGGGGCGCAGTAATTTCAGCAAATTTGCGCGTTCGGCGTCTTGGTTTGCCATCATGCCAGTCCACAGATAAACCCGTATGGCGTTGTAAGCACCCTGGCCTTTTTCTACACCCTGGGTATCAGGGAGAAAGCCTTTTTGCGCGTCATAGATAATCCAGTCGGCGGCATAACCCTTGGGTGCACTGCCTGCAATCAGGCGTACCGACGATGCAATCATGCGCTTCCAGCGCTCATCGCTTTCTTTTTGCTCAAACCAGCGTAGCAAAGGCAGGGGCAGGTAGCTGGCATTGAGTTTCCATTGGTTATTGGGCAGGTTGAAGCCAGTTGGCGCTGGCAGCAGGCTCAACCCCAGTCCGGGTAACTCTGCCGTTTCTTCATTCAATATTCTTTGTGCCAGCAGGCTGGACAGGGCAGCGTAGCGTTTCTCTTTCCAGACTTCTCCGGCAACGCCGAGGCTATAGGCTATCCACAGGTCGGCATCGGATGCGGGATTTTTATCGATGATGCCCCAGCTATTGTCTTCACGCTGGCCCCATTGCCAGGCAGGCAGACGGGCAGTCAGGTCGCCTGCAGCCAAGTTATTCTCAGTCCAGGTTAGTACGCGCTGAAATGTGGTTTTGTCGTTGGCGCTCAGGGCAAAGAACAGGGCATAAGCCTGGCCTTCTGATGTTGTTGGCTTGCGCGCACCGCTATGGTCAATCACGCGGCCATCATCGGCGACGAAAGTCTTCTTGAATTGTTCCCAGGCTGGCCATGGGTCATTGCAGGATGCTGCGAGGGTGTTGCCGGAAGACGCAAGGAACACACTGAATATCAGCAGCAATAGAGTGCGTACAATAGAGAAGGCGCTGTTTGAAATATTGGGCATGGTCGGGAGTGCTTCATTCATGCCAATAGTATAAGGCTAGTACGGGATACATGTGCAAGCATCCCGTACCGTCTCTTAAGTGCCGGACTGCTTACTTGTCGTAAGAGTCTGCGTTCAAGCCCATAACATGCGAAAAGCCGCCATCGACATAAGTGATTTCACCAGTAATACCGTTTGCCAGTGGTGATAGCAAGAAGGCCGCAGTATTGCCCACATCTTCAATAGTCACATTGCGGCGCAGTGGCGCGTGCTCGGCAACAAAGCCCAACAATTTACCAAAGTCCTTGATGCCACTGGCAGCCAGGGTTTTGATAGGGCCAGCAGAGATACCATTGACGCGTATGCCTTTTTTGCCCAGGTGTTCTGCCAGGTAACGTACCGACGCTTCCAAAGAAGCTTTTGCCATACCCATGGTGTTGTAATGCGGGATGGCACGGATTGCACCCAGGTAAGACAGGGTGAGCAAGGCAGAGTCTTCACGCAACAGTGGCAACGCAGCTTTCGCCATTGCCGGGAAACTGTAGGCAGAAATGTCATGCGCAATGCGGAAGGCTTCACGGGAGAAACCATCGAGGAATTCACCAGCAATCGCTTCACGCGGCGCAAAGCCGATAGCGTGTACCAGACCATCGAGTTTGTCCCAGGACTTGCCCAGGTCGGCAAATACCGCTTCAATTTGTTCATCGCTGGCGACGTCGCAATCAAAGATCAGTTTGCTGTCAAATTCAGCCGCAAAATCAGTAATCCTGTCTTTGAAACGTTCGCCTACATAGGTAAATGCCAGTTCAGCACCTTCGCGTTTGCATGCCTGGGCAATGCCATAAGCGATAGAACGGTTGGACAGCAAACCGGTGATCAGAATTTTTTTGCCTTGCAGAAATGCCATGTTAACTCCAGATATGACCGCAATATGCTTAGGGCTCTCATGCTGAGCTGCTTTCTGAGCAGCATTATGAAATGAGTTAAAGCCTTATTCTATTGCGCTGTGGGTTTTATTACTTATTGTTTTTACACCAGATTTTGATCGTGATGCGTAACGCTTACATTGCAGCCTTTTCCGCAACAGGTCGGAATTGTAGTTGCTCTCATCGAAACGGGCAAATGCTAAGTTCGCTAATGCTTATCTGTGCAAACCTAAAGATACTTAGATCATCATAGTAGCTCTTTGGCTAAATGCGGCATTTAGCTTCAATATGCTACAACTTCGCCTTTCATGATTGCAAAATGCGATTTATTGCGGTTCTAAAGCACAAATCGCATTTCCTTGATTAGCGCTCCTGGCAAGATTGCGCCGCCTGTATGCCGCTCGCCATAAGAGCGGTCATCCATGATGACTTCAGTTTCCTGGCTCAGTGCCAGCAGATTTTCTCCCAGCATCTTGAATAAAGAGTCATCAAAACGCATGACGTTTAAAGGCGCAATGATTTCACCATTTTCTACCCAAAAGGTGGCAAAGCGTGTCATGCCCGTGATACGGCAAGTAGCGCGATCAGAGAAATTCAAATACCAAAGATTGGCGATATAGATGCCAGTGCCCAGCTCTTTGAGTATGTCTGCATTTGCAAGTGTACCAGCCTGTATGACCACGGATTTTGCTGATTCATCTTCAGGTGCACCATTCGTTATCAGGCCAAATTCCTTGGCGCTGCGCGGTGAAATCATGCTGCCGCAGAGCTTGCCAGCCTGTATCAGAGGGATGACTTCAGGCTTGATGAAGCCTTGCGCCTGAAATCCTGGTTCCAGACCGGCGCGACTGTCTTCACAGAGATCGACCATGGCATGCATGCTGGCCTCGCCTGATTGCATACGACGCAGACAACTATGACGGGTACGCAAAGTTTTTTCGGATAAACCACCCCAGTTCAGCATCATGATCAATTCATTCAATGCCGCCGGGCTCAGGTAGGCCCGGTAATTATCTGCGGCTACCGTGATTGGCGGTCGCGCCAGCAAGGCCAGCTTTTTGCAGGCATCTGCGAATTTATTTAAAAATTCTGCCTCATTCCAGGTAAATCCAGCATAGTTGGATTTGACTGCCTTGTCAGTAGAATGAAATAAACTCCAGTCAAAATTGACGTTGCTGGTCTCATACCAGTTGCGTTGGCCGTAAGAATTGGCAAAACCGCGATACTGTGTGCCTGTAGTCAGCAAACCCACCATATCCACACCTTTTGCTGCTTCAATTATTTGTTCCAGCATAGTGGCTACTGGCGGCAGGGAAGATGGCAGGATTTGGCTAGTGTTATTGACTTCAACCGCTATCATCAGGTGCGGGTCTGCTGGCAAATCAGCCAACTGGGTACGCAAATCCCGAATTGCGGTATTGATGATGGGTAGATCCAGTTCCGTCTTGCCGCTGAGGTTAAAACTCATGGCTGCATGCGTTTGCCCCTGTATCAATTGCAGGTTCAATATGATTTGCAAGACATGGCCGGGCTGGCGTATTGCGCTATGATTGAAGCGCACAAATTCGCTGGATTCTGCCGACAGCCAGGTGGTGCTTACTTCGTTTGCTGCCAACTGGGTTTCTATATGTGCAGCCAATGATAAGAAATAGTTGTGCATCAGGCTTCACCTCCAAATACTTCTACCTGATCAAACAGACAGGCGGGTGAAGCATGGCCCACGCGTATGACCTGGGAAGGCTCACCCTTACCACAGAAGGGCGTGCCCATGACAGCCAGGGTGGACGCATCACCGACCATTTTCAGCGAACGCCAGAAGCTTTCTGAGATGCCGCGATAATTGGGATTTTTCACCAGTTCCTGCAATTTGCCGTTGCGTATCATTTGCCCGTATTCACAGCCAAACTGGAATTTATTGCGTGAATCATCAATAGACCAGGACACATTGGTATTCATCAGCACGCCATACTCAACACTGGCAATCATCTCATCCAGGCTGCTGGTGCCAGCTTCTATATTCAGGTTAGCCATGCGGTCTATGGTTGGACGGTTCCAGTCGCAGGCGCGTGAATTGGCGACACCTGCCATGCCAGCGCGAGCTTGCGAGAGCGCGCTGCCCAGTGGTTTTTCCAGTATGCCATTTTTGATGATCCAGCTTTTTTCTGCGGTAGTGCCATCATCATCCCAGCCAAAGCTGGCGAATTGTTCGGCACGGCTGGGGTCATAGGTGACGTTCAGCAATTCAGAGCCATACTGGAAATGGCCAAACATATCGGGCGTGACAAAACTGGTACCGGCAAAATTGCGTTCATCACCGAGTATGCGGTCCAGTTCCAGCGGGTGACCTATGGATTCATGGATTTGCAGCATCATCTGTTCTGGCATCAGCAGCAAATCCATGCGGCCACTGGGGCAATTTGCCGCATGTAATAGTGCCAGGGCTTCATCTGCAATGCGTTTGCCTGCACCATAAAAACCGGATTGCTGCAAGACTTCCATGCCACCCTGGCGGCAAAAACCATTGTATTGTCCACCCAGGCTACGGGTCTGGGTTTCTGATCCTTCATTGGTGGTCACGCTGAGATTCGGTATCAGATAGTTGAATTGCTGATGTATGTCAGCACCGACACTACTGATAAATAGTTGCTCAGTCTGCGTCACGCCTATGGATGCGCTCCAGTCCACGATCTTGTTGCTGAAATGGGATGCGGCAGATTCTTGCATCAGCAAAGCGATCAGGTCTTTTCTCGCCATTATGGAAGGCGGAGGACTCTGATATGTACCGACCACAGTAGCTTGCGGGATCTGACTGAAGTTCGTTACTGATTTTCCTGCGCTGAGTTTGGCCCAACGCAAAGCATGCTGCAGCGCAGTATGCAAACCGTTCCGTGATAAATCACTGGTCGCGGCATAGCCATACGCACCTTCATGAATGACGGTTAACATGGCACCATGGCTGCGCGCATTGCGCAGCGGTTGCAATACATTTTGTCTGACCAGCAATTCTTCACTGCGCTCATCGACTACGCGCATGGAACAAAAATCCACGGCAGGCATTAATTCGTGGAATAATTTTCTTAATGCTTCCAATCCTGGCTCCAGTGAGGCTGGTGAAATTTCAGTGACTTGCGGGGCAATTGTGCTGATTTCATCACGCAATAGGTAAATGCCATCTTGCCAGTGTTTGCAAGATTGGTCAAAAATATAAGTGTAAGGGGATTTTTCAGACAGGGGGGCGGCGAACCGGCAACTGCCGGTTCGCTTATGCAACTTAGTGCTGCAGGCCCTTTGGTATGGCGTTCAGCAAAGTCTTGGTATATGCCTGGGTAGGGTTCAGATACAGATCATCTGAATTGGCCAGTTCGACAACCTTACCCTTGTTCATCACCATGACCTGGTCGGCAATATATTTGACCACGGCCAAATCATGTGAAATGAAGATGTAGGACAGGCCAAATTCCTCTTGCAAATCCTGTAGCAGATTCAATACCTGCGCCTGCACAGATACGTCTAGCGCTGATACTGATTCATCACAGACCAGCACTTCTGGTTTCATCGTCAGGCAGCGCGCAATGGCGATACGCTGACGCTGGCCGCCAGAAAATTCATGTGGGTAGCGATGGAAGGCGATAGTTGGCAAGCCAACCTTTTCCAGTAATTGATAAGCCATGGCAGAGCGCTCACTGTCGTTGGCGCCAATATTATGGATGTGCATAGGTTCCATCAAAATTTGCCCAACTGTAAAGCGCGGGTTCAGCGAGGCATATGGATTCTGGAAAATGATTTGTATGCGGCGCTTGTAGTGATGAAATTCCTTGTTCGACATGGACAAGATATCCTTGCCTTCAAACAGCGCCTGGCCAGAGGTAGCCTGATGCAAACGCATCAGTGTCAGGCCAACGGTGGTTTTGCCTGAGCCTGATTCACCCACTACACCCAGGGTCTTGCCACGTGCCAGTTTGAAGGATACGCCTTCAACAGCCTTGAATTCTTTTTTGCCAAAGAAACCTTCGCGGGAGTAAAAGCTTTTACCCAGGTCTTTCACTTCCAGCACGATCTCTTCATCACCTTTCAGACCACGCGGGCGCTGTTTTTGATCGACCAAGGCACCGTTATTGTTCATGAAGTCGGCAATCACAGGCAGGCGCCATGGGCGGGTATCCAGCGTAGGGCGGCAGTGCAACAGGGCCTGGGTGTAGGTGTCTTTCGGACTTTCAAAGATTTGCTCTACCGTGCCCGCTTCGCGGATTTCGCCATTGCGCATGACAATGACATGATCAGCAATTTCACCGACCAGTGCCAGGTCATGGGTGATGAACAGTACCGACATCTTGTGCTTGATACGCAGGGCATCAATCAGGTCGATGATTTGCTTTTGTATGGTGACATCGAGAGCCGTGGTCGGTTCATCAGCAATCAGCAATTTGGGTTCGCAGGCAATCGCCATGGCGATCATCACCCTTTGTTGCTGCCCGCCCGACATCTGGCTGGGGTAGGCGTCGATCTTATTTTTAGGATCTGGAATACCGACTTCTTCCAGCAATTCTATAGAGCGCTTGCGGGCTTGTTTGGCATCCATGCCCATGTGCAGGCGCAAGACTTCAGCGATCTGGAAGCCGACGGTAAACACCGGGTTCAGCGAGGTCATCGGTTCCTGGAAAATCATGGAGATTTCCTTGCCGCACAGATCACGCCTTTCAGCGATGCTGAGTTCCAGCAGGCTGCGGCCTTCAAAAATGATCTTGCTGTCAGCGGCGATACTGGACGTATCTGGTGGCAGGAGGCCCATGACGGCCAGTGAGCTGACTGATTTGCCGCTACCTGATTCACCGACCAGGGCAACGGTGGAGTTGCGCGGTATTTCAAATGAGATACCTTTGACGGTTTCCACACTGTCTTTTTTATTGACACGGAAAGACACGCGCAGGTTTTCTACTTTTAGCAAAGCTTGATTTGGGTTTTCTTGACTCATGATCTGTCCTTATTTCAACTTGGGGTCAAGCGCATCGCGCAAGGCGTCGGTGAACAATGAGAAGGCTGTCACCAGCACGGCCATCGCTGCTGTCGCTGCTACCAGTTGCCACCATTTACCCAAGATCAATTCATTCTGTGCTTCATTGAGCATACTGCCCCAGGACACCACACCAACTGGCACACCAAAGCCCAGGAAACTCAAGATGACTTCGGACTTGATAAAGCCGACGACAAGGATGGAGACCTGTACCAGAGCCACATGGCTGACATTCGGGAAGATATGCACGAACATCTTGCGCCAGTGCGAAGCACCAATGGCATCTGCTGCCCACACATATTCACGCGCCTTGTGCTTCATGTATTCAGCGCGGATCAGGCGGAACGGCCCAGTCCAGCCAGTAAAGGCCAGGATCAGGATGATGGTGGTCACGCCTTTTTGCTGCAATACAGCCGCGACTGAAAGTATCAGTAACAGATAAGGGATAGAAGTGAAGATGCTATAGAACCAGTTGAAAAAGTCATCGACTTTCCCGCCAAAGTAACCAGCCAGTGCGCCAAACATGGTACCCAGCAATGTCGCCAGAAAGGCTGCGACCAGGCCAACGACAATGGAAGTCTCAGCACCCTTGATGGTTTTCTTGATGATGTCATGCCCCCATTTGTCCGCGCCAAAGGGCAGAGTGGTCAGACGTTCACCCACGACAGCCTTGCCAGACTTGGCAAGCTCGGTGCGAATTTCTGCCATTTCCTTTGCCAGCGGATCAGGGATGCCGTAATCATTGACGATGACGGCTTGATCCGCATCGGGTTGCTCGCGCAATTCACGGATGATGTCAGCCAAAGGGTCAAGTGGATTTTCTGGCGGTGGGGCTTCGACTTCGGCTTTGGCTGCTACGCCGGTATCTGCACCAACAAAGCCTGGTGGTGCA
>JAZJXP010000003.1:0-72240 GCA_040390835.1 Pseudomonadota bacterium
CCAGATGCGCACCAACTGCAACCGGGCCAACACCTGGGCCGCCACCACCGTGAGGGATACAGAAAGTCTTGTGCAGATTCAGATGGCTGACGTCGCCACCAAATTTTCCTGGTGCGGCTACGCCAACCAGCGCATTCATGTTGGCGCCATCGACATACACCTGGCCACCGTGGCTATGCACGATTTCGCACAATTGTTGTATGCCTTCTTCAAACACACCATGCGTGGAAGGATAAGTGACCATCGCTGCTGCCAGGTTGGCGCTGTGTTTTTCTGCCTTGGCTTGCAGGTCAACCAGGTCAACGTTGCCTTTGTCATCGCAAGCAACCACGACCACGTCCATGCCCACCATACTGGCGGAAGCTGGATTGGTGCCGTGTGCAGAAGACGGGATCAGACAGATATTGCGGTGTGCTTCACCACGGGATGCGTGGTAAGCCTGGATTACCAGCAAGCCTGCGTACTCACCCTGGGAACCGGCATTTGGTTGCAGGGATACGGCATCGTAACCAGTTGCTGCGCACAGCATGGCTTCCAGCTGATCAATCATTTCGCGGTAACCAATGGTCTGGTCATTTGGCGCGAATGGATGGATGCTGGAGAACTCAGGCCAGGTCACGGGTATCATTTCGCTGGTGGCGTTCAACTTCATTGTGCATGAACCCAGCGGTATCATGGTGCGGTCCAGCGCCAGATCCTTGTCAGCCAGGCTGCGCAGGTAACGCAGCATTTCATGTTCTGCGTGATAGCGGTTGAAAGTTGGATGTGTCAGGTAAGTCGTGCCACGTGTCAGCGCTGCCGGGTAGGCATCATTGACGCCAGCTTCTATCGCTGCAAAATCTGGCGTTGTCGTGATGCCGCTGGCCTTGGCAAAAATCGCCCACAGGGCTTCAATATCGGCACGGGTAACAGTTTCATCCAGAGAGACACCAACTTGTGTTGCACTGATCTGACGCAGGTTGTAGCCAGCAGCTTGGGCAGCCTGATGATATGCAGCAGCATTGGCGACATTGACTGTCAGAGTGTCAAAGTAAGTAGTGTTTGCAACGCTCAAACCTTGTTGCTTGAGGCCGCCAGCCAGAACACCAGTCAGGCGGTGTACGCGCAAGGCAATCTGGCGCAAACCTGCAGGGCCGTGATACACGGCATACATGGAAGCGATGACTGCCAGCAACACCTGGGCGGTACAGATATTCGATGTGGCTTTTTCACGGCGGATATGTTGTTCGCGTGTTTGCAGGGCCAGGCGATAAGCCTTGTTACCTTGTGCATCTACAGTCACACCGACCAGGCGGCCAGGCATGCTGCGCTTGAATGCATCGCGTGTACCCATGTAACCTGCGTGCGGGCCACCAAAGCCCAGTGGCACGCCAAAGCGCTGGCTGTTACCAACGACGACGTCTGCACCCCATTCACCTGGGGAAGCGATCAGTGTCAGAGCCAGCAAATCGGCAGCAGCAATCACCATCGCGCCCTTGGCATGCATGGTGGCAGCAAATTCGCGATAATCGCGGATGGTACCGTCCACGCCAGGGTATTGCAGCAAGATACCAAAGCAATCATTATCCAGCGCTTCTGTACCCGTGCAAGTACGCACTTCTATACCCAGCGGCTTGGCGCGGGTTTCTATGATTTCACGGGTCTGTGGCAAGACATCATCGCCAACATAAAACACATTTGATTTGGATTTGCCGACGCGCTGTATCAGCGTCATTGCTTCAGCCGCAGCCGTACCTTCATCAAGCATGGATGCATTGGCGATGTCCATGCCAGTCAGGTCAGTGACGACTTGCTGGAAGTTCAAAATGGCTTCCAGACGGCCCTGGGAAATCTCTGGCTGGTAAGGTGTGTAAGCCGTGTACCAGGCAGGGTTTTCAAAGATATTGCGCAGGATCACGCCTGGTGTATGCGTGTTGTAATAACCCTGACCGATCAAAGACTTCAGTACACGGTTTTTCGACGCCAGCGCCTTCAATGTTGCCAGTGCTTCCTGTTCGGACTTGGCTTCTGTGAATTGCGCCAGAGGCAGCACATCGTGACGGCGAATATTGGCCGGGACGATAGCATCAATCAGGGCTGTGCGGTTGGCATAGCCCAGGGTTTTCAGCATGGCGGCTTGTTCTGCTTCAGAAGGGCCGATATGGCGAGCGATGAAAGCGTCGTGCGCTTCCAGTTGGGTCAGTGAAGGACGGGTCATGGTATATGGGGTACAGAAGAGTAACGTGGAATATCAGGCGGAGCTATGCAGGGCAAACCGCATTCAGGCAAATCCATATTAAAAGAGGCAGCTTTGGCGAACTGTAACAGCTAAAACGGCAGTGCCTCTCGCGCCCTTGGCAATCATGGCTTCGTTGCAAATGCTCGCGATAGCTTACTATCGCTGCGCTTTGCGCCTTGCCCTGATCACCAAGATGCACGCCTTTCACTTTCGTTTTAGCCATTACAGTCCACCGGCCACCTCTTTTAACTACATAATCAAGCGATGTTCTTGGAATAAGCTTCAGCATTCATCAAGGTATCAACATCAGCAATATTTGCTGGTTTCAGTTTGAACAGCCATGCAGCAAACGCATCAGCATTGATGGCTTCTGGTGCATCAGCCAGTGCTTCATTGATGGCGACAACTTCGCCAGTCACTGGTGCATAGATATCGCCAGCAGCCTTGACAGATTCAACCACTGCGCAATCCTTGCCAGCTTCAAGCGCTGTGCCAACTTTAGGCAAGTCAACGAATACGATATCGCCCAAAGCATCCTGAGCAAATTCAGTAATACCGACAGTGATAGTGCCGTCTGCTTCTGTGCGTACCCATTCGTGGGATGTAGTGTATTTCAGGTCTGCTGGTACGTTCATGATGGGCTCCAGATAAATAAATTGTTTTAAATAATAATGAGTGGCTAATCAAATAATAGTCAGTGCTAATACGCTGCGGTGACTGCAGATCAAATTATACGGCCAGGATTTTGCCATTACGGACAAAAGGTAGTTTGACAACAGATGCTGCCAATTGCTTGTCACGGATAACAACATGCACAGTATCGCCTACAGACACGCCCATAGGCAAACGCGCCAGCGCAATTGCCTGTTCCATGGTCGGGCTGAAAGTACCGCTGGTGATTTCACCCTCACCTTGCGCACAAACCACTTTTTGATGGGCGCGCAGGATGCCGCCTTTTTCACGCAGGATCAAGCCCAGGAACTGGGCATTCTGGCCTTGTGTTTGCAGCGCTTGTTTGCCGACGAAATCACGTTCGCTGACCAGGTCGATAGTCCATGCCAGACCCGCATCGAGCGGGTTGACGGTTTCATCCATATCCTGGCCGTACAAATTCATGCCAGCTTCCAGACGCAGGGTGTCACGAGCACCGAGGCCAGCAGGTTTGACACCAACGGCTACCAGGGCATTCCAAAAATCAGTTACGCGATCGGCTGATACAGCAATCTCGAAACCATCTTCACCGGTATAACCAGTGCGTGCCACCATGACTTCACCAAAGGAAGTGTCAGCAACGATAACTGCGTTGAAAGGTTTGATTTCTGCACTGGCAGCTTTGGTTTCTGGCAAGACTTCCCATGCTTTGGCACGGGCATTCGGGCCTTGTACTGCCACCAGGGCAAAGGCATTCGCGCCATCACGGCGCTGGGTAATTGTCAGGCCGCTATTGGTTTCTGCATTGCGGGCATTCATCCAGGCGATGTCTTTTTCTGCCGTGCCAGCATTGACGACAAGGCGGAACCAGTTTTCGCTGAAAAAATAAATGATGAGGTCATCGATGACGCCGCCTTCAGGCTTCAACATGCAGGAATACAGGGCCTTGCCTGCTACCTGCAATTTATCGACATTATTGGCTACCAAGCCACGCAGGAAGCTGCGGACATTTTCGCCCTGCAAGTCAACGACACACATATGGGATACATCAAACATGCCGCAATCAGTGCGCACTGCATGATGTTCTTCGATTTGGGAACCATAGTTGACAGGCATGTCCCAGCCGCCAAAATCAACCATTTTTGCACCAGCCGCACGATGGGCTGCATTGAGGGGAGTTGCCTTGAGTGATGTCGCTGCTTGCGTCATGAGTGCCTCGTTACCAGATTGAAGGGACGAACAAACGCATGCCGACGAATAAACGCCGCATGCGCTGAAATCGCATACCCCTCTGTCCTGGTACCTGAGAGATTACGGGAGCCATGTATGTTTGCTTCCCGCGCGCACCTTCGGTGGGTAGTCCGGCGAATTGCTGTGCCGCTACCGCTCTCCAGAGTTGGGGCAACTTTTAACTACCCCGTTGATCAGTCCTTTGTGCCTGAGAGTTTTTTGGGTATTAGCCCCTTCGGCGGCAACTTTCGTCGCGCTCTCCCGATCAAGTAGCGCGATTATATAAGGCTTGCAAGGGCTTGGGTAGTTGAGTGTGGAAATATTTACGGAAAAGCTGCTGGAATAGTTAAAAAATGATCGAAACAACAAGTCAGGGCAAAAGCGACAAGTTTGCGATCAACAAAACCACTTATAAAAACTTACGTGAAACTTACAATGAAAACCTAGAGCATAAGACCAATTCAAACCAGACCACTATCAATTTTGATGCTCACCTCTGTGTTAATTTGTAACTATTGTTTTAAGAGGAAACAATCACGGGAATGATCAGCATCCATTGTTACTCTAGCTCCGATTTTATTTCTATTGTGCAAATATTCGCTTCGCCAAATTGAATACCAAACCAGATCTTTTGATTCAAAAGAGATCAGTTGGGCAGATGTTTGGGGCAAGCGAATTTTTTTTAAACTAACGAAGCAAAAAAACCGGAGGAAAAATGAATAACAAAAAGTTGAAATTGATCGCCTTTGCAATCATCGCAGCGTCTGGCAGTGCGAGCTCTGTTTATGCGGCAGACTGGCCTTCCGGTTTTTCAAAATGCGCAGATGAAGGCGGCATCTGCAAAGTAGGCGAGAAAGCACTGCAGGTATCGTTTGGATTGAAAGATAAATGGGTGGTGAAATCCCTGTCTGGCAATGTGAGCTGTACGGCGGCAAGTTTTGGCATCACCGCCACGTCGGATATCAAAGAGAAATGTGCAGTCGGCCCAGCCTCCACACCTGATACCGGCAGCGGCACGGGCGATGGATCAGGCACCACACCAAGCCCAACCGGACATAGCGGCGGTTTTGCGGGTCTGGTAACTGGCGGCGGCACAGTGGCAGCAGTAACTGTCACGACAGCCGCTCAAATGCAGGCAGCGATTGATGCCTACAATGGCACTGGTGGCCTGGTTATCCGTTATACCGGCACGTTCGACTTCCGCACTATTCCTGATGCCTGTACACAATGGAAAAAAGCCAAGGGTGCGATAGTTGAAATCAAGAACAAAGGCAATGTCACCATTGAAGGCAGCAATGGCTCCGCTGCCAATTTTGGTATTGCCGTTAAAGGTGGCGCGACCAACATCATCATCCGTAACATGACCATCGGTCTGTTGCCCGGCTCTATCGACGCCATAGGCATAGAAGGCCAGAGCGGCAAGTTCCCAGGCTATGTCTGGGTGGATCACAATACCCTGTTCAGCTCGCTGGCGGAATGTTCCGGTGCTGGCGATCTGGAGTTTGATGGCCTGGTGGATAATAAGGCGGGTGCGCATCACCTGACCTACTCTTACAACTACATCCATGATCATCACAAAGTAGGCCTGATTGGCTCCAGCGACAGCGATTCCAGTGACCGTTACATCACCTTCCATCACAATTACTATAAAAACGTAGGCTCACGCCTGCCCCTGCAGCGCGGTGGTTATACCCATATCTATAACAACCTGTATAGCGATATTAAAACCTCAGGCATCAATGTGCGCATGCAAGGTTACTCTCTCATCGAAAGCAACTACTTCGAAAACTCACAAAACCCTGTGACTTCGCGCGATAGTGATGTAATTGGCTATTGGGAATTGCGCAACAATAATATCAAGACGCCTGCCGACTTCAGCACCTTTGGTATCAAGTGGATAGCGAGTGACTCCAAGCCTAGCCGTGATGCAACAGACTGGGTAACGACATCGCATTTGCCGATTGGTATATCTTATAGCTATACAGCAGATGCACCTGCCTGTCTCAAGCAAAAACTGCCTGCGGTCGCAGGTGCTGGCACTTCGATGGCAAAATTAAGCTGTAAATAAATCTGACTTATTCAATAATTTAATTTATTGAACATCTAAAGGGCGGCGATCATAGCCGCCCTTTTTTTCAGCCAGACGATCAGTGCAGTATTTCTTGCTCAGTGCGCACTACTACGCACAAGCAGGACTACTCACCAATCCTGAAAACATCGACAACATACCGTTAAAAACATAGCCAAAGCTCGCCATTCCCTTAATTATTTTGCGCTCAGCCTGAGTGTACTGCTGACGTGTGCAGCAACATCCTTCTCACTCAAATACTGCGACACATAAGCCCCAGCCGCAAACCCCGCTGCTTGATCATTGTAGTGAGCATCAAACAAAACCCCGCTCTGTCCCACAGGATTAATGCCTAAAGCTTTCGAAGCATCAGCAAAATCAATCAAGCGTCGTGTGGATGGGCCATACACTACGTCCCATGGTGCTGGGCCTATCGCTGCCGCCAGATTATTCGGCACTTCACGCCCACCTGCGACTTCAAACGGGCCGATGTTGAATATCTTGTCCAGCGGTTTTTGTTGCGATAGCGGATGCTTGTGCGTCAGGGTATGCGCTTTGCTCCAAGTCCATTGCTTGCTGTCGGCACCAAAAGTTTTTTGCAAATGCGCGATACTATCGCGCCAGGCCAGTGCAAGGATATCGTCGCGAGTCTCCACTGCTGGCGTAGTGCGATTATCCCACCAGGGTGACTTTGCATCAGCCAGCAAGCGTGGCAAGGCATAATCCAGTGCACGGGTGCGCAAGAGGTTTTTGAACTGGACTTCGCCCACTTCATCTGCCATTGCCGCATAGATGATCTGATACAACAATTGACTGAAGATGGTGGGTGCTATGCTATTCGCCTGGTAACTGCCATCCCATTTTTCCAGTTGTTCCAGCAAGCGTTTGCCATCTGCATCAGTTACTTGCTTGCGCAAGGTGGGCAATATGGATGGCAAAATCTGTGCAGCATAATCGGTCTTGCTATCAAGCTGCAAAGCTTGGCTGTGTTTGGGATCCCACTTGATGCCAGGTTGCGATAATAACGCTTCCAGCCTTCGTGCGCGCTCGTTCAGATTGTAGTAACCGGGAATGGCAAAATCAGCCGAGGGCAAAGGTTGCTGGTTGGCAGAGACGATGAAACCACGAGCAGGATTGATTTCATGCGGGTTATCGGCAAAATCAGTAAAGCCTGGCTTGTCAGCTTCTGCTGTACTGCCATCCAAAATGAAAGCCGGATTGACATCAGTCGGCCGCTTGATCAGTTTCGCCGCGGCCCACCAGGCGATATCACCCTGCGCATTCGCCCACACCACATTCAAACCAGGTGCATGAATATTGCTGGCAGCATGGGCAGCAATATCTTTTGTGGCAGCGCGATTCAATTCATAAAAAGCGTCTAGTATAGGGTTTTCAGTTTCCAGAAATGCCCACCACATAGCGATGGGTTTGGCAGTCATATCTTCGCCCCAGGCTAGCCGGAAGGCATCGCTGATGATGGGGCCGTGAGGGGACGTCCGCAATTGTAATTTAACTGTTTCCGCTCCTTTGACCTTGATGATTTCTTCGCGACTTTGCATATCCACCCATTGCCCCTTGACCCAAATCTGATTGGGATTTTGTGGATTGATTTTTTCGGCAATAAAATCTACATCGTCGTTCTGGAACATGGTCAGGGTCCAGCCAAAATTCTGGTTATGCCCCAGCAAGGCAAAAGGATTGAGCGCCTGGTGATGACCATATAATTCAAAACCCGGCATTTTTAGATGGGCTTCATACCAGACTGCTGGTGCTGAATAGGCGATGTGCGGATCACCTGCCAGCAAGGGTTTGCCACTGGCAGTGTTCTTGCCAGCCACTACCCAGGCATTGCTGCCCTCAAACTGTGGCAGGCCAAACTCTTCCATGACTTGCTGGCTGGTCGCTGCGATACGATTTATCGTGCCCCAGTCTGTCGCGCTTAACTGCAAAGGCTTGATGACACCTTCTGGATGCCAGGCCAGATCAAAAATACGCAAATAATCTACGCCTAGCTTGTCACGTATTTGTGTCAATACTGGTTCAGAGCGGAAGGCAGCCGCAAAGCTATAGGCCATGTAGCCGGAAACCGCAACCGTATCTTCTGCGGTAAATGGCCGCTTGGGTATGCCCAGCAATTCAAATTCCAGTGGAGAGGCATGGCCAACCTGATATTGATTAATGCCATCGAGGTAGGCATTGAGGGCTTTGACTGCTGGAGAATTTTTATCGAGTCTGGCAGCATATTCTGCCGCATGTTTGCGCAAACCCAGGGTACGGAAAAGGCGGTCAGTGTCCAGCAATTTGGGACCAAGAATTTCAGCCAGCTCACCTTTGGCCAGCCGACGCACCATTTCCATTTGAAACAGTCTGTCCTGCGCATGCACATAACCCAGGGCGCGATATAAGTCTGCTTCATTTTTTGCTTCTATATGCGGTACACCACGTTCGTCATATTGCACGGTCACTTCAGCTTGCAAACCTGTCAAAACCTGACTGCCTGAACGCTGCACACGCTTGCCATATACATAGACAGCGGCTGCCATGATCGCTATCAACAGCAAACCGATCAATACCAGCAAACTCCATTTCAGCAGGCGTTTCATTAGTTCACTTTCAACGTGGCATAGTCTTCAGATTCTACACTCAGTAATAAGAAACGCGCTCATGATCTGAGCAAGTTCAAATATTATCAATAGTTTATCACTGGAAAAAGAGCGCTGTGGACTATTGATTTTGGCTCACATATCATCATCTATACCTTTTGCTATTTGCTTAGCCCACGCTTGCCCACTATTCTGGACTGCGCATGACCACTCCCGCCCCAACGTCCCCTTCCAACTCAAAACCCGCCGCTGAAATTTCCCAGCGCAGCAGCTTGCAAACCCTCAAAGGCTTATTGCCTTTCCTTACGCCATACAAGATGCAATTTGTATTGGCTGGTATTGCTTTGCTGGTTGCTGCCAGTGCCACATTGGCAATACCTTATGCTTTTCGCCAGATGATAGACCTGGGTTTTGGTGCTGGCGACCGCAGTATCAAGCATGTGGACCTGACTTTTATTGCCCTGTTTGGCGTCGCCTGTGTGCTGGGCATAGCGACCGCTGCCAGGTTTTATATGGTCTCGTGGCTGGGTGAAAGAGTGACGGCGGATATACGCAATGCCGTGTATTCGCATGTCGTCACGCAAAGCCCGGAATTTTTTGAAACCACGCAAACCGGTGAAGTACTGTCGCGCCTGACAACTGATACCACGCTGATACAAACCGTGGTTGGCACCAGCATCTCGATGGCCCTGCGTAACTTCCTGCTGTTCCTTGGTGGCCTGGTGATGTTGTTCATTACCAGCCCCAAACTGTCGTCCATCATTATCGTCATGCTGGCCGTGGTGGTCTTGCCCATTATTTTGTTTGGGCGGCGTGTGCGCACACTGTCGCGTGATTCGCAAGACAGGATTGCTGATGCATCAGCAATTGCAGGTGAAATACTGAATGCCATGCCAACCGTGCAAGCCTTCACCCATGAAAATATAGAAGCCCAGCGTTTCTCTGGTACGGTCGAGGGTGCATTCAAAACCGCCATGCGCCGGATACGTGCCCGCTCACTGCTGACAGTGATGGCTATCTTGCTGATCTTTGGTGCCATTGTTTTTGTATTGTGGCTGGGCGCGCATGCAGTGATGCAAGGCCGCATGAGTGGTGGCGAGCTGGGTCAGTTTATTCTGTATGCCTCTATCGTGGCGGGGGCTGTTGGTGCTTTGTCGGAAGTCATGGGTGATGCCCAGCGCGCTGCCGGTGCAACCGAGCGCCTGCTGGAGTTGATCGAGGTCAAATCACCGATACAAAATCCAGTGCAGGCGCTGAGCCTGCCCACCCGTGCCGAGCATGATCCAAGAGGGGCCGCACTGTCATTGCAAGGTCTGGAATTTCACTATCCTTCACGTCCCAATACTGCAGCCTTATTGAATCTGAACCTGGATATACAACCTGGCGAAACTGTCGCCATCGTTGGCTCTTCAGGTGCGGGCAAGACGACGCTATTCCAGATGCTGTTGCGCTTTTATGATCCGCAGCAAGGCAGGATCACTCTTGATGGTATCAATATACGCGAGTTGAATCTGCATGAATTGCGCGGTGCGATAGGCGTCGTGCCGCAAGATACGGTCATTTTCTCTGCCAATGCCATGGAAAACATACGCTATGGCCGCGCCGATGCCAGCGATGCAGAAGTGATTGCGGCAGCGAAAATGGCAGCCGCGCATGAGTTCATAGAAAGACTGCCGGAAGGCTATCAATCCTTCCTTGGTGAGCGTGGCGTGCGCCTGTCTGGCGGACAAAAGCAAAGGATAGCCATTGCCCGCGCCCTGCTGAAAAACCCACCACTGCTGTTACTGGACGAAGCCACCAGCGCGCTGGATGCAGAATCAGAACGCCTGGTCCAAGGTGCACTGGAAGTGGCCATGCAGGGCCGTACTACCCTGATCATCGCGCACAGGCTGGCAACTGTGCAGCGTGCCAACCGCATTATTGTCATGGAACATGGCCGTATTGTGGAAACCGGCACCCATGCCTCGCTGGTAGAGCAAGGTGGTGTCTATGCAAAATTGGCTGCGTTGCAGTTTGATTTGCACAGAAATGAAGAGTAGAGCCGAATCAATAAAACATGGCAAAATAGCCAACTCATCAATAACACTTACTAAGGAGACCATGATGATAGGCTACATTACTCTAGGCACAAATGATATCGGACGTGCAGCTGCTTTTTACGATGCCTTGCTCGCGGATGTTGGTGCCCGGCGTCAGATAGATCTAGAAGATTTTATTACCTGGGGAGCCAGCCCGAAGCATCCCGCTCTGAGTATAGTCAAACCATATAATGGCGAAGCGGCCACTGCAGGCAATGGCAACATGGTCGCCCTCGTGATGAAAACCAGAGAGCAAGTTCAGGCCGTACATAAAAAAGCACTTGAACTGGGTGGCAAAGATGAAGGTGCACCAGGTCCAAGAGGTGATAGCGGTTTTTATGCGGCTTACTTCCGCGACCTGGATGGCAATAAATTGAATGCCTTTTGCATGGGCGGCTAAAGCATCAGCAAGCTCTTGCAACTTCCTTCGATTTGCAAGAGCTTGGCAGGCCTCAATCCTTTTCAGATTCAAGCGCAGTCGCAACTGCGCTCAGGATGCGCCTGGAAAATGCCTCATCTTCCGCCACACGCGCCAGCACTACTGCCCCTACCATACTGGCTAAAGCCAGCATCGCCTTGTCCTCTTTTCTTTCTTTGGTTTCGCCAGGCAGCAAGTCCACCAGCACGGCCATCAAGTCATGCGTGCCTTTGTTGGCAGCTTTGCGCACTGTCTCGTTTTGCCTGGCCATGTCCGATCCTAAAGCAGCAAGCGAACAACCCCTGCCCGGTTTGTCCCGGTGCGCTGGAGAAAGATAATCATTGGCAATACGTGACAAGGCGGTGTCCGGGGATTCTGCCTGCCACTTTTTCCAGCGCTCTGCCGAGCGCCCCAGGCTCAGTGCGCAGGTCTGTGCAATCAGGTCTTCTTTGGAAGAAAAGTTTCCATAAAAGCCACCATGGGTCAGGCCAGCACCCTTCATCAAATCAACTACGCTGACACCATCATAACCACGCTCCCGGAATAGCTGTGAAGCTACATCAAGGATGCGCTGGCGATTTTCATTTGCCTGCTCTCTGCTGACTTTCATGGCATTACTCCATCAATAAATTCTCTTGACATTATAGATTATAAACGTAATATATACAATCATGATGATCATAATTTAAAATCAAATCCGCCCTTTCATTCACGGAAAACGATATGGATACCAAGAACAATCTATTGAGCAAATACCCCGCCATCTGGCTGGTACTGCTGGGCACAGCTGGCACTTTTGCCCTGACCATGGGTGCACGGCAAAGCATGGGGCTATTTCTCAGCCCCATGAATACTGCCACTGGCCTGGGCGTGGGCAATATCAGCCTGGCTTTCGCCTTTGGGCAATTGTGGTGGGGTCTGACGCAGCCATTTGCCGGTGCTTTTGCAGATAAAATGGGCGCTGGCCGTGTCTTGTGCGTTGGTATCGTCCTGGTGGCACTGGGTACTTTCATCACACCATTGATGACGACCACGGCGGGCCTGATTTTTGCCATAGGCATGCTGGCAGCAGGTGGCGCTGGCATGGCAGGGCCTGCGGTGCTGATGGCAACTGCCACCCGCATGATACCGGCAGAAAAACGCGGCATTGCTACCGGCATCGTGAATGCTGGCGGTTCTTTTGGCCAGTTCCTGATGGCACCGATCGCCATCACACTCATGGGTTTGTATGGCTGGAATAATGCGATGCAGATCATGGGCGTACTGGTTTTGCTGGCACTGCCCGCTGCCTATATGTTACGTGGCAAACCTGTACAAGCTGTCAGTGTAGGGCAAGCACCTGTCAGCACTTCCAGAGCTATCACTATTGCCCTGAAAAATCCCAGCTACCTGATGCTGGCAGCAGGTTTTTTTGTTTGTGGCTTCCACGTGGCTTTTCTCGCCACCCACTTGCCTGGTGCGATCAGCCTGTGCGGCTTGCCTGCAGAGTTTGGCGGCTGGGCGCTGGCCATGCTGGGCCTGTTCAATATCATAGGCAGTATTTCCATGGGCTGGGCAGTCGGCAAATGGCGCATGAAATCGCTGCTGTCCTTGCTGTATGCAACGCGTGCCATTGCCATCATCCTGTTTCTACTTGCGCCTAAAACTGGTGCCGTCGTACTGGTGTTTGCCGCCGTCATGGGACTGACATTCTTGTCTACCGTGCCACCGACTGCTGGCCTGGTAGCGAAGTTCTTTGGACCTGCAAATATGGCCAGCCTGTTTGGTATCGTCATGCTGACGCATCAACTCGGTGGCTTCCTGGGTGTCTGGCTGGGCGGCAAGGTACTGGAGGCAAATGGCAATTTCAATTTGCTCTGGTATATCGACATCACGCTGGCAGTGGGCGCAGCCTTGATACATTTGCCGATACAGGAAAAACAATTGCAACTGCAGGCGGCGTAAACCGCGCTGCAGCTAGCATCGCGGGCAGGGTTTATTTGCCAGCCTGATAAACCTGCTTGCCTGCCATCCAGGTTTGCAGGACCTTGATCTTGTAAATATCCGTAGCAGGCATGCTTAGCATATCCTGGTCAACGAGGATAAAGTCTGCCCACTTGCCGGCTTCCAGCGTACCCAGACTATTTTCCTGGTGTGCGGCATAGGCAGCATCAAGGGTAAAGCAGCGCAAGGCTTCTTGTACCGTCATGGCTTGATTGGCGTACCAGCCTTGCGCAGGCTTGCCTGCCATGTCCTGACGGGTAACGGCTGCATGCACACCCCAGAATGGATTTGGCGATTCTATAGGAAAGTCAGAACCACAGGCGATGCGCGAACCCTGCTTCAGGAAACTGCGCCAGGCATAGGCCCCCTTGATGCGCTCAGCCCCTACTCTGTCCTCGGCCATATTCATGTCAGATGTCGCGTGGGTGGGCTGCATGGAGGGCAAGATGCCCAGTTGTTTGAAGCGCGGAATATCATCCAGCGCCACGACTTGCGCATGCTCTATGCGGTGGCGCAAGTTGGCAGATGCCGATGCTGGCAAACGGGCAAAGCCATCCAGTATCTGACGATTACCGGCATCGCCTATCGCATGCACACTCACCTGATAGCCTTTGCTGGCGGCTTTTTCTATCATCGCGTACATTTCATCTGCAGTTTTGAACAGCAGGCCATGGGTATGTGGCGCATCTGAATACGGTGCCATCAAGGCTGCGCCACGGCTGCCGAGAGCGCCATCAGCAAACAGCTTTACCGCACGCAGAGAATAAAAATCAAGTCCATATGTCAGCAAAGGACCTTGCTGCGACACTTTGTCGAAAAAACCATCGGTGCCACGCACCATGCCATAGACACGCGTCGTCAATTTGCCCTTGTCAGCATATTCGCGGAACAATTTATCGGCAGACTCAGATACACCTGCATCATGCACACTGGTGACGCCGACCTTCGCCAATTCCAGCAAGGCCAGATCAAGTGCAGCCCTTTGCTCCGCATTCGATGCGGGCGGCACTACCTTGTCGACCAGACGCATGGCAGCATCAACCAGGATGCCGGTAGGCTTGCCCTGCGCATCTTTTTCTATCTTGCCACCAGCAGGGTCGGGCGTATTTTCTGCAATACCTGCCAGTTGCAGGGCCTTGCTATTGGCCCAGCCGGCATGACCATCTACCCGCGACAGCCAGACCGGGCGGTCCTTGACTACTACATCGATTTCTTGCGCAGTGGGAAAGCGCCCCAGCTTCCAGTTAGCCTGGTTCCACTCACCACCAATAATCCACTGGTTCAAAGGGAAGCGGAGTGCATAGTCAGCAATTGCCTTTTGCGCCTCTGCCAGATTGGCAGTAGCACGCAAACTGAGTTGCATCTGACTAGCACCCAGACTGAGTACATGGCCATGAGCATCTATCATGCCGGGCAATAGGGTTTTACCTCCGCCATCCACATGTTTGGCTTTAGGTAATTTGCTTGCCAGGTCAGCCAGTTTACCAACCCCGACAACCTTGCCTGCATCATCAAAAGCCAGGGCTTGAAACTGCTGCAGCTTTCCCTCCTGATTCAAGGTGTAGCCGCGAACATTATCGATAATCGTGTCGGCCGTTGCCAGACCTGCACTCATGATGGTAAAAACCGCAGCAAGTGCCAATATCAAAGGTTTCAATGTACTTTGCATAGATCACGTCCAGATTGAATAGATACGTCGATGAGGATGTGTATTGTATTTCAATATTCTTTGGCAACGCCTGTTTTGCAGCAGCCTGCATTTCATTGTCATATAGCTTAAACATCGCATTATCAAATCAAGAATAAATTCGTTTTAAAAGAATTTAGATACATTTTGGCATGTGTTATCTAAAATTGAAATGATTTAGGCCATCTTACTTATGAGCAAAGGTGAAATCCGACTGGACAGCCATGTAACAGATGTAAAACTTGTCACTCAACTGACATTTTTCTTGACGCTGCAAACTGCACTTGCGTACACTCACACGATTCTGCAATCCACGTCGACTATGGTCGATTAGACAATTCATTGCCTATGAAACGATTCCGACTAAGCTCCCCAAGCATATTGACCGCCGCCTTACTAGCTGGCCTGGCCCCTCAACTATGCCTTGCAGACGCTCCGCCCCCAGTTTTCTCTCTGGTGTCAGCACCAGAAACCACCAGCTCAGTACAAGCTGCTGCCAGTCAACCCGTCAATCTGGAGTTGCCAGCTGACGTAGCCAATTTTGATTACACCGACAAAACCACAGACTTGTGGGAACGAGTACGCGCAGGTTATGCCATACCCGATCTGGAAAACCAGCTGGTAACCAATCAACTGGCCTGGTATGGCACCCGCACCGAATATATTTTGCGCACAGTGCAGCGCGGTTCACGCTACCTTTATCATGTAGTAGAAGAGCTGGAAAAACGCGGCATGCCAACTGAATTGGCCTTGCTGCCATTCATAGAATCTGCTTTTAATCCACAAGCCATCTCCACTGCCAAAGCAACTGGCATGTGGCAATTCATGGCAGCGACAGGTCGTGACTTCAACCTCAGGCAAACCATGTTCAAGGATGACAGGCGTGGTGTATTGGACTCTACCGATGCCGCCCTGAATTATCTGGAAAAACTGTACGGCATGTTTGGCGACTGGCAACTGGCGCTGGCAGCGTACAACTGGGGTGAAGGTTCAGTCCAGCGCGCCATCAAGAAACAACAGGCACTAGGCTTGCCAATAGATTTCCAGAGTCTGTCGGTGCATATGCCAAATGAAACAAAGAATTATCTGCCAAAACTGCAGGCTGTCAAAAATATCATAGGCCACCCAGAACAATTCAATCTGGCACTACCCAAGCTGGATAATCAGCCTTATTTTGTCTCAGTTGAAAAAACCCGTGATATTGATGTGCGTGTTGCTGCGCAGTTGGCGGAGTTGCCACTCGATGAATTTACAGCACTGAATCCGCAGTTCAGCCGCCCTGTCATTACCGGCGGTAGCAATACCAAGATTTTGCTACCAACTGACAATGCAGTCCTGTTTAAAGAAAATCTGAATAAATGGCAAGGCCCGTTGTCTAGCTGGTCTGCCCATACTGTACAAAAAACCGAGCGCGTAGAAGCGCTGGCGACAAAACTGGGACTCAAGGCTGAGGTTATACGCGAAGTGAATTTCATTCCGGCGAAGATGATGGTCAAGGCAGGCTCGACCTTGCTGGTACCAAAATCCACCAAAACGCCGGACCATGATATCTCTTTGGAAATCGCTGAAAAAGCACAACTGGTCATAGAAAAAACCTCTACCCGCCAGGTCAGCTACAAGGTAAGCAAACACGATAACCTGGCTGGCATTGCTAAACGCTTCCGCGTTAGTGTCGCCGAATTAAAAACCTGGAACCATCTGAAACGTGAAAATGTCGCCCATGGCCAGACTTTGCACATACAGACACCTATCGTCACTCAGGTCAACCAGACCAATATATTGGCAAGTGCAGGCAGCCGCCGTGCTACTTCGGCACCTAAAGTCGTCCATCGCTCAGTCGCACCTGCACGCCATGGCAAGACCCTGCTGGCCAACCTGAAGGCAGGCAAAAAGAAACACAGTTAATCAAGCTGCCCGAACAGGGCCGCCCGGACCCGGTCAGCCTGATTGCGCTCATGAAAAATCCGAAGTCCTCATATGCAAATATGAGGACTTCGGACTCTGACAGACCTCCAACACAAGCACATACAGACCGATCCGACAGCTAGGAATAACTACGCTTGATGTCACCTGCAAACAGGTCTTGTCTCCCTATCGGACCTTGATAACGACCTTCCCTTTTGCCCGCCCACTTTCAACATAAGCCATTGCTTCATTACTTGCTTCAAATGGAAAGACCTTGTCTATTACCGGGCGTATTACTCCGGCATCAATGAGAGATGTAATCTCACGCAATTGTCTGCCGTGTGCTCTCATGAACAGGAAAGCGTAGCTTATATTGCGACGCCTGGATTTTCTCCTGACGCTAAAACTCAGCATGCGCATGATCAATTTTACGAACCACGGAGCACCAATTTCTTCCGCAAACGCGGCATCCGGTGGCCCGGAAATTGAAATGAGTTTTCCACCGGGTTTTAGTATTTGCAGCGATTTTTCCAAGGCCTTTGCGTCCTGGCTATTCAATACTACATCGTAATCGTGCAAGATTTTTTCGAAATCGTCTTTCCTGTAATCGATCACGATATCTGCGCCCAGGCTCTTCACCAAATCAATATTCGCAGTACTGGTTGTCGTGGCGACAAATGCACCCAGATGCTTCGCCAATTGAATCGCGAATGTTCCCACGCCACCCGAACCAGCCTGGATGAACACCTTTTGCCCTGGTTTCAAATTGGCTTTTTCAACCAGCGCTTGCCAGGCCGTTAAACCCACCAACGGGATAGACGCAGCCTCTTCCATGCTCAGTGATGCGGGTTTCATCGCCAGCGAGTCTTCCTTGATGGCGATAAATTCTGCAAAGGCACCTATCCTGAAGTCATCTGGCCGGGCATAAACCTCATCACCCAACTTGAACTGCCGTACTTTGGAACCTACTTTGACCACGACCCCGGCTGCATCATGGCCCAGGATGAGTGGCAAGCGGTAAGGCAAGATGAGTTTAAATTCACCGTCGCGTATCTTGGCATCCAGCAGGTTGACGGCGGCAGCGTGAACCTGGACCAGGACTTCATCTTCCCGTATCTCAGGAACTGGCATTTGGCCAATTCGCAACGCACTCCTTTTTTGATAGCGATCGACAATGGCTGCTTTCATCATGCTTCACTCCAATTTATTAAAAATAAGGTTTCTGGTAAAAAATCAGCTCACCCGCTACTGGTGCTCTAGACTTGCAAATCAATTCTGGCCTGCATCATGCGATCCCGGAACAAGAACCAAGAACTAAGCACCGCGCCTAAGCTTCGAGCCTGAGGTCTTTCCGTATCCCGGCGTCCATCAGGCTAGCTGGTGCAAATGTGCGCAGCAAGCGCAAGCGATACGCCAGACTGCCTGCGGTGTAACGCAATTTGGGATGCTGCACACTGGCAGCCTTCAATACAGTCTCAGCCACGACCTCGGGTCCCTCAGCTGTTGCCATTACTTCTTTAATCCTCCTGTTCACTGCTGCGCGAATTTCGCGATACTCTTCCATCTTGGTGTCGGGTTCCAGCATGTTCGCGTCGAATGCTGTCCTGGTGTATGCAGGCTCTATCACTGTGACACGGATACCTCTGGTGCGTAGTTCATGGTCCAGGGATTCGGAATAAGCTTCGACTGCATGCTTGGTCGCAGCATACAAAGCCCCGTAAGGCATGGGCAAAAAGCCCAACACAGAACCGATGTTGATGATGCGACCTGCCCCCTGGCGTCGCATATGCGGCACGACTGCTTGTGTTACCCGCAAGAGTCCGAAAAAATTCGTATCAAAAATCGCCTGAGCCTGCGCTATGGAGACCTCTTCCGCCCCGGCAGGAGCAATACCTATCCCAGCATTATTGACAAGCAAGTCTATGCGCTCACTCAAACGTAGCACCTCATTGACTGCTGCCGTGACGGATTCATCGCTGGTCACGTCCAATGACAGCATCTCAAAGGATAGCTCACCCGTTGCGGCCCCTCGCCTGCTGGTACCGTATACCTTGTAACCAGCCTTCGCCAGCCGCTTGGCAGTAGCTTCGCCTATGCCCTGCGAGGCACCTGTCACCAGCGCAATTTTTTTACTCATCATATTTTCCAATCTATATGGCCTATGTGTTTAATGGTAGTAAGACTTTAATTTCACGATAAAATATGATGAGCATCATATTTTAAAACAAACAAAAACCAGCATAAGCCGGCAAACCTTTACCTCAATCAGATATCTACTGGGGCGAGTTTTTCCCGCGCTGCCTCGAGAAAGCTTTCAGACAACTTGGGGTCATCAACAGCACGTGCCAGCAGCATGGTACCCACCATGGTTGCGACCATCATCAGTGCCTGCTCATGCGCACCTGGCTGTCCCCAATCTGGTAACTGACGCGCTACGACATCTATCATCTCTTTGATGCGACGGGTAGCCGCACGCCGCACCTCTGGTGCCTGCCGAGGCATCTCTGAGCCCAGAGCACTCACTGGACAACCAGTTTCTATGCTGGCGAAATGCTCTTTCGACAAATAAGCCTGTACCAGTGCCCGCAATGCCTGCTCTGGTGGCACGGCAGCAGCAATGCGGGTAGAAGCAGCTACCGCCTCCGCACCCGCTCTATCCGCGGCCTCGGCCAGCAATGCTTCGCGTGAGGCAAAGTGACTGTAGAAGCCACCGTGTGTCAAGCCAGCCTCCTTCATGAGGTCAGCGACACCGGTGCCATCATAGCCACTACGTCGTATTGCACGCGCAGCAACTTCAACGATACGTTCGTGCGTAATTTCTTTGCGGCTAACGCCTTTTTGCTTTGATGAATTATTTCCCATGACGATCATCATATACCATTTCAAAACAAAGTGCTGAACCGCTCATTAAAAGATCAAGAACTCCATTCATAAACAGCGCGATGCCTGCTCGGCTTGAGATGGATGGCTTGAAGCAAAGCAGAATATAGGTGGACTGGTGATATAACATGTATCACTCTTGCGAAGAAAAAGTTTGTCAGCTACGCAAATTAAAAAAGGGTTCCAGCATTAACTGGAACCCTCTTATTGAAGCTATGCAGCTTAAGTTATCAGAAAACTTATCAGAAGCTGTAACCCAATGCTACGCAATAGACGACAGGACGGAAATCAATCGTCGTCTTACGCTCGATACTGCCAGTCGTCGCTGTCATGTCTGATTTGACTTTGGCAGCCGCGATAGTTGCGGTGACAGACCAACGTTCATCGAATCGATATTTGACACCTACCTGACCAGCCAGACCTACGGAATCCTTCAAATCAATCTTGGTTGGTCCACCGGTTGCAATATTGCCTACTGCAGTCGATTTCGCATCGAAGAACTGGGTGTAGTTCAAGCCAAGACCGACAAATGGGCGGAAAGTATCAGTCTCCGCACCAAAATTATAGTTAAGGAAGAAGGTAGGTGCACGCTGTTTGACTTTGGAAATAACACCGTAAGGTGCCAAAGTACCGCGACCGGTTACTTCATGCTCAGGTGGAATACCGGCCACAAAATCAAAATCGAGATGATCATTGATACGGCGGGAATAACCCAGCGCCAGCGTAGTTGCATTCTGGACGACCAGACCAGCCGGTTGTGGCGTCAGGAATGACGGGCCATTGCTGGTGAAATCCGGCGACTCGGAATGTACCTGCACATTGATGATACCTGCACGTACGGTGTTTTCAAAAGCATGAGCAGAAGAAACGCAGACCAGACCAAACAGGGCACTAACAGCGAAATGAATTTTTTTCATGATGGTGTCCTCTCTTATTTAGCCAAAACTTGCTGGAAGAAGGCGCGGGATGCGGCATTACAGAACGGTGGAACCAGAGTACCGTGGTACTGGCTGGCGACCGCTGTTGTCGGATCTACTTTGGCAGCGATAGCAGCATTGATCGCAGCAGTTTTGCTTTGGGCAAAGCCAACTTTAGCGGCAGCAAATGGATCAGCTGCGCTGGTTGGTGCAGAGTCCACATCCAGCACTGTCAAGGCTGCTGCAGGCAAGCCTTTGGCCTGGAAGAAGCCTGCTGTTGCCTGAGTGCTGGCAAAGAACACAGTAGGATCACCATTACCGCCACACAGCATGACTGGTACATTAGGTACGTAGTTACGCAAATCGTTTCTCACGCCAGCCTTACGGAAAGGATTGGCAGGAGTACAGTTCAAAGGATCTGCTGGATTGACGTTGCAAGGATTTTTCTGTGCATCAGCCAGGTAGGTATTACGATAGCTGGTTTTCACCAGGTTACCGTCACCAAAGAAGGCTGCAAATGCAGGAGAAGATGGACCTGGCAGAGAGTCTTTGGCAAACATGGCATACGCTGGCAATTTACCAGTCGTGAACAAGTCATTGAAAGTCAATGCGCCTGGCAACAGTGTTTCTATGCCAGTTGCGTATTTGTCTTCATAGACTTCGTTCGGGCTGGTGTACAAACCACCATAGGATTTTTGCCAGCTGGTTGTGATCAGCGGGATAAATACCGTGCCACCTGCGTTCGGGCTGCCAGCAAAAGTTGCGTCACCCAGCAAGGACATGGCGTATGGACCAGACATACCAGCCAACGCACTTACCTTGAATTCGGATGCATAAGTTGTTTGCATGGCGCGTTGCGTTGCCATGGCAACGTGACCGCCTTGCGAATAACCACTGATCACCAGCTTGCCAGAGTCCTGTGCGCCGATAGTTGCGAAAGCCTTGCGTGCAGCACGCAGGGAATCGACCATATCATTGGCTTGTTGCTCAGCATTCAGGTAAGGATGGTAAGTCAGTGCAGAAGTATCGTAACCGGCATAGTTAGGTGCAACGACAATGAAACCTTGCGCTGCATACATGGCGGCCATCAGGATGGCTTCTGAGTTATCACGCAGATTGGCCATGTTGAAGGATTTTTCTACTGTCGTGCCATGGGCATACAGGATGACCGGACGTGGGCCGGTACATGCAGGGTCGCTGCCGGATGGAACCATGATGGCACCAGTTGCGTCAGTCGCTTCATTCGCACCGCCAACTGTGATGTACTTCATGTAGTAAGTACTGATTTCGCACTTCGGTGCACCTGTGATTTGTGTCAAACCAGGTTTGGCCGCATCCAGCGACGCCTTGAATACGACAGGATCAAGCTTGGTCAATGCCGGGCCACTTGCCTGGGGAATAGGCACCAGTACAGGTGGATTGGCGACCAAAGTGCCGCGGGTAGGTGTGTTATCGATGACTGGACCAGCACTACCACCGCCGCCGCAAGCCGTTAAAACGGCAGCAGAAAGCAGACCCAGTGCTATATGAGTTTGACGCATTGTTGTCTCCTGTTAAGTATTTTTTTGCAAGTCAGTAGATTTAACCAGCACCATATAAAATGGAACGAGCGTTCTAAAACTTAGCAAGTAGTATGTCATTTACGCAATTTGATGAATAGCGAAAATTTCACATCTAGAGTAAACACTCTTAAAAAATTAGCCTGAACTTGCCCCGGGGATTTTTCATGCGGGGCAAATACAACACTCTTTAAAAATCAGTGAAAAAGCGAGCTTGCATGCCTCCCTTTTTCCGGGCGGCAAGTATACCTTTTTCGCCACAAAAATAAGTGCTTTGATTTAGATATTTTTATACTTTAGTCCCGTACCACTGTCACTGCGGCATTTACCGCAACCGGGTTAACTTCTGGCTCACGGTATGCAAAATAAGCTTTCGCCTTTTTGCCCAGATTATCCAGATAAGTATAGGCAATCGGCACGACCAGCAAAGTCAGCAGCGTCGAGGTGATGATGCCACCTATCACTGCCCTACCCATTGGCGCCTGGGTTTCTGCCCCATCACTGATACCCATGGCCATGGGCAACATGCCAAAGATCATGGCCAGCGTCGTCATCATGATAGGCCGCAAGCGCACCTGACCGGCGGCCAGCACCGCATCAAACTGGCTCATGCCCTGCTTTTGCGCCTGATTGATAAAATCAACCAGCAAGATCGCATTCTTGGTCACCAGTCCCATCAGCATGATGAAGCCGATGATGGAGAAAATATTCAGGGTACTGCCAGTAATCAGCAAAGCCAGCAACACACCAATCAGAGAAAACGGCAAGGCCGTCATGATCGCCAGTGGTTGCAGGAAACTGCCAAACTGCGAAGCCAGGATCAGGTAAATAAAGATCACGGCTATACCCAGCGCAGCCACAGCAGCACTGAACGACTCTTGCATTTCCCTGGTCTGTCCACCGATATCAAAGCGGTAGCCGGGTGGCAGCTCTATGGTCTTCACCAGCTTCTGTACTTCAGCACCAACGTCACCAGCAGGACGCCCTTCGACGTTGGCATAAATCGCTGCCCTGCGCTGCAGGTCCTGACGTTTGATGACGCGCGGACTGGTGCTGGGAACAAATTGCACGACCTGGCGCAAAGGCACCATCATGGGTTTGCCATTTGCATCTATCTTGCTACTCGCGAGTGAAAGGTCTGCCAGGTCAGAAATTTTTTGCCTGCCTGATTTGGGCAATTGCACATTGATTTCATAATTCTGGCCATCCGGCGCCAACCATTGTCCCAGGGTATCGCCTGCAACAAAGGGACGCAAAGCCGAGCCTATCTGCTGCACCGACAAACCCAGGTCATTGGCCAATTCATTATTGACCTTGACCAGGACAGTTGGATTAGCCCCTGTCAAACTGCTCTCAAGGTCAGCAATGCCTTTGATTGCTGCCATTTTTTTCATGACGCTATCAATGACATCTTGCAGCTTGTCGGCATCCGGGCCAAGTATCGCCACATAAATAGGCTTATCAAAACCAACGGCCATTTCTATGCCGGGTATGCTTTTCAAACGCTCACGAATTTGCATCTCCATCTGCTTTTGCGATTTGCGATGGCTGATGCGCTTTTCGCTGAGCTTCATATTGATTTGCGCGGTATTTCGTTCATTCTCGATACCGACCGAAGTATTGATGGTCTGGATATCTTTCATCTCTTTGAGAACAGCCTCGACCTGGCGGGTTTTATCATCGGTATATTGCAGACTTGAGCCAACCGGGGTTTTGAGGTTGATGGTGATCTGGCCTTCATCAGCCTCAGGTACGAATTCAGTACCTATCATGGGCACCAGAAAAAAACTGCCAACAAAAAGTGAGGTCGCCAGCAACAAGGTTGTTTTACGCTTGCGCAAAACCAGTTGCAATAACTTGCCATAGATAAGGTGCAGCTTGTCGATGACATGTTCTATCCCACCCATGAACTTTGCCAGCCAGGGCAAGCGCTTGAAGCGGCCTTCTTCCGGATCACGCCATACTGAGGACAACATGGGGTCAAGGGTAAAGCTGACAAACAGCGACACCAGTACAGCGACGGTTACCGTAATACCGAACTGGAAAAAGAATTTACCTATCATGCCCTGCATGAAAGCCACAGGCACGAACACGGCAACAATGGCAAAGGTAGTGGCCATGACAGCCAGGCCAATTTCATTGGTGCCATCTTCTGCCGCCTGCTTGTGGTCCTTGCCCATGCCCAGATGTCGTACGATATTTTCCCGCACCACGATAGCATCATCAATCAGCAAACCTATGCACAGCGACAACGCCATCATGGTCAGGAAGTTAAGCGTAAACCCAAAAGCCTTGAGCGCGATAAAGGTGGCAATCACCGAGATAGGTAAAGTCAAACCGGTAATGATGGTGCTGCGCCAGGAATGCAGGAACAGGAAGACGATCAACACCGTCAGGCCCGCGCCTTCGAGTATGGTTTCTTTCACGCCATCAAGAGAGTGTCTGACAAAATCAGCATTGTTTTCACTAACCGTCATCTGCACATCTTTGGGTAAGCGTGTTTTGAGATCAGCAATCGCTTCTATGATGCCATCCCCCACCTCAACGATATTCGCATCCTGTATCTTGCTGATGGCAACGGCAACCGACCTTTGCCCGTTCACGCGCGAGATGGAATATTCTTCCCTTTCACCATCCTGCACTTCAGCAATCTGCTCCAGATAGACAGGTGCACCGGCACGGCGGGCAACAATAATTTTATTGAAGCCTCGCGTATCTGTAATCTTGGCTTCCAGCCTGACCAGTTGATCTTGTGAGCCACGGGTGATCAAACCCGCTGGCATGTTTTGATTGGTGGTTTGTATCGCAGTCAGCACCTCATTGACGCCAATATGATTGGCTGCCATGCGGTCAGGCAAGAGCTTGACCTGCACCTGGCGCACCACTGCGCCACGCACATCCACCCTGCCCACACCTGGCACGCTTTGCAATTTCTTGACGATGATCTGGTCCGTCATATTCGACAGATCACGCAAGCTGCGTTCGCCAGAACTGATCGCCATTTGCACCACAGGGCGGCCATTACCATCGCCGCCTTTAACGATGAACGGATCTTTTACATCTCGCGGGAAACTGGGGCGTATCTGGGCAACCTTGTCACGCACTTCCTGCAATACCTTGTCACCATTTACCGACAACTGAAACTCTATCCAGATACCAGCACGACCTTCATAAGAACTGGCCATGATGCGCTTGACGCCGCTGATGGTATTGACGACATTTTCTACCGGCTTGGTGATATCGTTCTCGACGATCTCGGGTGAAGCGCCGGGATACATCACTTCCATCCAGACACCGGGCGACTCAACATTAGGCATGTTTTCCAGGCCCAGGCCCTTATAGGAAAAAATACCCAGCACCATCAGGCCGACCATGATCATGGTGGCAAACACCGGGTTTTGTATACTTACTTTGGTCATCCACATGGCTTAGACTTTCGACGCTGCATTGGGCTTGGGCATCTTTACCTTGCTACCGGTTTTTACGCCATCCAGACGGGAAGAAATCAGCACGGCACCGGCTTCCAGCCCCTGCACTATCTGCACCTTGCCTTCGTCATCGCTGCGTAATCCCAGCTTGACGGCTTGCATCTTCACCTGCTCATTGATGATTTGATAGACGACATCGTTACCATTGACTTGCCGCACCGCAGTCAGTGGTACTGTCGTGGCCGCAGCAGATTTCTCCAATACCAGACTGCCCTTGGCGAACATACCGCCGCGCAATGCTGCATCGGCATTATCAACAGCCACATACACCATCATGGAACGTGAGCCCGCTTCTGTCGCAGGATTAATACGTGCCACCTTGCCGACAAATTCACGGCCACCAAATCCATCTACCTGGAACACCACTTTTTGTCCCGTTTTGACTCTGGGGATTTCACTGGCGGGCACTTGCGCTTCCAGTGTCATATGGCTGAGATTGACGATGCTATACAGCGCAGTATCCGGCGAAACTTTTTCACCCGGCTGCACATGGCGCTTGCTGATGAAACCATCCAACGGCGATCGTATCTGGGTATCTGCCAGTGCCAGTTGTGCAACCTGCTTTTGTGACATTGCAGACTTGAGGCTGGCCTGTGCCAACTCAAGGCCATTGTGGGTAGTGTCAAAAGCATTTTGCGAAATATAGTTTTGCTTCAGCAGGGTCTCATTCGACACACGATTCTTTTGTGCCAGCGCCAGTCTGGCCTGGGCTTCATCCACTGCGGCTTCTTGCGTGGTCAGGCGCGCATGCAAATCAGCGGCAGTAAAGCGGGCAATAATTTGGCCTTTTTGTACTGCCACGCCTTCTTGCAAAGGCGCTTCTGCCACTTCGGCAATGACTTTGGCGCGAATGGTCACCTGACTTTCCGGCACCAGCGAACCAGAGACGGGTAATTGTGCAGATAATTCCTTGAGTTCAGCAATGGTGATGTCGGCTGTAGCCAATTCATAGACTACTTCCTTGTCTGCCTGTTTTTTTTCATTGGTGCTGGCCTGTGCGGTCATCTTGCTGGAATAAACCATCCAAAGCGCACTGCAAATTGCTACGGCAACAACTGTCATGACAGGGGTACGCCATTGAATTTGGCCTTGGGCATTACGAAAGCGAAATTTGTTTTGCATGATGAAGATATTCCAGTGTGTGTGCGCTGTATCCGCTCTGCCGTCAGGCAGGCCAGACTTTGTTTAGCGATTTGACTGAAATGTAGATGATAAGTTCATCAAATAATAGTCAAAAAAAAGGCCTGCATCAGCAGGCCTGTTCGAATTTCAATTTAGTATGGGTAGTCAACTTAATCAGCCCACTTCAACTCTCTTCAGCTCACTTGTCCTGCTTGCCAGCATGCAGCCATGCATCCAGTGACAACTTGCCAGGCCCAAAACTAACCAGTACCAGTAACAAGATTCCCCAGTAAAAGTGCGAATTGACTGCTGCCGGGCATTCCAACTCAAACAACTGCGGATAAGAAACCACGGCCATCAGATTCACTGCAAACAAAGCCAGGGCCGCCGGGCGGGAAAAAATACCCAGTACCAGCAAGACAGGTAAAACCAATTCCCCACCCGCCCCCATCCAGGCTGCCAACTCAGGAGGTATGATGGGCACCATATATTCTTCGCGGAACAGTGACAAGGTAGACTGCCAGTCAGCGACTTTTACCAGGCCAGCCTTAAAAAACTGCCAACCGACAAATAACCTGAGAGCCAGACTAAGAGCTGAACCGCCCCATACACTGAGCTTGTCATCAAAACGGGTACTCAGGCCATGAAAGTATTGCAGGGTGTTATACATAGAATTTCTCCAATTAGTCTCCTGCAACTTAGTCAGTTGGCTGATGGATTCCTTACAGCTGATTGTCAGGAAATTTGAACTTGGCAAATAATCCGGCAGCAAACCAGGATTGCAGATGAGCATTGATATCAAACCCGCCATCTGCATCCAGCGCCATTTCCAGAGCTGTACCCAGGCTGCTACCCTGCTGCAAGGCTGTCAATGCCAGCCAGGCTGGCTTGCTGATCGCCAACAACTCAACTGACCAATTACTTCTATAGATGAGTCCATAGCAAGTCTGCCGGATATTTTCTGGCAGACTTGCTTCGGTATTTGTTTGATGGGTAAGCCAGATGGCGACACTATCCCATGCAGAAGTGTATAAACGGACAGCGGGATGAAAGTCCAATTGCACGGCCTGCACATCCTGCTCTGCAGCGGCCACGCCCTGTAGCAAGTCAACCAGGCCGATGGCATCTGCATCAGCAGCATAATAGGCCGTATGTATCTGCCATTCCAGCGCGGCAACATCAGGAAAATAAGGATAATCTGCAGCATCCGGTATGGTTTTCAGGAATTCTGCCAGCTTTGCGCCAAACTGGTTCAAATCACCAGATTCGGACGGACAGGCGCGGCCAAAAGCGCGCGCCACTTGTTCGAAATAATCATTACCCACCAATTGAAAAAGTACGGGGTAGGCATTCTTTAATGCCGACGTCCAGATCGCAGTCAGGTTGCCACGGTACAAGGCCAGCCTGTCATCCTGAAATGGGTGTGCATGAAATAAAGCGGAGGCCTGTGTCGGGCTGAATGGCTGTAGCAATGCCAGGGCAAATTGCTCCTGTATTTCAGCCAGGGTATGTGGATCTCTCATCGCATTCATTATGCAACGGCTACTTCTTTAGCAGTCAATGTTGCCAGAATTTGCCTGGCTTTATTTGCTTCATTCAACAACACAGGCAAGTCAGGGATTGCGGTATCCCACTCTATCAATACCGGGATACCGGCAGGCAGCATATTACCTGCCCGTTTAAATAATTCCCACACAGGATCAGCAACCTGGCTGCCATGATCGTCGACCAGGCAGATATCGGTTTGCAAGTGCCCTGCCAGATGAATTTCACCTATCGCACCAAGCGGCAAATCAGCCATGACGCGCAAGGCCTGTAGTGCATCTTCGCCATGATTGTGTTGATTCACATACAGATTATTAATGTCCAACAGGACACCACAACCAGTGCGCTTGACCAGTACGGCAAGGAATTCTGCTTCCGACATATCGTCCTGGGCAAAACGCAGGTAGGTCGAGACGTTTTCTATCAAGACCTGTCTTTGCAAACGCGATTGCAATTCATCAACACGCTGGCATATCAAGTCGAGAGCGCTTTGCATCAATGGCAAAGGCAAGAGGTCATTCAAATGTCTGCCAGCAATTGCTCCCCAGCATAGGTGTTCAGAAACCAGAGCCGGCTCAGTGCGCTCTATCAAACGCTGCAAGCGGCTGATATGGCTATCAGAATAGCCTAGTGCTGATCCCAAACCCATACCTACACCATGCAGGCTTAAAGGATAGTCGCGGCGCAATGTTTGCAGTACATGCAAATCATAGCCGCCATCACCAAAATAATTTTCTGAATGCACCTCCAGCCAGTCCGCAGATACCGGGGCTGGTTCAATTGCAGATGCATGCAGAAAATCACGATAATGCTGAGTACGCAAACCCACGCCCACCCCTTGCAGGGCGGGCGTAGGTTGACAGTTAGCTCGAGCCGTATCAGTCAAAATAAATCAGTCAAAAAACGGGCTCGTCAAAAAATTAAACCCTGACTCAGGATTTAGGGGCTTCCAGTTTGCCACCCATTTTTTCGCATGAACCAGCTGGGACTTTTTTCCATTCACCTGGATCATTGTCTTTCTTGGATTGACCAGCGCAAGAATGGGAACCGGATTTAGTAGCACAGTCATTTTGACCGGCCTTGGAAATGCCAAAGCATTTTTCTGTCTTGACTGGATCAGCAGCCATTGCCATGCTGGAACCCAACAAACCTGCAAGTGCGACTGCAACCATTGCTTTATTACTCATGTTCATCTCCTGTTAAAAGTGCAAAACATCCCACATGGGAAAATTTGAAACTACAGCCTATAGTCGGTGCAGGTAAAGCAAACTTACAAAATTTCGTAAAATATTTTCAGCCACGCTACCTGCACTATCTTTTACGCAGCATATTTTCGTTTGGATTCAGGCGGCGATCAGATTATCCTACTAGCTTATGACATTTTTTCAAGCTAAAAGTTTCTATATGCTCAACTTGACTCTAGAATTGCGACAAAGTATCCAGGATTTATCTGCCGAACAAATCAATATCAGCCGTTTTTGCCAAATATGGCGGGCCCAGACTGAGTTATTGACTGCTTTGCCACCACAGTTTGCCGAGGTCATGGAAAACCTCTTGAGCCGCCTGGAGTCAGGCAGCCTGTTCACAGAAGAAAGCTGCTCTTTCAGCCAGACAGACCTGATTGCCCAGTTGGGAATGTGGTTAAACAAGGCCAATACGCGCCTTGCGTCTGGCAAAATAGTGTAAGCTGCGTCCCTTTTATTGCAGGATCGAGGAATTTATATGCAAAGCCTGAGTTTTAGCCTGGAAGGCGAATATGTAGAATTGAACCAGTTATTGAAACTGGTTGGTCTGTGCGAAAGCGGCGGCGCTGGCAAGGCTATCGTTGCCAGCGGTGACGTCAGTGTTGACGGTGAACAGGAATTGCGCAAGACAGCAAAAATCCGTGCTGGCCAGGTCGTCAGCTTGGGCGATATAGAAATCCGGGTTCAGGCTGGTTGAGACTGAGCAGCATTGGCAGCAGTAGTAATAGCATCATCGGCAAGTTTTTCAGGATTACTTGCCATGAAGCGTGCCAGCATATTATCCATGGTATCGACATGATGCTCGAACCATAATGGCAATTCTTCTGCCAGGCGCGTAGCCAGATCAGTCTCGCCCAATTCCACCCTGCGCCTGACTTCTTGCATGACTTCCAGCACAGCCTCATGTTCCTGCCTGTGGCAGCCAGCAGGTGGGAAGGCAGTTTCTGTCATCCACTGGTTCTCTTGCTCAAAATGGGCGATGGAATGCACGATCAGGGCATCCAGCCTGGCCACAAAGGTGGCAGGATTATCTTCAGACAATGCCGCGCAGAGTTCGACAAACTCTTTATGGGTTTCGTCCATAGGTTCGTAGCTGAGGCTGAGACGGTCAGACCAGCCCCAAGAATTTTGTTCCATGCTTAATCCAAGTATTTAAGAAATGGCGAGATTATCGCTGATAGTCGGGCAACTTGCTTGTGCACGATCATATGCCATCCACCACCACAAACACACCAGAAACAAAAAAGCGCGCCATAGCGCGCCTCTTGAACATCTGCTTGAATACCTAAAACACTTATTTACAAACACCCATCAGGCAATGTAAGCAATTTACGGCTATAAGCAAAATCAAGCCGTGGTGTTGATATTCCTGCCCAGATTGGGTGGCAGATTAGCGACAGACTTGTTATCAGACACTGCTTCTATCAATGCAGTCGCACTCTCAGCCGTAATATCATTGGCTTTTTTCAAAACAGCAATACTCACTGCTTGACTAGTACCTACATCAGCCAATGTCGTTGCCAGACTGGCAATACCGGTTACATCCATGACAATTCTCCTTATCTGTCTACTTAAGATAACGGCGGCTTAAGTAAAGTCTTTAGGGAAATTTCAGATTTTTTTTAATATCTTGTTTTGCATCGCAACAAGAATCCAATCCAACACCCCTTGTGTCTGATTCAAATCCAGCCATTGCAGGCCAGGACGCAAATCGGCAGGGGCGGCGACATCGGAGGCAACCAATACTATATGAGCATCGTCCGGGTAAATTGCTGGCTTGCCAAGGGCAGGACGAAAAACCTCAATCTTAGGCATGGTTTCCCATTTATAACCTTCTACCAGCGTCAAGTCTGCCGGTGACAGACGCGCTAACAGTTCATCCAGCGATGGTTCAGCCTCTTGCCGCAGCTCATGAGCTATCACATAGCGATAAGGTGATGCCAGCAAGACATCTTGCGCACCTGCGAGGCGCAGGCGTGAGCTGTCTTTTTGCGGAGGTTCTATCGTGACATCATGATGACTGTGCTTGACGATATTAATCTTATGTCCTGCTGCCGTCAGTTCCTTGACAAGATACTCTAGCAAACTGGTTTTGCCGCTGCCAGACCACCCTATCACACCCAGTATTTGCCCCGCCTCAGTCGCATCATTCTTTTCACCGCTAGTCACAACGCTCTCCAAATCTTCAAAATCAGCATATGCATATAACTTACGAGTATGAACAAGCTGCTGCCTCGTCATTCCATAGTCATATTTAAATGTAACAATTGTCACATTGCAATATTTTACAGGTTATCAGAATGCGTTTTCCCCATAGGCTCTGGCCTTTTTGTTTCGCCCTGCTTTGCTTTTTGTTTGCCCTGAATGTACAGGCGCAAGGCAATGTTATCGTCGTCGGGCAGGCAATAGACTTGTCCGGACCGAATGGTAGCATTGGCCGCGACTATGTGGCAGGCATTACCACTTACTTTGACAGCATCAATGTAAATGGTGGCATAGGCGGCAAGCGAATTAAATATCTGGTACGTGATGATCAGGGTAACCCGGCGGTCTCGGCTCAAGCCGTCAGCGATTTGCTGGAAAAAGACAAGGCAGATTACCTGCTCGGCGGCATAGGTGCGGCTGTGACAGATGCCGTGCTGGCCAATGCCAGGTTTTCACAAAGCGGGCAAACCCTGTTCGCCCCTCTGGTAGCATCCGTCAAAACGTATAATTCCCGTGTGCTGTTCTGGCGACCCAGCCCAGAGCAAGAGATGCAATATATCTTCTCTTACTTCGACAAGCTGGGTATCAAGAGTGTAGGCATCGCTTATCAGGAGAACGCCCTGAACCAGGACATGTACCAATATGTCGTCGCCGAACTGCGTAAACGCAATATGCTCATGAGCGGCCTGGTACGCATAGGTGCATCTGCTGCTGACATGGAAAGAGAATCTGCCGTGCTGGCCAGGTCCAACCCCGGCATCGTGATTGCGATTGCTGATACGCTGGGCACTGGCGTATTTTTAAAAGAATTCAGAAAACACGCCCCGCGCACCTTTGTTGCCGGCATGTCACTCATCAATCTGGATACCCTGGCAGAAGTCGCTGGCCCCAAGGCACTGGAGTGGACAGTATTTTCCCAGGTAGTACCTAACCCGCTGAGCAAAAAGTCACTGATACAGATAGATCATAGCAATATGATGAAAAAATTCAGGGATGAAGATCTGTCTGCACTGACGTTTGAAGGCTTTATGGTCGCAAAAACCCTGGTTAAAGCAATACAGACTGGCAAACCAGGGCGCGATGCCCTGCAAGCCTTGGCGCAAAAGAATATTGTTGACCTGGGTGGCGTTACCCTGAGTCCATCAGAGACGACCCACCGTATGTCTAATTATGTCGATATGGCACTTTTCAGAAAAGGCGGGGGACTGCTGTTTTAAACGCATTTCAAACATTTTAATTATCAATAAGACATTCATACAAAAAACGACATATATAGACGTAAATAGATAAGGTTTTTTGACATAACTATGGTTTTAGAATAAAGTGCTGCACTGCAACAAAAGAATTTCAGGTTTGCTTATCCAGTAAATAAAGAAATCTCGTTGCGTTATTCAAAAATCAATCAGGTACAACATGTTTAATAAAAAAATTATCGCCGCTGCTCTGGCAATTTCCGGTTTGTTTATCGGCACAACTGCAAATGCAGAGTTTTATGCTGGCGCCACTGTAGGCCAGGCTCGCTGGAACATGGATTGCGCAGGCACATCCAGCTGCAAAACCAACGACACATCTTTCAATGTTTTGGGTGGTTACAACTTCAACCCTCACTGGGGTATTGAAGGTAGCTATTACAATCTGGGCACAGTCAAAGCCAATGTCTATGGCATCGCTGCAGAAATGAAAGCAACCGGCATTGATCTGGCTGGCACATATCGCGCGCAACTTGGCAATAACTGGGGTCTGTTCACTAAACTGGGCCTGGCTTATTCCAAAGGCGAAGCAACTGCTGCATTCAATAATGTCCGTGGTTCCACCAACAAAAATTCCGCCCAGGTCATGGTCGGTGTAGGTGCAACTTATGCATTCACGCCTAACTTTGCGGCACGTGCTGAAATCGCCAGCCGTAAAGTTGACTTTGTTGGCGGCGACGGCAACATCACTAACTTCAACGTTGGTGTTCAGGCCTCGTTCTGATATTGCGATATTGAGTTTGATTTGGTTTATCTGGCTCGACTCCCAATAAAAAACCTCTCTGGCATTTGCAAGAGAGGTTTTTTAGCCTCTGGATCAGGCTAATCAATTAGCCGCCACATCAAGCTATATATCAGTCACGATATCAGCCACTATTACGCAAACCTGCCGCAATGCCATTGATGGACAAATGTATGCCACGACGTACACGCTCGTCTTCATCACCATTACGATAACGCTCCAGCAACTCCACCTGCACGTGATTCAAGGGTGACAGATAAGGGAAACGGTTACGTATCGAACGTGCCAGTAATGGGTTTGCTGCCAGCAATTCATCCTGACCAGAGATAGCCTTCAGTATATCTATCGTTGCTTCATGTTCAGCCTGTATGCGCGGGAAAATACGGTTACGCAATGACTCATCCTTGACCAGTTGGGCATAGCGGCTGGCGATGCCGATATCACTCTTGGCCAGCACCATTTCCATATTCGACAAGACAGTAGAAAAGAAAGACCATTCCTTGAACATGGATTGCAAGGTCTGCAAACCGGCATCAGGATGAGCCTTCAGGTAAGCTTGCACTGCAGAGCCAAAACCAAACCAACCCGGCAACATCAAACGACATTGTGACCAGCTGAATACCCAGGGAATCGCACGCAAGTCTTCTATCGCTGTCGATTTTTTACGCGATGCCGGGCGGCTGCCTATGTTCAAGCCAGCGATCTCGGAAATCACTGTCGATTCCCAGAAATACTGCTCGAAACCTTCAGTTTCATACACCAGATTACGGTAAGCTTTAAAGGCATGGTCAGACAATTCTTCCATCACAGATAAAAATTCTGGCTTGGGCGCAGTTTCGGTATAAGCCAGCAAACTGGCTTCCATCGTAGCCGCAGCCAATACTTCAAGATTGCGCCGCCCTACTTCAGGATTACCATATTTGGCGGTAATCACTTCACCTTGCTCAGTCAAACGAATTTGTCCCTGCACTGCACCAGCGGGTTGCGCCAATATAGCCTGGTAGCTGGGGCCACCACCGCGACCAACTGAACCACCACGGCCATGGAACAGGCGCAAACGTACCTGATGTTTAGCAAACACGTCAATGAGGTCAAGCTCAGCCTTGTATAACTCCCAGCCTGAAGTCAAAAAGCCGCCATCCTTGTTACTGTCTGAGTACCCAAGCATGACTTCTTGCGCATTGCTGCGACTGGCCAGCAGGCGTGCATAAGCTGGTATGCCAAACAACCTGTCCATGACAGGTGCACTGTTTTGCAAATCGCCTATGGTTTCAAACAGCGGGATGATATTGACATCAACACACCCTTCAGCGGGGTGCAGCAGACCTGACTCTTTCAAGAGCAAGGCCAGTTCCAGCATGTCAGACACGCCATCGGTTTTGGAGATGATGCAATTCGGCACCGCGCCTTTGCCATAACGCTTTTGCGCGGTGCAGGCGGCGCGGTAGATTGCCAGTTCCGATTGTGTTTCTTCAGAATATGTCAGGTAAGGCGAAGCCAGTGGGCGTGCAGAACTGATCTCTTTGATCAAGACTTCTATGCGCTGGTCTTCATTCAAATCCAGATACTTCAATTCAGGATTGGCGGCTTGCAGTAACTCATGCACTACACGTTCATGTACATCTGAATTCTGACGCAAATCCACAGGCGCCAGATAAAAACCGAATACCTTGACTGCACGGCGCAAGTGACGCAAACGGCCACGCGTGATCGCCGCAGAACCATGGTCATACAAGGAGTGATGCACTATATCCAGATCAGCGGCCAGTTCTTCTGCTGTCGCATAAGGCTCAGCAATGCCACTAGGATGTATGACGGGCTCCAGATCCAGCAATTGCTTGTAGGTCGCCGACAGGCGCGCATAGATGCCGCTGATGGCGAGGCGATAAGGCTCGTCCGAGCGGTGCGGTGAATGATCGGGAGAGCGCTGCGCCAGGGTTAGCAAGTCGTCAGAGACTTTGACCAGCAAATTTGCCATTGATAATTGCGAACCGAGCGTATGCAATTCATCGAGATAAAATTTAAAAGCGCGAGTGGCCTGCATGGCCAGGGTTTTTTCCAGCACAGTGGCAGTAACGAATGGGTTACCATCGCGATCCCCACCTATCCAGCTACCCATTTTCATGAAACTTGGCAATTCTGTTTGCGTCAATGTGGCGTCTTTGCTCGCCAATAAATCTTCCAGGCCAGCATACAGATGCGGCAATTCTCGCAGGAAGGTGTAGTCATAAAAACTCAGGCCGTTTTCCACTTCATCGAGCACTGACAATTTGGAAGTACGCAGCATGCGTGTCTGCCATAAGGTCAATACTGCACGACCCAAAGCTTCTTCATTTGCAGCGGATTCTTCCGGCGTCAATTGCATGCGGTCGCGCTCATCGAGCAAGCGGGTAATCACCATCTGGCAATTCAAGATACTCTTACGCTGCACTTCTGTTGGGTGCGCGGTCAATACCGGGAACACTTGTGCAGTCTCAAAAAAATCCAGCAACTGCTGGCTGCTGTGGCCAGTGTTATACAAAGCTTCTATGGTATGCGCAAGGCTACCCTGGCGAGGGGCTGAACCTGCTATCAAATGGGCACGTGTGCGACGTATATGATGCTGGTCTTCTGCCAAATTCACTAGATGTGAAAAATAACTGAAGGCACGTATGACTTGGGTGGTCTGGTCATTGGTCAGTGTATCGAGCGTGGTTTCCAGCTCGGCGCGTGCGGCCTCATCGGCATCACGGCGAAAGCGTATGGAATTCTGGCGCACCTGTTCAATGAGATCGAATACTTCATCACCATGCTGGTTTCTTACCGTATCGCCTAATATGCGGCCTAGTCTGCGTATATCCTCACGCAGGCTCTGGTCTTTGTCGTCGCTGATATCGTTCATTTTTAATTGTGGTTGTAAGTGGGCGTTCATGCTGACAAATTCTAGAATAAGGATGAAACAGTAATGATGAAAATTCTTGTACGACTGGCTGCGATAATATATTTCATATCGTCAAAAACTCAGCCTTACAGAGTGAACAAGCGCCTTGACAGCATGCTTACATCACAATCTGAAGCTTGATATATCAAAATGGCTGAGGCTTGCTTACAACAGTATTGCAACACAGGCTCTATTAAGCGGCCTTCTTCAATTTATGGCTACGCCCTACTGCCTGCAACAAACCCTTGGTTGAACTGTCGTAATCTTCCTTGACTGCACTTGGATCAAGGCTGATCAATTGCTGAGCCAGCGATTTGCCCAACTCCACACCCCATTGATCAAAGGCATTGATATCCCAGATCACCGATTGCACAAAGACCTTGTGTTCATACAGGGCAATCAAGGCACCCAAAGAACGTGGTGTCAAAGAATCCAGCAAAACTGTCGAGGTAGGCCGATTACCTTCAAAAACGCGTGGTGCCAATACTTTTTCTGGTAAATTACCAAGCTCAGCGCGTACCTCTGCCATGCTCTTACCCCAGGCCATGGCCTTGGATTGGGCAAAGCAATTTGCCAGCAGTGCCTGGTTATGCCCTGGCAAACCTGCATCATCATCAGCCACCACGATAAAGTCGGTAGGGATAATCGTTGCGCCCTGATGCAATAATTGGAAGTAAGCATGCTGGCCATTAGTACCCGCTTCGCCAAACAAAATCGGGGACGTGGTGTAATCAACGCGTTGGCCTTCCCGCGTGACAGACTTGCCATTGCTTTCCATTTCCAGTTGCTGCAAGTAGGCAGGCAAACGCGTCATGCGTTGGTGATAAGGAGCAATCGACAGGGCTTGCAGGCCAAGGAAATTGATATTCCATACACCTATCAAGGCCATCAATACTGGCAGGTTTTGTTCCAGCGGTGCCTGGGCGAAATGCAAATCCATCTCATGCGCACCAGCCAGCATTTCTTCAAAACGATCTGCGCCTACATACAGGGCAATCGACAGGCCAATCGCACTCCACATGGAATAACGGCCACCGGCCCAGTTCCAGAATGGGAAAACATTTTCAGGCGCGATACCAAAATCTGCGGCAGCTTTGACATTGGTACTCAGTGCCACGAAATGCTGGCGTATCTGATCGACCGGGCAGCCGTGCGACAACATCCATTCACGCGCAGTGCGGGCATTGGTCAGGGTTTCCATGGTCGCGAAAGTTTTGGATGCGACTACGAACAAGGTCGTTTCAGGATCAGCATTTGCCAGCGCATCGGCGACATGACGGCCATCGACATTAGAGACAAAATGCAGGGACAGGTTTTTTTGCGACCACGGTGCCAAAGCGATGCAAGCCATTTGCGGGCCAAGGTCTGAACCACCGATACCGATATTGACGATAGTGCGTATGGCCTTGCCGGTATACCCCAGCCAGCGCCCTTCCCTGACTGCATCGCTAAAACTGCGCATTTGCGCAAGCACCTGATGCACATCGGCGGCAATGTTTTCACCATTCAAATCAAAGGATTCGCCTTTAGGCAAGCGCAATACCGTATGCAGAACTGCACGGTTTTCCGTCTGGTTGATCGCTTCACCGCGTAGCATGGCATCGCGGCGTGACTCCACATCCTGCTGCCTCGCCAATGCCAGCAAATTCAGCTTGGCGGTGGTGTCTATGCGTTGCTTGGAATAATCAAGCATGATGCCGCAGGCAGAAGCTGAAAAATGCGTGAAGCGCTGCGGATCAGCACGAAACAGTTCTTTCAGGTTAGGCATGTTGGTGGCACGTTGCTGCAACAAACCCCAAATTGGAGTACGCGATACGGAAGTGACCATAATCTTGCTTATTTGCGAAAAGTGATTAGTGAAAGTGCTAAAAATATTACTCAAACCTGTATTTACTTCTTGCCTGCTGCGGCTGCAGCGGCAGCCAGGACGCCAATCGCCGCCCAATCGCCCGCATTGATAAGAGAAGCCGGACACATCCACGAACCACCTACGCACAGGATATTTGATTGCTGCAACAAGGTTGGTGTCGCTTCCACCGTAACGCCACCCGTCAGGCAAAACTTCACATCAGGGAAAGGACCACCAAGTGCCTTGGCCATCTTGGTGCTGCCAACGATATCGGAAGGGAAAAGTTTGACTACATTAAAACCATGCTCAAGCGCCAGCATCAAATCACTGGCCCCACCAACACCGGGAAAATAGGGCAAGCCAGAATCGGCGGCGGCTTTTGCCAGCACAGGTGTGATACCGGGGCTGATACCAAAGGCAGCACCAGTCTCTCTGACCGCATCCAGTTGCGCTTGCGTCAAAATCGTACCTGCACCCACGGTCACTGTCGGACAAGCCTTGACGACTTCACGCAAGACTGTCATTGCATTTGGCGTGCGCAAGGTAATTTCCACAGCTGGCAAACCATTTTCTGCCAGCGTAGTCACGCAGCGTATCGCCTGCTCCACATCATCAGTGACGAGAATAGGCAATACGCGGATTTGTTCCAGTTGGGCGATGATGTTTCGCTTGCTCATACTGATATTCAGGCTCATGATGGGTTTCGCTTTTAGAAAATTAATCGATGAAAAGAGTTGATGCGCCATGCTCAGGCGCAGTCACGACACGGCGCTGTGCAGCAAACAGATCACGGCCATAGCCAAAGGTAGGTTCCTTGCTGAGTTCACGCACAGCGCGTTGTGCCCAGATATCTGCATCAACCCAGGCAAGCAATTCGCCGGTATGGACATTCAATTCGACCACATCACCGTCTCGCACTTTGCCGAGTGGGCCACCTTGCGCCACTTCAGGGCTGACATGCAGGGCCGCAGGCACTTTGCCAGACGCACCCGACATGCGGCCATCAGTCACCAGCGCGACTTTATAACCAGCCGACATCAGACTGCCCAGCACCGGGGTAAACTGATGCAGCTCAGGCATGCCATTCGCTTGCGGGCCTTGGAAGATGACGACGGCGACGAAATCCATGTTCAATTCGCCAGCCTTGTAAGCTTTGACGAGTGCATCCTGCGACTCAAATACTTTTGCCGGTGCCTTGATGATCCATGCATCTTCAGGTACGGCAGATGCCTTGACGATAGCGCGCCCCAGATTGCCATGCAATAAACGCAGTCCACCAGTAGATGCAAAGGGATCAGTCACATTACGAACGACCGTAGTGTCAGTCGATTCTGCAGGCAGCGCTTCCCATTTGACCTTGCCATCCTCAGTCAATACCGGGCGAGTGGTGTGCGAGTTCAAACCATCATTGCCATAGACTGTCATGACATCGGCATGCATGAGCCCAGCCGACAGCAATTCGCGTATCACAAACACCGGGCCACCAGCATCTTCAAAGGCATTTACGTCAGCCGTACCGTTAGGATAAACACGTGTCAGCAGAGGAACAACGGATGACAACTCGTCAAAGTCTTGCCAGTCGATGATGATGCCGGCAGCGCGGGCCACGGCAATCCAGTGGATAGTGTGATTGGTGGAACCACCTGTCGCCAGTAATGCAATGACGGCATTGACGATGGTTTTTTCATTGACCAGTTGGCCTATGGGTTTGTAGTTGCCGCTTTGCTCGGTCAATTGCAGGACGCGCTCTACTGCTGCGTCTGTCAGTACACTGCGCAATGGGTCCGTCGGATGGACGAAGGCCGCCCCCGGCAAATGCAAGCCCATGGCTTCCAGCAGCATCTGGTTGCTGTTGGCAGTTCCATAGAAAGTACAGGTGCCTGCACTATGGTAGGCAGCGCTTTCTGCGGCGAGTAATTCTTCCTTGGTCGCCTTGCCTTGTGCATAGCGTTCACGCACTGCGGCTTTTTCTTTATTCGACAAGCCAGAACCCATGGGGCCGGCTGGTATGAAGATAGTTGGCAAGTGACCAAAGGCCAACGCACCGATCAACAGGCCAGGTACGATCTTGTCGCAGATGCCAAGGCAAAGGGTCGCGTCAAAAGCATCATGGCTCAAAGCCACTGCAGTCGCCTGGGCAATCACATCGCGTGAGAACAGCGACAACTCCATGCCAGGGCGACCTTGTGTCACACCATCGCACATGGCAGGCACGGCGCCTGCAACTTGCGCAGTACCGCCAAAGCGCAGGGCCGTCTGGCGTATCTGTGCCGGATAATGTTCATAGGGCTGATGTGCCGACAACATATCGTTGTAAGCAGTGACTATGCCGATATTTGGTTTTTGCGCCTGGTTGAGCCAGATCTTGGTACTACTATCCATGGCCGCATTGGCATGTGCCTGATTGGCGCAAGACAGGCTGGCACGACGCGGGCCACGGCCACGCATATGTTCCAGCTGGGAAAGATAAGTACTGCGCAGAGTTTTGCTGCGTTCGGTAATGCGCTGAGTGACCTTGTCGATAACAGGGTGCAACGCAGTGGATGGGGATGTCGTCATATAAACACCTGTGGCCCGTTTGGGCAAAATAAGAAAGCTGTAGCTATACTGAATCAATGCAGCAAAGATAGCATAAATCCCTACATTTCTGTAACAAACTTTCAGTATTTTGATATTTAGCTGCTTTTTTTGGCATAAACATCAAATTTATCGTAATGAAACTACATTTTTGAATATTTTCTGGCATAATCAAGATAAATCACTATCATCAATGTAGTACATATTTCGCAATACGCAGCAATACTGCAATTAAGAGCAAAGTTAACAAAATACGGCAACACATCGCGGCATGTCTGCGCAATAGCGTACACAGTGCGAACATAAAGCGAACATAACTACCAACACAACCTGGAGTCAGCATGACCACATTTGTCTTATTTGGCGGCACTGGCGATCTTGCCAAACGCAAGATCATCCCTGCTTTGTATAGCGCATTTGTGAATGGCAGGCTGGACCAGAACTTCAAGTTCATCGGCGCGGCCCGTGAAAAGCTGACGGATGAAGAATTCCGTGTACGTGTCGCTACAGCCATAGAATCTTATGCGTCTGATGTAGATGGTGCGACTGAAGAAAAACGTGCAGCCTTCCTTGCAACCACGCATTATTCAAAAATCGATGCACGCATTCCTGAAGATTTTTCTGCGCTTAAAGACAGCCTGCAAACCAGCGAAACCAATGCCACTCTGTTTTACCTGGCAACTGGCCCGGACATCTTTATCCCTGTGGTCGAACAATTGTCCAAGCATGGCCTGGTCGAGGGCAATGCCCGTGTAGTGGTAGAAAAGCCGCTGGGTCGTGATGCCCAGTCTGCCAAAGAAATCAATCAATCCCTACGCTCCTACCTGAACGAAAACCAGATTTACCGTATTGACCATTACCTTGGTAAAGAGATGGTGCAAAATCTGCTGGCTTTGCGTTTTGCCAATTCCTTCCTTGAGCCTTTGTGGAACCGCAAATGGATACAGGATGTACAAATCTCCATCTCTGAACAAGTGGGTGTGGAATCACGTGGTGATTTCTATGACCATACCGGTGCCCTGCGCGACATGGTGCAAAACCATTTGCTGCAACTGGTCTCCATCGTCGCCATGGAGCCGCCAGTGAATGCCAACCCTGACGCCATCCGCGATGAAAAAGTCAAAGTCTTGCGCGCCCTGCACAAGTTTACACCGGACGAAGTCAGCAAGAAAACCGTGCGCGGCCAATATCGTGCCGGTGCCGTCGATGGCAAACCGGTTATCGCTTACCAGAACGAGCCTGGAGTACCGCCTTCTTCACGCACAGAAACCTTTGTCGCCATCCGTGCAGAAATCGATAACTGGCGCTGGGCTGGTGTACCTTTTTACCTGCGCACAGGCAAACGCATGGCCAGCCGCAGTGCTGAAATTACGATCAATTTCAAGCCTATTCCCTACTCTATTTTTGGCAAATCGCAAGGGCCTTTGCGCTCTAACCGTCTGGTGATTTCTTTGCAACCTGAAGAAAGCGTGCAACTGTATATGAAGGCCAAGGAGCCGGGCGAAGGTATACGTCTGTCTGACGTTGCACTGAACCTGGACTTTGCTGAAGTATCGAATTCACGCCGCGTCGAATCCTATGAACGCCTTTTGCTCGATGCCATGCATGGTGACCTGACGCTGTTCGTACGTGATGATGAACTGAGTGCAGCATGGGCCTGGATAGACCCTATCATGAGCGCCTGGCAAAACGATAGCGAAGGTCTCAAGTCTTACATCTCCGGTAGTTGGGGCCCTTCTGCTGCCAGTTATTTGCTGGCACAGTATGGGGCAGCCTGGGGTGAAGAATTCGTTGAAAGCTAAGCGATAAAATGACCATGAAATACCATACCTTTGACAATTTTTCGGCACTGACCGAAGCCTTGAGCCAGCAATGGCTGGATGTGATCCAGACTACACCAGATGGCAGCAGCTTTGCCCTGGCTGGCGGCTCTACGCCTGCGCCTGTGTATCAACGCCTGGATCAGTTGCTGTCGAATATAGATGCGCATAATCCCATCAAGCTCGTCGCTACTGATGAACGCTGGGTGCCGGACCAGGACACGCAAAGCAATGAAGGCCTGTTCCGCCGCTGTCTGTCTGGCTCTGCTGCAGACAAGCGCTGGCAACTGGTGTCCCTGAAAAATGCCTCTAGTACACCGGAGGTGGCAACAGAAGCCATCAATGTGCGCCTGAATGAGCAATTGCCGCAAGCCTTTAGCGCAGTCTTGCTGGGCATGGGCGCGGATGGACATATCGCTTCCCTTTTCCCTGGCGCGCCTACCCAGCATGATGATTTGGCCTGCCTGGCGGCTGTGCATCCGCAAACCCGCCAGAGCCGCATGTCGCTGTCTTTGCCACGCTTGTTGAATACCAAGCGCATTTGGCTGGTGATCACGGGCGCAGAAAAACGTCAGGTGCTGGAGCAGGCGATAGAAAATAATCTGCCGGTTGCGTCCTTGTTGCGTGAAGCAGGCTGTACCATAGATGTTTTCTGGTGTCCGTAAAACACATGTATATGGCCAATCCGTTCTCTGACAACAAACCCAACATTCCTCCTGAAAAAGGTTTGCTGGCACGCATACGCACTGCCAGCACAGCCTTGAGCCGCGCCGAGCGCCAGGTAGCAGAATTTTTGCTGCAAAAGCCGCATGATGCACTGGAAATGTCGATACGGGTTTTGGCGCAAGCTTGTGATGTCAGCGAACCCACGGTGGCACGCTTTGCCCAGAGCCTGGGATTTGACGGCTTCAAGACTTTCAAGCTGGCCTTTGCCAAGAGCCTGGCCACCGGCATTCCGTTTTTGCATCTGGATGTCAACCAGGCTGACCATGTACGTGATGTCTTGCCCAAGGTATTTGACCGCACCATCGCAGCCCTGATGGAAGCACGCAATAATGCCAACACCGCTACCTTTGAAGCGGCAGTCAACTTGCTGGCCCGTGCCCGCCGCATAGAATGTTATGGTCTGGGTTACTCCGGTGCGCTGGCAATTGATGCGCAGTTGAAGTTTTTCCGCTTTGGCATACCGACTACAGTATTTTGCGATGCCCACTTGCAGGCACAGTCTGCCACTTTATTGAACAGCGATTGCGTGGTCGTAGCATTTTCACGCACAGGCCGCACACGTGACCTGATCGACAGCGTGCAACTGGCCAAGCAGGCTGGTGCCAAGATCCTGGTATTGTGCGCCAGTGGCGGCCCATTGGCAGAACTGGCCGATGTGCATATAGGTGTAGACGTGGAAGAAGATCCGGACATCTACACCCCCATGACTTCACGTCTCGCGCATCTGACTTATATCGATGCGCTGGCAGTGGCTGTCACGCTATTGCGCGGCCCTGCGGCCATCGATATGCTGGAAAGAGCCAAGGCCAGTATCAGTGAAAAACGGCTGGTGCCTAAGATTAGCTGAAATAAGCTGAAAATAAGCTGAAGTCATGCAGGCTGGATAGCGGCCACTACTCTCGCACGCCGCTTTCTCATCCAGATAATCACGCCAGTGACGCTCAGCATGGCGACCACCAAACCCAGCAATGAAATCAGGATGCGTCCGGTCAAGCCCAGGATGCGGCCTGAATGCAAGGGGAATTGCGCCTGTAGGAAAATATCGCCGGCAGAACCTGTTCCAGGAATTTTTCCTCCCAACGCACTGCCATCCTTGCCATCAAAATACAGCCAGGCATTGCCCAGACCGACATCACCATGGTCATTGCCGGGCTCAAAAAATCCTACCCCATACACACCAAAGGCCGGTGAATAGAATATGCCGCCAGTTGGCAAAGTCCAGCCACGTTTTTGCGCTTCCTGTTTCGCCAGCTCAATGACGTGCTCGCGGCTGATGATGGGTATGAGAGGCTTGTCCGGCGCTTGCGGCACGCGACTGGAAAACACATCAGCGCTCAAGGGTGAAAACAATGACACTACAGGACGCACCACCTGTGAATTCAGGTTCATCGATACCGAAGTAATCGCCAGTAGTAGCATGAACAGCCACAGCCAGACACCGCTGGAACGGTGCAAGTCAAAATTGAGTTTATGCCCACCCTGGTGCCAGCGAAAAGCGAAAGACTTGCGCCAGCTACGCCAGTTAGGAAAAGATAGCCATAGAGCGATAAAACAATCCAGCGCCCAGACTATGCCTATGATGCCCATGAACAGAATACCCAGCTCTATACCCGACACCTCGGGTATATGCATGGTGTAATGCAGTTTGTATAAAAACGGCAGCAAGTTTTCACGGTTCAGCGATATTTCACCCCATTGTCGCTTTCCCTGTACATCACCAGTAACAGGGTCGACTGCAATCTGGTTAAAGCCCAGGGAATAAGCCTTGCCCGTGGCGGGATCAATCCTGCCTTCTACCGACATCTGGCTGGTATGTCCTTGCTCTGCCTCATTCAGTACATAGGTCACCCGGATGCGGGGGTCGCGTGCCTCCACCCTGTTGGCTAGTTCCAGTCCAGACATGGGCTTGCCAACCTTGCCTTGCGACTGGCTGCGAGCCTCGAACAAATGTGGATTGAGCAAGGCATCCAGCTCATGATCCCAGGAAATGAAAGCACCGGTCAGACCAGAGATGAACAAAAACACAGCGACCGCCAGCCCAAACCAGCGGTGTAGCAAGACAAAGACAGGACGCATCAACATACTGGTCTATCAATATTTCCAGTTGACCGTAACGCTGCCATTTCTTGGCGCAGCATAATAACCCTGGCTCCAGTACAGACTGGTCAGGTATTTTTGATCACTGACATTGTTCAGGTTTGCCGATATGCTGAGATTTTGATTAAGGTCATAGCGCGCCATCAGATTCATCGTTGCATAACTGCCCTGGCGTATGATGTTGCCAGAACCTTCATCGCGGAAAGTATCGCTCTGCCAGTTCAGGCTACCACCTACTTTTGCCTGTGGTATGAAAGGCAGTTGATAAGTAGTCGACAGACGGAACAATTTGCGCGGCACATAGGTTTTGACATCCAGGTCATTGGCGCCCTTGAGGCTCAGTTGCGTATAGCCTGCACTGAGGTTCCAGCCTTTTGCCAATTCACCGCTGGCATCCAGTTCAAAGCCTTGTGATTGCGCATCTATGCCACGGTAATAGCTCTTGGTGCCGATATAGCCTGCCTGCTCTGCCGCATTGTTTTGCTGGATTTTGAAAACAGCCGCGGACAAATTAAGCTTACGGTCAAACAGTTCAAGCTTGACACCCAGTTCATCGCCCTTGCCTTTGACCGGGTCCAGGGTTTTGCCAGATACATCCACTTCGCTTTGTGGATTGAAGATTTCTGTATGGCTGGCATACACAGAAGCATATGGTGTCAGATCATAGATCACACCAAGATACGGCGTGGTCTTGCTGGCATTCTTCTGGCTGCTGACGCCGTAGGCAAAACCGCTACTGTCTGCCTTGGTATGGTTGGCACCGACGATCAGTTTGAATTGATCAGCAAGGTTGAAACGGGATGCAATAAATGCTGTCTTGCGTGTGTCTTCATAGGCACTACCTTCGGTATAAGCATTGAATGCAGGTTGCGGATAATTACCTGTCCAATTACTGATATCTGGCAAAGCGGTGCCTATGCCTACACCGTAGTGGGAAATATCATCCATTTTCGACTTCGACCAGTTGACACCAAAACTGAGATCGTGCTTACGCCCTGCCAAAGTGAATTTACCTGTGGCAGACAAGTCAAACAGAGTCTGGGTGTTGACATTGTTGTACAGCGAAGGATAGCTATACAAGCCCAGGCCGGTCTTGCGGTCTGGTGTGCCGTAGACGTAAAACAGTTTGGAGTCGCCTGTTGATCTGTTGCGGCTCAGTGTCGTCTTGATTTGCCAGTCATTATTGAGCTGATGGCTCAGTTCGACAAAGCTGCGGTCATCCTGCGTAAGCCAGCGTGACCAGTCTGCAGCGGTGCTGGTAGAAGTCTTGTAATTGGTTGGGCTGCCATCGGTGTAATACAAGGGCAAGGCACCCCACATGCCCCCTTTGGCATCGCTTTTCTGATGGGAATGCCCCACGCTCAATACGGTAGACTCACCCAGATTAGCTTCAATCACGCCATACACCACGGTTTTTTCAGGCGAGTAGCGGTCGAGATAAGAATCACCAGCCTGTTTCGCTACCACGATACGGCCAGCAACTGTGCCAGCTGCATTCAGGGCACCAGACACATCAGCATCCAGCCTGCGCGTGTTCCACGAACCCAATGTTAGTCCGGCAGAAGCCTGAAACTGGTAGACCGGACGCTTGCGTATAAAGTTGACTGTTGCAGACGGGTTACCAGTTGCCGACATCAGGCCATTCGCGCCACGCACGATATCCACCCTGTCGTAGATCGCTGTATCAATATCCCCAATCAGGATGCCCGAGGTGAATGGCAAGCCTGCGCCGTCGTACTGGAAATTGGTAATATCAAAACCACGTGCCATGTAATAAGTACGGTCAGTCTCTACTTTTTCTACCGACACACCTGTGGTATTAGCCAGCACATCATTCACATTGACTTGTTTGAAGTCATCCATCTTGGCGCGCGTAATAACTGATACTGATTGCGGAGTTTCACGCAAAGACAAATCTAGTCTGGTTGCCGAACTGCTTCTCCTTTTTGTATATGCGCCTGTCTTTTCTGTACTGGGTTCATTACCTGAAACGCCAGTCACAAGAACCTCAGGCAATTCTGATTGGCTAGCCTTGGCTGGAACAGGTTCATCTGCAAAAGCAGATGCTGCCAGCAGCATAGAAAGCGCCAAAGCAATTGGGCTCAAGGGACCGAGCGAACTTACTGAATGCAAATTTTTTTTCGGCGATGTGGGGTTGTTGCGAGACAAAACAGAAAAAATGGGGGAACAAGATGAGCGCGAAATCATAAATAAGCCTGGAAATTGAAGCCTATGCAGAGAATTGCCTCTGATAGCATTAGAAGTAAATATTTCGGCTTATTCTACTCAGATACAAATGCAATTGCAAATCATTCTCATTTATATTTAAGAATTTTAATGTACTTCAAGTTACTCTCCATACTTCCAATGGCAAATACGTGTCTTGGCCGGCCTTGCATACGCCTGAACTTGAGCTCTTGCGCGGGTACGTCAATCACAGGCCCCCACTACGCTGCAAGCTGGATAAGTCTTTTGTTTCTTTTGCGATGTGCACTTGCCAAGCCTGGCGTCACAGCTAATGGTGTAAGTCGTTTCCAGCACATCTACCCAGCTACCTATCTCGCATTGTTGAGCATCTTTTTCCTTACCTTTGAAATCTGTTTCACTACGCGTCAATAATTGTATGGTGCCGGTCTTGACAGGCTTTACTTCAAAGCCTTGCACCTGATCCTGGAACTTTTCCTCGATATAGGTTTTACCCTTTTGTTTCAAGTCAAAAATTGCATAGCCTTCACCAGCGCTATCACCCATACAACTTTGCTGGCTACCTATGGCAATGCGCATGCTGGTGCCAGGCATGGCCTGACTTTTTGTCGTGATATCGGTCAGCAATTTCATGTCGCTCTTATTGAAAAAAACAGAACGGAATTGATCCATACCTCCATCAATATCGTCGCTATGCGCAGTAAGCACTTCGCGCAATTGCAGCAAGACATGTTCACCCAGGTCTTCGAATTCAATTTGTGTGACGCCAACGGGCAATGGTGGCAAATCCTCACCGGCTTTTGCTACGCCGTGCAACTTCAATTGTTGCGCATTGAATTCATCTATCCATTTGCGTAGAACTGTCTCGTCATAGGTTTTCATTTTCGCCTGCAGATTGGCGATAAAGCTGTCTGCGGTATCCAGCTTAACCGTCTGTGCCAGCGGCTTGCTCACCACCGTGCTGGCCGCAGCAGATGCTGCAACACTTTCTGCAGAAGGAGATGTTTGTGCGTTTTCTGATTGTTTTTTCCCACAGGCGCATAGCGCTGTGAAAATCACCATTAAACAGCAAAATCTGCTGACACTGCATGCATGAAAAGTAAGCACGGTATTTAACCTGTTGATATACAAAGCTAGTGATTCTAAATCCAGTGGGACTTTATTGCATGCAGAAATATCTCTCTCATTCTCATTAGCACCTCATGGACAAGCGTGCCTCGCTAAAGTGACACGGCCATATGAGCTAGCGAACTCAGTTGACCTAGTTAAGCAGGCTAAGCTCCGCGCTGATTTACTTCCTCCTTCAGGTCTGGCGTGTCCTATGATGATCGCCATCCATGGATCTTTTTTGATAGTAGCTTAAGATTACTTCTTCAAAATTTGTAATCAACATTCTGGCGACGATATCTGCATACCAATTGAATTCTGTACTCACTCTGTAACGCATCTGTATCTTCAGCTCAGTAGTGTGCGCAGACTGAGGCTTCAGGGAGTAAGTCGTATCCAGAATATCAAAATAACGCCCACCTATCGTGACATGGTCATCAAGGGCATTTGGCGGAAAAGAATCAGGGTAAAAATGGTAGCGCCAGACCACATACTTATTCTCTACCCAGTCGCTGGACACCTGGTCGAAATGTATGGACTTGTTCATCTTGATACTACGTACCAGTCCCGCCTTGGTTTCCTGGGTAATGCCCGCGACTGGCAAAGGCACACCTATGCGGTACATCCAGGCTTGCCCTACTTCGTCCTGCCGTATATTGTCTGCATGGTGCAGTTGGTACCATATCTGTTCTGGTGTTGCCTGCACCTGTATCGTCCTCTCCAGCACTGCAATACGCTGCAGGTCAGGCTCGGATGGCGGCATTAAGCCAAATAGCAATGGCAGCAACACAAAACTTCCTACGGCCTGTTTTGGCCAATTGGTGGTGCGGCAGATCAAGCCCATCAGCAAACCACCGAGCGCACCAAGCACGGCAAATAAAGGAATGATAATGATGGCGCAGATCATACCTTCAATAAAAATAGCCAGCGTGCCAAGCACAAACAAGGTATTGGCAATGATGGGACCACCAATATAAAACCCCCAACTCCGTCGCCTCTGGTGCTCGGCAACAAAGACCGTAGTCGCACCGACTGCCATCGGCACCAGCAAGACAAATGTGCCAGCCATAGCTGCATAGGCATCTTGAGGCTTGCCTGAAAAGACCAGACGCAAGATGATGCCTATCAGTGCACCGGCAATCAGGGGAAGCCAGTTTGAAAATGGCAAAGCATTTTTGCCCCGTCCTGAAAGTAATGCTTCTTCAGCGCTATTTTTTTGAACAGTATTATTGCGACTCACGGGATTTGAAGATGCGGTTTTTTCTTCTCTTTTTTCTTCACTCATATCACTCTTTCCTCAAGTCGAACTGCCACTTTGGCGGCCGCTCATTGCTGCATAATTTTCTGACTTAAAACTATTCATTTTGTGGCATTCATGTAAGTGCAGCTCGGCTCGAAATGGCAAATCAGCTGGCAACTTTATATTGGATACCAGGCCCATCTTCTGTAGCAGTATCAAAGCCCACCAGCCTGGATCCCATTCACCGGCCAATAAACCAAGCCTGGCAGAACCAGGATAGGCATGATGATTGTTGTGCCAGCATTCGCCCATGGTCAGTAAAGACACGAAGCGAATATTGCGTCCCTGCACCGCCGCACCTTTGACTTCATAATGGAGCTGCCCATGATTGTGGGCAAAATAGCCAATGAACCAGTGACCGAACACAGTCGCCGTGACGCGCGCACAAACACCCCAGAATACAAATGCCCAGCCGCCCCAGCCGTAAAACAGCAAGGCTACCGGTAGTTGCTGCAGCATCCAGGTTCTTTCCAGAAACCGATAAAAGCCATCTTCTGCGATTGTCGGTTCTATGCGAATTGCAGGTTGATGAAGCAAGTGCAAATCACAGTGCAATTGCCACCATGCGTCAACCCAGATCCCGCGTCCATGCCGCAGGTAATCATGACAATCAGGCAGGCGCTGCGCATAGTCGCGCAATTCATGTTGCCGCAATAAGCCTATCGGCCCTGCCAGCCCGACTTGCACGCCCAGATAAACCAAGAAATATTCCAGCCACAAGGGGCAAGCAAAACTATCGTGGATGAGTTTTCTGTGACTCCCCAGTGAATGGCCGAATAGCAAAACCGCCCCCGTAGAAATGATGAACAGAACGAATGCCGCCCACGTGAAATAATTGATACCACCTACAACCGCCGCCAACAACATCCCGGAAAACCAGATGGATTTCACAGGGGAATAACTGACTGTGCCAGCTTGCACACCACGCGCATCTGACGCCAGCACGCGATGATCAAGAATATGAAATTGCGTTGTTGTCATAAAATTCCATGGATAGATGTAGAGTCTGTTGGCGATGCAACGTCAACGCTATAAAAACGTACTGCGGGAAAAACATATTACAGGGTCAGGTTGCGCCAATTAAAATACATTAAGCTAATTAGCCAATTAACTAAACAACTAATACATTAATTGAAAATTTACACTTTGTCAAAAAATTTAAATCCACTACCACATCAGGGCAAGGGCTTGCTTTTCACATGTTCCTAAGAACTTGTTTACGATCTGTAGCGAGCGTGTGTCAGCGGGGTCAGAGTAACATTCAGGGCGAAAAGCGCAGCGCAAAAAGAGGAATGCAATCTACTACATGAGCATTTTGAGCAGCACATGAGCCCCGCATGAACTCCGATTGCGCACGCGCAGTAAGATCGCAAACAGGTTCTAAGGGAGTTTGACGGATTAAAAGACCAGGTCTCTAACTGTTAATTTTCCTGATTTTTTGTAGCAAATTGACACAGATAAAAAAAATGCAAGTTCATTTCCCCATATTTCTGGCAAGCTGTAAGAAATATTCTTCAAAGGAGTCAGATTTATGAATCCCATCTCTCTTGCCCAGATTATTGACAGCGTCAAAGACTTGCCCACCTTGCCCGCCATCGTCATGGAATTGTTGAATAACATCGACAATGAAGAACTGGATATGCATGAGCTGGCGCAAAAAGTCAGCCATGACATGGCGCTGACAGCCAAGACCCTGCGTTATGCCAACTCACCTTATTACGCCACCATGATCAAGGTCACGACGGTACAACAGGCGATTTCATTGCTGGGCTTGAGTACGGTGCGACAAATCATCATGACAGCCGCATTGACTGGCTGCTTTCCTGAAAATAATTGCCGCGGGTTTGATCATAAAGAATTTTGGCGACATTCTAATGCGGTTGCCATTGCAGCCCGCATCCTCGCTCGCAGACTCAAACTCAATACCGATGTCGCCTTCACAGCGGGCTTGTTGCACGACATAGGTGCCCTGGTGCTAGCGACCTGTTATACCGAGGCCTATGAAACAGTATTGGCACAACGGCAGGAGCTGCAAACGACACAGTATGAAGCCGAGAAGCAGATATTGGGAATTGATCATGCCATGGTCGGAGAAACCCTGGCGACACAGTGGAATTTTTCAGAAGTGATGATCAAGGCTATCTCTGGTCATCATCACCCAGAAAAGCCCGGTCTGGGTTTTCTGGCCACCATCATCCATGTGGCAGATGGGATTGCCCACGCACTTGGGGTAACGACGACACCTGATCTGGCACCGCCAGAAATCACTGGGCAATCGTGGGAAAGCCTGGGTCTGGACCAGACTGTACTGGATGAAGTGCTGGCAGAAGCCGCCAGTGAATTTGAAAAACTGCAAGACACCGTCGAGGTGTAAAACAGAGTTGTCAGATCTTTACAAATCAGGCTGTATCAAATGCCCTAGCTTGGTCGCCTTGGTTGCCAGATAGCGCTCATTAAACGGGTTGCGCTTGATGATCAGGGGAACATGTTCCTGCACCCTGACGTTCATGCCTTCCATCGCAGAAATCTTGCGCGGGTTATTGGTCATCAGACGTACAGACTCTATGCCCAGATGTTTGAGCATAGGGTCGCACAGGCTATAGTCGCGCAGGTCGGCAGCAAAGCCGAGCTTTTGGTTGGCTTCCACTGTATCGGCGCCTTCGTCCTGCAGATGATAGGCGCGCACCTTGTTAAGCAAACCTATGCCTCGTCCTTCCTGGCGCAAATAGAGTAAAGCTCCGCGCCCTTCCTGGGCAATTTTTTGCAGAGCAAGTTCAAGTTGCGGACCACAGTCACAACGCTTGCTGAACAAGGCGTCACCAGTCAGACATTCTGAATGTATGCGCGCAAGCACGGGCTGACCATCAGCCACATCGCCGAGAGTCAGGGCAATATGCTCTTTACCAGTTGCCGTTTCGACAAAAGCGTGCATGCGAAAAGTCGCCCAGTTCGTGGGCAGATTACAGGAATCAACATATTCCAAGGCCTGTTCACTTAATTTGACAGGCTCGTCATTGCTTAACATACAATTCTCGCGGATTCTTTTTATGGATTATTGCCGGGTTTGATGCCCTGGCTGGCGTGTAAAACAGGCCAGCCCAGACTAGAGTATAAACGAGACGCGCATTTCCTACTTGCTGCGGTGAACGATCGTCTTATTTTCCAGCACTGGTCAATATGTATGGTCTGCATGCCAGAAAGCAAGTAGCCAAACATGTAGAGGGTTTCCACAATTTAAAAAGGGCATCCCTTGATAACAGGACACCCTTCAGCTTTGCAAGCAGATAAGACTGTTCGTATCTACAGTCTTATCTACAATCTTAATACAGTCTCAACTACACTCTTATTTGCGTTGCAACTGTGTGATGTCCCTGACCGCGCCACGGTCAGCTGATGTTGCCAAAGCAGCATAGGCTTGCAAGGCTTGCGAGACATAACGCTCACGGTCTACTGGCTGCCAAGCTTGCGGGCCGCGGGCTTCCATGGCGGCTCTGCGCTGCGCCAGATCGCTGTCACTGACTTTCAGATTGATCGTACGGGCCGGAATATCGATTTCTATGATATCCCCCTCTTCCACCAAACCAATAGTCCCACCTTCGGCAGCTTCAGGAGAGGCATGGCCGATAACCAGGCCGGAAGAACCGCCGGAGAAGCGGCCATCAGTGAACAAAGCGCAGGCTTTGCCCAGGCCCTTGGATTTGATGTAGGAAGTTGGGTACAGCATTTCCTGCATGCCGGGGCCGCCTTTGGGGCCTTCATAACGGATGATGACGACATCACCTTCATGCACTGTATCACCGAGGATGGCTTCGACCGCAGAGTCCTGGCTTTCAAACACACGGGCCTTGCCTGTGAATTTCAAGATACTTTCATCCACACCTGCGGTTTTGACGATACAGCCTTTTTCCGCCAGATTGCCATACAAGACCGCCAGGCCACCATCCTGCGAATAGGCATGTGCCTTGTCGCGTATGCAGCCAGCTTCGCGATCAATATCCAGACTGTCAAAACGCTTGTCTTGTGAGAATGCCGTCTGCGTAGGCACGCCGCCTGGTGCAGCACTGAATAATTTGCGTATCGCAGCATTGTCAGTCACGGCGATATCGTTTTGTGCAATCGCATCTGCCATGGTGGGGCTATGCACTGTCGGGCGTGTGGTATCGAGCAAACCAGCACGTGCCAGCTCACCCAGGATAGAGATAATGCCACCAGCGCGATGGACATCTTCGATATGGTATTTATCGGTCATCGGTGCGACCTTGCACAGACAAGGTACCTTGCGTGAGATGCGGTCGATATCGGCCATCTTGAAATCGACGCCAGCTTCATGCGCGGCAGCCAGCAAGTGTAAAACGGTGTTGGTAGAGCCACCCATGGATACATCCAGTGCCATGGCGTTTTCAAAGGTTGCCTTGTTGGCGATAGAGCGCGGCAGGATGGAGTAATCATCTTGCTCATAATGGCGCTTGGCCAGCTCAACGACCAGACGGCCAGCGCGCAGGAACAGCTCCTTGCGGTCTGCATGTGTCGCCAAAATCGTGCCATTGCCTGGCAAGGACAAACCCAGTGCTTCGGTCAGGCAGTTCATGGAATTTGCCGTGAACATGCCAGAACAGGAGCCACAGGTAGGACAGGCGGAACGTTCTATACGGCCTATCTCTTCATCTGACACATTGCTGTCACCCGCCTTGATCATGGCATCGACCAGATCAATCTTCATGATTCTTTGCTCGCCAGTCTGCTTGGGATGCAAAGTCTCCAGCACCTTGCCAGCTTCCATAGGGCCACCGGAAACGAATACGACAGGGATATTCAAACGCATGGCTGCCATCAGCATGCCTGGTGTGATCTTGTCACAGTTGGAGATACAGACCATGGCGTCAGCGCAGTGAGCATTCACCATGTACTCAACCGAATCAGCAATCAGTTCGCGTGAAGGCAGTGAATACAACATGCCGCCATGGCCCATGGCGATGCCATCATCGACGGCAATCGTATTAAATTCCTTGGCAACGCCACCAGCCGCTTCAATCTCACGCGCTACCATTTGGCCCAGGTCTTTCAGATGCACATGACCAGGCACAAACTGCGTAAAGGAATTAACAACAGCAACGATAGGCTTATCGAAATCGCCATCTTTCATGCCAGTCGCACGCCACAGAGCGCGGGCACCGGCCATATTACGGCCATGGGTAGTGGTACGGGAACGGTATACGGGCATGTCTGACTCCAGGCTGGCGATAAATGAAAATGTTATATCAGCATGCGCTTGGGGCTACCATATGTCAAATATTGAATTTATTAGCAATTAGGTCGAAATAAGTATCAATGAAATTCAAGACCAAGGTTCACTAGATAGAATGGCAAGAAGAATGCATATATTTAAATAAACCTATTCTGTGACCCAGAGTTTTTCTATTTTAGTTAAATGATTTTGTAGCCTATCTTTAAATACCTTATTTCGTTAATTTACGACTGCAGGTCGGGGGTGGCCCGACAGCCACAGACCTTTCTTGCGTCGCCAAGAAAGGTCTGCCAAAGAAGGCGACCGAGGCGTCGCTGCCCTCTGCGGGGGTTCCCTTTGCTGCAAGGCAAAAAATGGGAAAGTCCGAAAGCTCGCTTCGCTCAAACATCGGCCTTTCTTTTTCCATTTTCTGCCTTGCAGCAAAGGCATCGACACATCGGAACTGCAAAATTCAAAAACAACCCCAAAGTCAAAAACAACGTCAACGCAACTTCTAATTAAATTTTTAAATATCAATTAATTTCATAATTTCTGAAGCAAAGAAAACCTAAATCTTCTTATATTTGCTCCTCTGCACACTCTATCCCTTCTTGCCTCTGTGTTGATAGGTCTTTACTCAAAACACGACAGGGATAAAAAAAACGCGAAGCTCACACTTCGCGTTTTTTGTGGATCATGAAACCATCATTCCTGATGGTATTGCGTCACTCTTTCCACTTCGTTCTTGGAACCCAGGAACACCGCTACACGCTGATGCAGTTTTTCTGGCTGTATATCCAGCATGCGTTGCTTGCCGTCGGTAGATGCTCCGCCAGCCTGTTCTACGATGAAGGACATGGGGTTGGCTTCGTACATCAGGCGCAGCTTGCCGGCCTTGTCGGGTTCACGCTTGTCTGCCGGGTACATGAAGATGCCGCCGCGATTCAGGATGCGGTGTACGTCGGCGACCATGGAGGCGATCCAGCGCATATTGAATTCTTTGCCGCGTGGGCCAGTGCCGCCTGCCAGCATTTCATCCACATAGCGCGTGACTGGCGGGTACCAGTGGCGGGTATTGGAGGCGTTGATGGCAAACTCTTTTGTATCTGCCGGGATTTGCATATTGCGCTGTGTCAGTACCCATGAACCCATTTCACGGTCGAGCGTGAAGCAGTTGACACCATTGCCAGTCGTCAGAACCAGCACTGTTTGCGGGCCATATACGGCATAGCCAGCGGCGACTTGCTTGCTGCCTGGTTGCAGGAAATCCTGCTCGGTTGGTTTGCCCATGCCGTCTGGTGCTTTCAATACCGAGAAGATGGTGCCGATGGAGACATTCACGTCGATATTGCTGGAACCATCGAGTGGATCAAACAAGAGCATGTATTCGCCTTGGGGATAGCGGTTAGGTATAGGGTGGATGCTTTCCATTTCTTCCGATGCCATGGCTGCCAGATGGCCGCCCCATTCATTGGCTTCAAGCAGGATTTCATTCGACAGGATGTCGAGTTTCTTTTGCACTTCGCCCTGGATGTTTTCGCTACCGGCTGTGCCCAGCACTTCACCTAATGCGCCCTTGCCTACTGCATGGCTGATGGTCTTGCAGGCGCGTGCGACGACTTCGATCAGCAGGCGCAGTTCTGCCGGTATCGAATTATTCAGGCGCTGCTCTTCGACCAGGTACTGGGTCAGGCTTACACGTTTCATGTTGATCTCTCGATTTTTTCAGTAATTCTTGTAAATATTTACTCAGGAAGCCAGGGCTTTGCTGACTACTTCCAGCACGTCTTTCGACAGCTTCTTGGTATCAGCTACTTTTTGCAGTGCAGCTTTCATATGCGCTTGCAGGCTTTCTGGATATTTTTTCCAGCGGTCCATGCTGCGAGCCAGGCGTGCAGCCACTTGTGGATTGAGCTTGTTCAGGGCAATCACCAGTTCTGCCCACAAGGCATAACCGCTGCCATCAACAGCATGGAAGCGGGACGGATTGGCGTTGCAGAAAGCAAATGTCAAACTGCGCGCGCGGTTGGGATTATTCAGTGTAAAGGCTGGGTGCGTCATCAATTCACGCACCTTGGCAACATCCGTTGTGCGTGCAGTTGCCTGCAACATGAACCATTTGTCGATGACCAGGGCTTCTTTTTTGAAGTCTTTATAAAAGGCTTTCAAGGACTTGGCTGCCGATTTGGCTTGCTTGTCATTGCCACTAAAGTTAGTCAGGGCTGTTAAAGCTGCCAGGCGGTCTGTCATGTTTTCTGCTTCATCGAACTGGGTTTTCGCCAGATCAAAAGTAGATTCGTCCGACCATTCGAGCAGATAAGACAGGGCCAGGTTTTTCAAACCACGTTTAGCCATCGATTGTGCATCAGGGCTGTATTTACCTGGCGTCAGATGGCCTTCGTAAGCACTCAACAAATCAGCGCGCAGATGTTCTGTGATGGTGGCGCGGGCAAACTGGCGTGCGGTATGGATGGCTTGTGGGTCAACAACCTTGAATTCTTCAGCAATCATGGCCTCAGAAGGCAGCGTCAGCACCAGTTCACGGAAAGCCGGATCAAGGCTGGCATCGTTCAGGGTAGCGCGCAGGGCTTCGATGAACATGCTGTCCAGGCTCAGCTCTTCGCCTTGCTGTACTGCAGTCGTCAGTTTGACGAGGCGGCGTGTGGCCAGACGCTGACCAGCTTCCCAACGGTTGAATGGGTCACTGTCATTGGCCAGCAAGAGGCCCAGCTCTTCATCGCTGTAGTCGATTTCCAGCACGACTGGTGCAGAGAAATTGCGCAACAATGACGGTACTGGTTTGCTGGTAACACCAGTAAACACAAAGGTCTGGCTGGCTTCTGTCAATTCCAGCACCAGGCTCGTCGCACCAGCCTGTGCTTCGTACGCAGCGCTATGCAAAGGGATATCTTTGCCATCTGCGCCCAGCAAGCCCATGGCAACCGGGATGTGGAAAGGCAGTTTTTCTGCCTGGCCTGGTGTAGCCGGGCAAGACTGGCTCAGGGTGATGGAATAAGTCTGCGCTTCTGCATCGTAAGTCGCTTCCATCTTCACGCGTGGCGTACCTGCCTGGCTGTACCAGCGTTCAAACTGGGTCAGGTCGCGGCCACTGGAATCTGCCATGGCAGCGCGGAAGTCATCACATTCAACGGCCTGGCCATCATGGCGTTCGAAATACAGATCCATACCTTTGCGGAAGCCATCATGACCCAGCAAGGTGTAATACATGCGCACGACTTCTGAACCTTTTTCATAAATCGTGACGGTGTAAAAGTTATTGATTTCCACAAAAGAATCAGGGCGTACAGGATGGGCCATAGGGCCTGCATCTTCAGAGAACTGTACCTGGCGCAGCAGGCGCACGTCTTCTATGCGTTTGACGGCACGGCCAGTGGAAGTACCTACCAGGTCAGCAGAAAATTCCTGGTCGCGGAAAACAGTCAGGCCTTCCTTCAGCGACAACTGGAACCAGTCCCGGCAAGTGACGCGGTTACCTGTCCAGTTATGGAAGTATTCATGGCCAACCACAGATTCTATGCCTGCATAGTCAACGTCAGTAGCGATAGACGGATTTGCCAGCACAAACTTGGTATTGAAAATATTCAGGCCCTTGTTTTCCATTGCACCCATATTGAAGTCGCCCGTGGCAACGATCATGAAGCGGTCAAGATCCAGCTCCAGACCAAATCGATCTTCATCCCAGCGTATGCTGTTTTTGAGGGAATCCATGGCATGCTGGGTTTTGTCCAGGTTGCCGTCTTCTACCCAGACCTGCAGCAAGGCTTTGCGGCCAGATTTGAGCTTGTAGTTTTCTTCCTGGCAAACCAGCTTGCCCGCCACCAGTGCGAACAGGTAAGAAGGTTTTTTGAACGGGTCTTCCCATTTCGCGAAATGCCGGCCATCCCCCAGATCACCTTCTGCTATCAGATTGCCATTGCTGAGCAGCACCGGGAATTTTTTCTTGTCGGCACGCAGCATGACGGTGTATTTCGCCATGACATCAGGGCGGTCCGGGAACCAGGTGATCTTGCGGAAACCTTCTGCCTCGCACTGGGTAATGAAGTTGCCGTTGGATGCATACAGGCCGGACAAGGAGGTGTTCTTGAGCGGATTGATCAGGGTTTCGATTTCCAGCGTGACTTCGTCCGGCGCATTGGCAATGCGCAGGGTTTCGCCTTCTATCTTGTAGGCAGACTTTTTCAAGTTCACGCCATTCATGCGCAGTTGCAGCAATTTCAGGGATTCGCCAAACAAGACCAGGTCTTTTTCGCTGCTGTCATGATTGCGGCGCATGGTCATGCGGGTGGCTACATGGGTGGCTTGCAGGTCAAGGTCGAAACCCATCTCTACCGTGTCTACCCAAAATCCTGGGGCTATATAATCTTTACGGAAAATTGTCTCTGGTTTGCTGGCAGTATCGTTACGCATGGATGGAATATCTCGCGAAAATAAGTTGAATGACAAAGTCTTATGAACCCTGCAAAGACCGCCATTTTACCAAGCTGTGTCAGTACGGGGATAAAAGTCTCTTGAATAGAGTCAAATTTAGGCAGAAAGTTTGTTAAAACCGTGAAAATTTACAGATTCATCCTGACTGCGTAGACATGTCGCCTCAAGCTTCAGTCAAATCGGTGATCACTACGCATGATCTCACTTGCCGCTTACACGGTAACAAAGTCGATACAACACGTTACAGTAAGAGCAACAAGTTTTCGTAATCAGGCATATCATGGAACTATAGTAAAAATATGTTTGAAGGAGCAGTAAAATGAAAAAGATAACTCTATTACTTACCCTAGCCTGCAGTCTGTTACTAGGGGGATGCGCAACGACATTCACCAGCCAAGTCAGTGTCTTTCACGAATGGCCAGGTGCCACGCAAGACAAATCCTATATCTTTGAACGTGCGCCGGGGCAAGAAAACAACCCTGAACATAAACTATATGAAGACTTGCTACGAACCCGCCTGCAAACCTTGGGCTTCAAGGAAATCGGCGCAGGGGCTACGCCTGCCCTGAAGGTGGAATTGCGTTATGCCACTACCATCAGGGAAGTCAAGCCTAGCTTGTTCTGGCAACCGGGCATTTATGATCCGTATTGGGGCCTGCATTTCAGTCGCGGCATTTACCGCCGCAATTATCTGTATTACCCGACCTTCTCGACCTGGCCATACTACCCAAGAGGTGCCCTGGATATGTATGTGCGTAGTACCTATCTGCATCAGTTACAGATACGTATTTCTGAGATGGGGAAAAATAAGGTACTGGCGGACATCAAAACCAGCTCTGAGCAAGACAATGAGGAAATTTCACTCTACATGCCTTATCTGATGGATAGTGCACTGAAGGACTTTCCCGGTAAAAACGGTAGCACCAGCAAGGTGGAGTTTAAAGTAGAAAACTAGCCCGCTGTCAGGAACAAACCCTGGCGGGCTAAAAAAGAGGCTGGCACATTGCCTGCCTCTTTAGTATTCATAACCCTTGCATTTACTTTGCTGGTGGATCACGCAGAGCCTCGACCAAAGCCCGGTCAACTACAGATTCAGCAACTATCTGTATCGCCCTGCCCTCGCGGAACTGGGTAATCAGTTCTTCACTCGACACTGAAAATGCATCGTGCCCCTGGCGATTGGTGAAGATATAGCGGGTACGTTTGGGACTGACCCAGGCCAGTTTGAAGCGAGTAGTGACACCATTTGGCCTGGTGAAATCGACCCAGATGCCGCGCTCCATGGTTTCTATGACACGCGCCCACTCATCCACTGGTTGCTCTATCTGATCCTGCACATGGCGGTTCAGGCGTTTTTCGCTGGCCCTTTGGGCGATATTAACGGCAATTTCCAGTTGGCGACGCGGTGAAAATTCCAGAGGTGCACGGGCAATGCCAGCATGGCGCTCAGCCAGTTTGGAAAAGAAGATAACGCGTTCAGGCTCATCCCATTTAATCGCATTCAACCAGGCATTCAGCAAAGACAACATGGCAGGCAGTTTGCTGACCAGTTCCTTGCGTTCTTCAGCGCTGTTCTTGGGTTTCAGACTCCAGATCAGGTCATCCATCGTCCGCAGGGCATTTTCCAGGGCGTTGGGTTTTTCTTCCTTGACGTTATGGGAAATCGTCAAAATCCTGATCCATTGCTCCTTGAGGAAAGTTTCCAGGAAGCCGGCAACCTCACCAGTTTCTACCCGGATGGCAACATCGTTTTCGGCAAACTCACGTGCCAGGCGCATCTTCTCTTGCTTCAAGGCGATTGCTACCGGCTCGCTGATGGCGACTTCGGTTTGCTGTTCTTCGTCCTTGAGGAAGGCTTCAAGGTCAGCAACAACGTCAGAGAACAATTCTATCTGCTGGTCAAAATCCTGCTGCACCCGTTCGACTATACCTTCTATCATTTGATAAAGAGGGTCTTCTGCCGAGGTATCACTATTCAACAAGACACTGGATTTAGCCAGCGTATCTATCAATACCCGCGCTGGATGGTTTTCCTTAAAGAAGAAATCCTTGTCGAGCAAAGCCACCTTCAAGGTAGGTATCTGAAGCTGGCTGATAAGATTTTTGATATCTGCAGGTATGCTGTTATCGTTAAAAACATAGTCAAAAATACGCGCCAGCAACTCTATCGTGCTTTGATCTATATGGGTCAGACCACCGGCATTTGGCTGTTGCGATAATTGCCGTAAATGTGCCGTATCGGTGGGCATGGGATTGGCAGAGAAATCTCTTTGCACACTGGTCAGGTAATCAAAAAATTGCCTGTCTATGGTGACCATGTCTGGCGCGTTACCACTGCTGCCACTACCACCGCTACCACCACCTCCGCCACCATTGCCACCAGAATGTCCGCCGCCAAAGCCGCCACCACCGCCAGCATCCTGCCCGCCATTGAAGGGCATGCCTCCGCCATCCATGGTCGTGCTGCCACCACCACCACCACCACCAGTAACTGTGTTGCCAAAGCTACCTGTCGGCGCATTACCAGAAAAAATATTACGCAGCTTATTTTCCAGATAAGGGTCGCGGTTACTGATATCGTCAGATCCAGACATCATGTTCTTTTTTTGTTTATTACGGTAACCATCGTTCAGGTCGGGTAAGATGCCGCGCTCAACCAGAGCCAAATTCAGTTCACGGTAAATCGTGCCCAGTTGCAGGAACAATTCTGGTCGTAACAAACGCAATATCAAGTGATGGGTGTCAGGATTGGGTTCCAGTTCCATCCATGCCTGATGGACAGCTTTGACAAATAATTCCGGACGGAACGGGTTTTGCGAAACACTGATAGGGGTACGGCGCAATACATGACCTATGCGCACATTCAGAGAGACCAGTTGCTCTGCATTAGTCACTTCCAGCGACTGGCTCAGATTGCGACTGAGCACCTTGCTTTCCATCTCTTCAAAACTGACTAGAGAAAAATCCTGCTTGCCTTCATCAGTCCTGGCGCGTTTGCGGGTATTAACAACGCTGACTTCTTTGGCAAGAGCAGCATTGACCTGCCCGGCAACCAGGCGATAAAAGGTTGTGCCATTACGCTTTAATTGCTGGTAAGCAGCAAAACTGGTGGCAACCTCCTCCGGCCTGATGGTCTGATCAGACAGCTTGAACAAAGCTTCAGTCAGGCGTCCGGTAAATGCCTCAATTTGTGAAGAAACCAGATTAGTGGCGATAGGCACCAGACTTTGCAATATCAGCAAACGGCTAGAGCTGGAAAATTCGCTCGTCTTGGCAGCAGTATTTAGTGGAATGGTATCCATCGCTCTTTTTTATTATGGTCAGGTTATCAAAAAACTCAGACGCCAGCGTTCGCGTCCAAAAACTTGCATTCTGCCAAGCCCTACAAGCTTGCGCAATGCCAGAATCTTACGGAACAGTGCAGTAAAACAACAAAGCTGCAAAACAACTCCGCTAAGCATTCAAGTTCCCTTTAGGTCTTATGCAAAATTGTCCCAGTAAGCTTATCGGCTCAGGAAACATTCCCTGCAAGAAATGTTCGTTACACGTCAGCGACGAAGACTGTGCCTTTAGTACGAGGTCCTGCCACATACAGGAACAGGAACAGGAACAGGAACAGCAACGCAACTGGAACGGTTTTGCATATGACCTAATTAGTATAGTAAGCCTCGGAGCCTAGCGTAATAGCAACGATGAGCATGACTGCAAAAATAAGAACCAGCAGCAGTCGTCCAAATTTTGGGCTGCCGCTATCTTTGTCTGAAGGTGTTTTCGATGGTGGTGTTACTTGCGTCATATTTTTTGCGTCATATTTTTTGCTTCAGGGAATTAATATGCTGGAACCTGTGGTTTTTCGGGCTTCCAGCTCATGGTGGGCTTGTGCCACTGCACTTAAAGGGTAGCGTTGGCGTATGTCTATTTTAACTTTGCCGCCTTCCACCATGGAAAATAAGTGGGCCGCCATTTGTTCCAGGTCATCCCGTTTGGCCGTATAACTCATCAAACTGGGCCTGGTAATGAACAGGGAACCACGTGAAGCAAGCTCACCCAGGCTAAATGCAGGCACCGGGCCCGATGCATTACCAAAACTGACCATCATGCCCAAGGGTGAGAGACAATCCAGCGACGGGATAAAAGTATCCTTGCCGATGGAATCATAAACGACCGGCACCCCTTTTCCATCCGTAATTTCACGGACACGCTGAACAAAATTTTCCGTGTTGTAGTTGATGACATGGGCGCAGCCATGGGCTTTGGCCAGTTCGCCCTTCTCATCCGAGCCTACAGTACCTATCATGGTGACGCCTATGGCGCGTGCCCATTGGCAGGCAATCAGGCCAACGCCACCTGCGGCAGCATGAAACAATATTGTTTCCCCGCCTTGCAAGGGGAAAGTGCGGTGAAACAGGTATTGCACCGTTAATCCCTGCAACATCATGGCGGCTGCAGTTTCAAAACTGATGCTGTCGGGCAGGCGCACCAGATTGTCGGCTGGCATGATGCGGGCCTCGGCATAGGCACCGGTTGGCCGTCCAGCATAGGCAACCCTGTCACCAACTTGCACGTATTTAACACCTGCGCCAACTGCCTCAACGATGCCAGCCCCTTCCATGCCCAGACCACCGGGTAATGCCTGTGGATACAGGCCAGTGCGAAAATACACATCGATAAAATTCAGGCCGCAGGCTTTTTGGCGTACCAACACCTCGCCCGGGCCAGGCGCGCCCAGTTCGACGTCAACATATTCCATCACTTCCGGACCGCCAGTCTGCTGTATGCGAATTGCCTTGACCATTTACGCCTCCTGATTAAGTTTTTCTGCCTTTAGGTTTTTTTCACAGACAGCAAATACATGCCGCCCATGACCAATACTGTTCCTGCCATTTGCCAGCTGGTGATGGGCTCACCCAAGAAATAGGCTCCCAAAAACAAGGTTGATACCGGACCTATCATGCCTGCTTGAGATGCGGTGGCCGCACCTATGCGCTTTACCGCAATCATGGTCATAAACACTGGTAATACCGTGCACACGATGGCATTCACTATAGACAATGAATATACAGCAAGCGGCTGCACCAGCATGCTGACGGGACGCAAAATAAAAAATTGACCTATGCAGGCAGCACTGGAAACACACATCGCATATGACACAAGCCGCAAAGAACCCAGCCTTTGCACCAGTTGACCAGACTGTATCAAATAGATGGCATAAGAAATCGCCGCCCCCAGCACCAGGGCAGAGCCCAGCATGACATAGTCACCACCCAGTTTCAGGTCATGGAAGAACACCAGCACGATACCCAGGTAAGACACCAGCAAGGCGGCCCATTCCAGCATGCTGATGGCACGTTTCAGGAAGAAAGCGGATATCAGCAAGACAAAGGAAGGTGTCAGGAACAAAATCAGACGCTCAAGACCCGCGCTGATATATTGCAAGCCCAAAAAGTCCAGGAAAGACGACAGGTAATAACCAACCAGACCCAAGCCCACCAGGCGCCAGCGATCAGCCCTGCTCAAGCTGCCGGACTTGTGCATTTGCCAGATAGCAATCGCAGCGAAAATGGGGAGGGAAAATGCCATCCGAAAACAGATCAGTGTCACTGCATCGACGTTGTAACGATAAATCAGTTTGGCAACGATAGCCTTGGTAGAAAAAAGGATGGCACCTGTCAAAGCGATGGCAAGGCCGGTCAGATAATGGCGACGGGCGAGTAATTTTGATTGTTCAGTAAGCATAAATCTCTAAAAGTAGACCGGATTGTTACACGGTCTAAAACAATAATTAAATTGCCAGGCAGAAAGCAAATAATTCCCACATGGAAAAGAACTAACAATCTTTCACATGAAATTTTACATTTAGTTGCCAAATTTGACTTTGCCTAACTATTAACTAATGCAATTTTCATTACACTTCCTGTTATGAACCACATCGCAGGAGAAAACCAGATGTACACGCCACGCTTACAATATGCAGATCAACCGGTACTCCGTCCTAAACGCGCATTGCCGGATATGCCACAAAGGCAAACCAAAAAAATATCTCCTAAGCAAAACGATAGTTCCCTGAACAGTATTTTCAGGCGACTGGCCAATAGCAGCAGCCCGGATCAGGAATAGTTCTTTTGATCGGCAGAGTATTCAGGCTCTACTGATCTCTGTTGGCTTTGTCGGCGCAAGCTTACTTTCTGGCGTAAGCTGATTTATTTCTTCAGGATAGAGCCCAGTACCCCGCGAATAATCTCGCGCCCCACCTGAGAACCCATGGTCCTGACCGTGGATTTGATCATGGTTTCAACCACATTATCCTTGCGGCGCAAACCTCCGCCACCGAGCAGGTTGCCGAATACGCTTTTCAATGTATCACCAACTCCGCCACCGCTCTCTTGCTGTTGTGCAGGCTGAGCTGCGTGGCCTGCACTGAACGTTGGCCTGGATTGCGCTGACCGTGCCGATGCAGCAGATGGTGCTGACGGCGCATTCCCCCAGCCATTGGTATCTGCAGCCACTGGCTCATCCCTGCTGCCGGGTTGCAGACTATCTTCTTTATCCGCCGTTGCAGCACGGGCAGCCACCCGGCCTGTCAATTTTTCATAAGCAGATTCGCGGTCTATGTGCTTTTCATAGACACCGGCAACGATGGAAGTTTGCATGACTTGCTGACGTTCATCCGCCGTTATCGCCCCTATCTGCGACGATGGCGGCACGATCAGGGCACGTTGCACGATGTTTGGCCGGCCTTTATCATCCAGGAAGGAAATCAGGGCCTCGCCAACGCCGAGCTCGGCAATCACAGCCGCAGTATCGAGCTTGGGATTGGGACGGAAGGTTTCTGCCGCCGCCTGCACTGCTTTTTGATCCCTGGGCGTATAAGCACGCAAGGCATGTTGGACACGGTTACCCAGTTGCCCCAGCACCGTATCAGGGATATCCAGCGGATTTTGCGTGACGAAATACACGCCCACACCTTTGGAGCGTATCAAACGCACCACCTGCTCGATTTTTTGCAACAAGACTTTGGGCGCTTCGTCAAACAGCAGATGGGCTTCATCAAAAAAGAACACCATCTTGGGTTGATCAACATCGCCCACCTCTGGCAAGTGTTCATACAACTCGGACAGCATCCATAGCAAAAAGGTGGAATACAGACGCGGCGATTGCAGTAACTGATCGGCAGCCAGGATGTTCACAAAACCACGGCAATCGCCGTCTGTCTGCATCATGTCGTCCAGATTCAGCATGGGTTCGCCAAAGAATTGCTCTCCACCCTGCTCTGATATGGTCAGCAGTGAGCGCTGGATAGCACCGACACTGGCGGCAGAAATATTGCCGTATTCCGTCTGGAATTCAGATGCGTTCTCGGCCAGGTATTGCAGCATGGCGCGCAAATCCTTGGTGTCAAGCAGCAGCAGGCCATGATCATCGGCGATCTTGAAAGCCAGTTGCAAGACGCCCTCCTGGGTATCATTCAAATTCAGCATGCGCCCCAGCAGCAAAGGGCCGAGGTCAGATACCGTGGCGCGTACCGGGTGGCCCTGCTTGCCAAACACATCCCAGAATGTAACCGGGCAAGCCTGCCATTTGGGTTCATCGACTTGCAGGGCTTGCAGCCTTTGCTGCATCTTGCTGGTGGCGCTACCGGCTTTGGCCATACCTGACAGGTCACCTTTGACGTCAGCCATGAAGACTGGCACGCCAATTCCAGAAAATGCCTGCGCCAGGGTTTGCAGAGTAACGGTCTTGCCGGTACCTGTAGCACCAGTGATACAACCATGGCGATTGGCCCAGTCAGACAATAAATTCAAGTCGAATTCGGTGTTTTTAGCGATCAACAAAGGTTTTGACATAGTTTTGGAGGGTGATTTGGGGAAGTCGGTCGGTGCCACTATGGTAAAATACTGGTCTTCATTATAAAACCAAGCCAGGCAAAATTGCCGCCCTCAGGGTGAGCTATTGTCAATTCAGGAAAGAGCGATCATGGCAGGACATAGTAAATGGGCCAATATCAAGCATAAAAAAGCAGCAACCGATGCCAAACGCGGCAAGATATGGACGCGTCTGATCAAGGAGATCACGGTTGCAGCACGCATGGGGGGTGAGGATGTTGATTCCAACCCGCGTCTGCGTCTGGCAGTAGACAAGGCGGCTGACGCCAATATGCCAAAAGAAAACGTCACGCGCGCGATACAACGCGGCGCTGGCACGCTCGAAGGCGCAGATTACGAAGAAGTGCGTTATGAAGGTTATGGCATAGGCGGTGCCGCCATTGTGGTTGACTGCATGACCGACAACCGCGTACGCACCGTGGCAGAAGTGCGCCATGCATTCAGTAAATTCGGTGGCAATATGGGTACTGAAGGCTCGGTAGCCTTTTTATTCCAGCATTGCGGCCAGATGTTTTTTGCCCCAGGCACGAATGAAGATGCCCTGATGGAAGCTGCTTTGGAAGCTGGTGCAGACGATGTTGTCACAGATGATGAAGGCGGCATAGAAGTGCTGTGCGCGCCATTCAGCCTGTCTGATCTACGCGCAAGCCTGGAAAAAGCCGGTTTCAAGGCAGAAGTCGCTGAAGTCGTCATGAAACCAAATACTGAGACCGTATTTGCAGGTGACGAAGGCATCAAGATGCAAAAATTGCTGGATGCACTGGAAAACCTCGACGATGTACAAGAAGTATTCACCAACGCCATCATAGAAGATTAAGATGAAATTACTCGTAGTCGGCTCTGGGGGCCGTGAACATGCCCTCGCCTGGAAACTGGCGCAATCTGAACGTGTACAAACCATTTTTGTCGCCCCCGGCAATGGTGGTACGGCTGCTGATAGCCGTCTGAAAAACATCAACATTACAGATCCGGCAGCACTGGCAGACTTTGCCGAGCAAGAAAACATAGGCATTACCGTGGTCGGCCCTGAAGTGCCGCTGGCTGCTGGCATCGTCAATCTCTTCCGCGACCGTGGTTTGAAAATTTTTGGCCCAACCAAAGAAGCTGCACAGCTGGAAAGCTCCAAGGATTTTGCCAAGGCTTTCATGCACAGACATGCTATTCCTACGGCTGAATATCAGACTTTCTCTGAGCTGGCACCTGCACATGAGTACATCAATGCCAAGGGCGCACCTATCGTCATCAAGGCTGATGGCCTGGCGGCTGGTAAAGGTGTAGTCGTTGCCATGACGGCTGAAGAAGCCCATGCAGCGGTCGACATGATGTTGTCTGACAATAAGCTGGGTGATGCTGGTGCACGCGTCGTCATCGAAGAGTTTCTGGCTGGTGAAGAAGCCAGTTTCATCGTCATGGTCGATGGCAAGAATATTTTGCCACTGGCAACCAGCCAGGATCACAAGCGCTTGCTCGATAATGACGAAGGCCCGAATACCGGCGGCATGGGTGCCTACTCCCCTGCTCCTATCGTTACGCCACAATTGCATGCGCGTGTAATGCGCGAAATCATCGTGCCTACGGTGCAAGGCATGGCCAAGGATGGCATCGTGTTTACCGGCTTTTTGTATGCGGGCCTGATGATCGATGACCAGGGCAACCCAAAAACACTGGAATTCAACTGCCGCATGGGCGACCCTGAAACCCAGCCCATCATGGCGCGTTTGAAGACAGATTTGCTGCACGTTGTCGAACATGCAGTCAATGGCACGCTCGATACTGTGGAACTGGAATGGGACAGGCGTACCGCCATGGGCATCGTCATGGCAGCCGCGGGTTACCCTGATACACCGCGCAAAGGTGACAAGATCACCGGTATTCCTTCAGAAACAGCGGACACCGTAACCTTCCATGCAGGCACATCATTGAATGAAAAGACCTTGAACGTGACCGGTGGCCGTGTGTTATGCGTGGTTGGCCTGGGCGATACGGTCAAGCTGGCGCAAAAACATGCTTATGACGTGGTGGAAAAAATCCATTTTGACGGCATGCAATATCGCCGTGACATAGGCTGGCGTGCGCTGAACCGCAAACATTAAGTCTTGATCATGCGTACATTTCGATATACGCAACCGATCTTTTAAAGCGGGTTGAGAATAGTCCAAAGACTAGTCCAGCCCCTTGCGTTTTTTAGAGTAGATAGCAGAATGACAGATACATTCGCGGTTAAAAATTACTTCTTGAGCTTGCAGGCTGGTATAGTCGCGGCGCTGGAAGAAGTTGATGGCCATACTTTTATTACGGATAGCTGGGAACGCCCGGAAGGCGGTGGAGGTATCTCGCGTGTGATAGAAGAAGGCAAGGTATTTGAACGTGGTGGAGTGAATTTCTCGCATGTCATGGGTAAAAACCTGCCACCATCTGCCGCTGCCAGCCGTCCTGAGCTGGCTGGTCGCCAGTGGGAAGCCATGGGTGTCTCGCTGGTCCTGCATCCACGCAACCCGTATGCGCCCACTGTGCACATGAATGTACGCTTCTTCACCACCCGTGCCGAAGGGCAGGAAGATGTCTGGTGGTTTGGTGGAGGCATGGACTTGACACCTTATTATGGTTTCACTGAAGATGCAGTGCATTTTCACCAAACCTGTAAAATGGCAGTCCAGCCTTTTGGCACAGACTTGCATGCCCGCTTCAAGAAATGGTGCGACGAGTATTTTTACCTGAAACACCGTAAAGAAGCCCGTGGTGTAGGCGGCATCTTCTTTGATGATTTCAATGAGCAGGATTTTGCCAGTAGTTTTGCCATGATGCGCAGCGTGGGTGATGCCTTTATTCCGGCTTATCGACCTGTCCTGGAGCGTCGCAAAGACCAGGAGTATGGTGAACGTGAGCGTGATTTCCAGGCTTATCGCCGTGGCCGCTATGTAGAATTCAATCTTGTATTTGACCGTGGCACGCATTTTGGTCTGCAATCCGGTGGCAGGACAGAATCCATACTGATGTCCATGCCCCCCATCGTCAAATGGCGCTATGACTGGAAACCGGAAGCTGGCAGCCCGGAGGCAGCACTGGCAACAGACTTTCTGGTACACCGGGAATGGGTATAGAAACTGCAGCAAAACCTTGTATCCTGGTGCTGGGTGGCAGCTTTGACCCTGTTCATCTGGGGCATATTGCTCTTGCCCATAGCCTGGCGACGGTATTGCAACCGGATGAATTGCGCATCATTCCCGTAGGCCAGCAATGGCAAAAGAATGAGTTGCAAGCCACAGCAACACAAAGACTGGCCATGCTGAAGCTGGCCTTTGAAGACTGGCAACTTTGCCCTGTCAGGATAGATGAGCAAGAAATCGTCCGTGCAGAACAGGGTAAAAGTAATTACACCATCGATACCTTGCACCAGCTACGCAGAGAAGTTGGCGATGAGGCATCTCTGGTATTTGCCATGGGTGCAGATCAGTTGCAAAATTTGCACACCTGGCGCAATTGGCAAGCCTTGCTTGAGGTTGCGCATTTATGCGCTGCCTCGCGCCCGGGTTTCAGCCTCGATATCAGCAGCCCCGACATTGCTGACATCTGGAAGAAAAATGCCATCAGTGCGCTGGAAATGCGCACACGGCCAGCCGGTGGCACTTATCTGGAGAGAAATCTGGCGCAGGATGTATCTGCGACCCAACTACGTACTGAATTAAAACAGCATAACCCGACAACAAGATTGCTAGTCCCGCACAAGGTGCTAGACTACCTACAACAACAAACTATCTACCAATAAAATATGGATATTAAAAAACTGCAAACTTTGGTCATTGACGCTCTGGAAGACGTCAAGGCACAAGACATACAATTATTTGAAACAAGTCACCTGACCAGCCTGTTTGACCGCGTTTGTATCGCCTCTGGCACATCCAACCGTCAAACCAAGGCTTTGGCCGCGTCGGTACGCGACAAAGTCAAGGAAAACGGCGGCACTATCATCAGCATGGAAGGTGAAGCGACTGGCGAATGGGTACTGGTCGATCTGGGCGATATCGTCGTCCACATCATGCAACCAGCCATCCGCGCTTACTACCGCCTGGAAGAGCTGTGGGGCGACAAGCCTGTCAAATTTGGCGCAGCCAAGCGTACTTCTGCTAAAAAGGTCGAGGCTGAAGAAGAAAGCGACAAGCCTAAACGCGTCCGCAAAGTGGCTGGCAAAGCTGCTCCGCTGGAAGTGACGCATGACATGATGGCTATCCAGACCACGCTGGAAGATGAAAAGAAACCAGCGCGCAAACCACGCGTCACCAAAACTACCGG
>JAZJXP010000003.1:72250-103235 GCA_040390835.1 Pseudomonadota bacterium
CCACTGGTGATGCTGAAGGCAAGCCCGCACGCAAACCAGTTGCCCGCAAAGCTGCTGATGGTACGACTGCTAAACCAGCCAAACCAGCCAAGATACCAACTGGTGGTCGCGTCAAAGTGGCAGCAACAAAAACTGCAGTTGCTTCCGCCAAGCAAGCGGCAGAAAAACGTACTGCCAACGCTGCAGCAGCGCCAGCAAAACGCGCTCCTGCACGCAAGAAAGCAACAGAGGAATAATTCTCTGTTTCGTTTTGAATCCAAATGGCTGCCTGGTGCAGCCATTTGTTTAAGCAATACGCAGTTTCAAGACCCTATTTGCAGCAAGCAGAATAAAACATGCAATTGATCATCGCCGCCGTCGGCCACAAAATGCCCTCCTGGATAGAAACAGGCTTTCAGGAGTATGCCAAACGCATGCCGCCAGAATGCCGCGTGATCCTCAAGGAAATCAAACCGGTAGAACGCTCGGGCAGCAAAACTGCTGAAACCGTCATGGCTCTTGAGCGTACCAGGATAGAGGCCGTGATACCCAAGAATGCCCGCATTGTCGCCCTGGATGAACGCGGCAAAGACTGGACCAGCGTCGCCTTGTCACAAAACCTCACGCAGTGGCAGCAGGATGGTCGCGATGTGGTTTTCATCATCGGCGGTGCCGATGGTCTTGATGCAGAATTCAAGGCAAAAGCCGATACGCTGATACGCATCTCCAGCCTGACCCTGCCACACGGCATGGTACGAGTGCTGCTGGCTGAACAGTTGTACCGTGCCTGGTCAATTACCCAGAACCACCCTTATCACCGGGTATAAGTCATCACTAGGAAACCGCCATGCTAAAAGAAAATAAAATCTACCTGGCATCAAAAAGCCCAAGACGCCGCGAATTGCTGCACCAGGCTGGCATAGAATTTGACTTGCTGCTGCTGCGCGATGCCGCACCACGCGGGCCGGATGTCACTGAGATAGTCTTGCCCGGCGAAGCACCAGAAGCCTATGTCAGCCGTGTAACGCAAGAAAAAGCAGACAAGGCATGGGAAATCATGCACCTACGCAAATTGCTGCCACGCCCGGTACTCGCAGCCGATACCACCGTGGTGCTCGGCAAGCAAATATTGGGCAAGCCCGCCGACCGGCAAGAAGCCATACAAATGCTGAGCATGCTGGCAGGCCAGACCCATCAAGTGCTGACCAGCATTGCCGTGCATTCTGCACTGGGCCGCGCAGCAGTCACGCAATGTTCAGAAGTCAGTTTTGCGAATCTGGATGAACAGCAGATACTGGCGTACTGCCAAAGCAATGAACCCTATGACAAAGCCGGTGGCTATGGCATACAGGGTGCGGCCGCCCGTTTTATTTCGCACATCAAAGGCAGTTATTCTGGCATCATGGGATTACCCTTATTTGAAACCTGCGAGTTGCTGCGTCAGGCAGGTATCTTTATTCCCTAAATTGAAGTATTAGAGAAGCTTATGAGCGAAAACCTCCTCATCAATATCACACCTCAAGAAACACGCGTCGCCCTGATGTTCCAGGGTGCCGTACAAGAACTCCACATAGAACGTACATTGTCTCGCGGCCTGGTAGGTAATATCTACCTTGGCAAAGTCGTGCGCGTCTTACCTGGCATGCAGTCTGCCTTTATCGACATAGGTCTGGAGCGCGCCGCCTTTTTGCATGTGGCTGACATCTGGGATGCCCGTTCGCAAGATGCCAATGGCAATACCAATGCGCCGCTGACACCGATAGAAAAATTGCTGTTCGATGGTCAGTCAGTGACTGTCCAAGTCGTCAAAGACCCGATAGGTACCAAGGGCGCGCGCCTGTCCACCCAGATTTCCATCGCTGGCCGCATGCTGGTATACCTGCCGCAAGATTCACATATCGGCATCTCACAAAAAATAGAAAACGAAGCAGAACGCGAAGCCCTGCGCACCAAGGTACAAAACCTGCAGCAGCCAGAAGAAAAAGGCGGTTTCATCGTTCGCACCATGGCAGAAGACGCCTCCGATGAAGACTTGAAAGCCGACGTCGATTACCTGCGCCGCACCTGGTCCACCATACTGCAGTTAGCCAAGACCCAGCCACCGACTACTCTGCTGTACCAAGATCTGAATCTGGCACAACGCGTCTTGCGCGATTTCGTCAATGAAGAAACCGACAGCATACAAGTTGACTCGCGTGAAAACTACATCATGCTGCAAGAGTTCGCCACGCACTATATGCCATCTGTACTCGGCAAGCTGCAACACTATATAGGTGAGCGTCCGCTGTTTGACTTGCATGGTGTGGAAGAAGAAATTGAACGCGCCCTGGGCCGCCGCGTCGATCTGAAATCTGGGGGTTACCTCATCGTCGACCAGACCGAGGCCATGACCACCATCGACGTCAACACCGGCAGCTTTGTTGCTGGCCGCAACTTCGACGACACCATCTTCAAGACCAATCTGGAAGCCGCCCACGCCATCGCCCGCCAGCTGCGACTGCGTAACCTCGGTGGCATCATCATTCTCGACATCATCGATATGGAGAATGAAGAACACAAAACTGCAGTACTGTCTGAACTCAACAAGGCTCTATCACGCGACCGTACCAAGCTGTCCGTATCCAATTTCTCTGCCCTCGGCCTGGTAGAAGTCACCCGCAAGCGCACGCGCGAATCACTGGCCCATGTACTGTGCGAACCCTGCCCTGCCTGCAGCGGCAAAGGCCAGGTCAAAACCGCCCGCACCATCTGTTACGAAATCCTGCGAGAGCTGCTGCGCGAAGCCAAACAATTCAACCCCAGAGAATTCCGCATCATGGCTTCACAAGTCGTGGTCGACATGTTCCTCGAAGAAGAATCGCAACACTTGGCCATGCTCGGCGACTTCATCGGCAAACCGATTTCGCTGCAAGTGGAGAGTGTGTTTCATCAGGAGCAGTACGATATTATTTTGATGTGATGCGCGACAGAGTATCCTCAAAATAAGACCAGTAAATCTCTTCATGCCAGACTGACCCGTGTCTAAGTATGAAGGGATTCATGAGCAATGCGCGAAACTTCGCTTGTTCAAGCCAAGCAATATATCCATCTGATCCATGAGTACACCAGCTCCCAGTCCAAGACTATTCGTCATTTTTGCCAAGGAAGCACATGTAGCAGCAATCTTCGCACGGGGACCATCCAACTGGTTTCACGTCATTCGCTGGGATACTCGCAATGATATCTTTGAATCGGGTGCATGGATGCGTGGCCGCTTATACCCTCAACGTTGCGACCTGTCGCCAAATGGGGAACTGTTACTCTATTTCGTGCTTCAGGCGCGACCCTGGCGCACGAACTATAAATCATCCTGGACAGCTGTCAGTCGCCTGCCCTGGTTGCACGCGCTAGGGCTATGGCCCGAGGGTGGTACTTGGGGTGGCGGAGGCTATTTTATAGCGAACCGCATAGTCTCTCTATCTTCGTGTTCTTTGGGCCAAGCTCACCCTGACCATATTCCGCACGGACTGGAGGTTTTCAACAGCGGTGGAAAACGAAAGTCGTCCAGCAATGAAGTGGCAGGTGCAGAATGGTCAGGTCGAGACCAAAACAATCGCCTGATCTTTGCAGCGAATGGAAAATTGCACTGGCAACGAGATGAACAGACTGTGCAGGTGTTAGCCGATTTCAATGGCGATAAACCCATCCGGTGCGAAGCACCAGCTTGGGCTAAACAACCATTGACAGACTAAACTTCAATAAGCAATGGACGACGAGTATATAAAAAACAAAAGGACAAACCTCAACTTGTGCGACTCATGAACTTTTTGCACTTCATAAGTTGCATAAATCATCGCGCAGCATGTGATTCTCGTGAAGACCTGAGAGTGCATCCGAAATCAAGATATTTGGACGTCCATCACTTTTCATCAGGATTTCACAAGAAATACTCAAATAACTATCAAGCTGGCGACAATTTTTTTTGCAATCGTAGCTTTCATTCAGGATGTATGAGTTTGCTGCAGATGCTGAGTATTGTATTTAATTGTTCTGTGATCAAATATTTAAGCAATGCCATATTCGGCCGATTTTTATATGGTTCTAAGTTGCTCTATTTACATATATAATCAATAATCATGCCACTCTGCTCATGCAAACACCAGGCCGTATCAAGTGACTCACCCTTTGCAATTTACTCAATCATGCAAAGGATGTTGATGTTTTCACTTAACTATCATTTCGAAAAAATAAATAATATCAATTTACTGACCAGGAAATAATTTTATGCAAAATTTTACGACAAGCCAGTTTTATGGTCTCAAGGATCATAGCTTATTTATGAAACACATCCAGGAAGCGGTGGATCAAATTGGGCACAAAGTCGGTATATTTGCTGGTGATCAAATATTTACATTCAACCGCAACCTCAGTTTTCTTGAAGACGAAAAGTTCATGGCAGCATTCTATGCGCATACAAGTGATCTGGTGGAGCAATCACTGATATGGCGTTACGCAACCGTATGCTGGGCAGCAAAGAATGGCGCAAGACTGGACGGAGATTTTGTCGAAATTGCCTGCTATAAGGGAACAACGGCAAGGATCATTTGTGACTACATAGATATGAAGAATTCCGACAGGAAATATTTTTTATATGACTTGTTTGAGCATGACGATAAAATGCCACATCACGCCATGCCTGATCATAGCAAGAGTTTATATCGGCAAGTCCAGGAAAAATTTTCCGACTTTCCCAATGTCTGTATCACCCAGGGAAATATTCCAGACAGCCTGACAATTGCCGCGCCAGAGAAAATTGCGTTCATGCACCTGGATATTAACAATGCACAAGCAGAAATAGGCGCCCTTGATGTACTGTTCGAGAGAATGGTTCCTGGTGCCGTACTGATTTTGGACGACTATGGCTGGGCATTTTATAGGGAACAGAAACTGGCCGAAGACCCATGGTTCGAAAAGCGGGGTTATCAGGTTCTAGAGCTCCCCACTGGCCAGGGCATGGTCATCAAACAATAATTGTTATTTGCAAAGTGCTGCTCATACAGCCTTTTTTATGTAAATTTCTTTGAAAGTGTCTGATGATTAACTGGTTTAATGCAAAAGCTGCGATAGATTTTGGAACAGAATTAGCGGAATTTATCGCCAAAGGCATGCCGCAAGAAATAGTAATGAGTAACGATAGATTTTTATTGCAAAAACAAGAAGCTTTGCAGTTAATTACAATGAAAATTTATCAATTCAGTCTTAAGCAAGACATGAATATCTATAAAAAAGCACAATTTGCCAGAAGCTTTAAATTGCGCCTGACTGAAAGTGGCTATCAAAAGGAAGCTACTCTTATCATGCTCACTCTGGTGATTAAGGGACTAAATTCAAAAAGATAGTTCGATCTGATCAAAATCATTCTTGTTTCAAGCAGCCTGTGATTGTTTATTGAAATTTTCATCAAACAAGGAGCTATCATGTATCCATGGTTATGGGTGTGGTCACCACAGGTTCACTTCCCCTGGAGTGGCAGCGTTGCGCAAAGCATAGAGCCGAATACGACCTGGTTCTACAATATGATCCCGCCTGTTTCTGGGGATGCGGGAATAGAGGCGCAGGTATTTCAGCTAGCGTCGTATGGTACTCAACTTGGTCAGATCACAGATGTGCTATTGGACATCGTGAAAGAGACAGAAAACCTGTCTCCCAAAGCGCTTGAATCGCTAAAGGAATTACAAACCTTGAAAACCAAAATTGAAGTGATCAAGAAGAGATCGGCGCAACCAGCGACACTAGAGTGAGCTAAGGTTTCTGATATCACGGCAAACTTTGTTCCGGTTCCAAGGCTGCTATTTAATCACTTAGAGTCACTTGGAAAATTCACCTCATTGCTTGGGGTGGAGTAGCTGCTGCGCATCCATTGCAGCGATACGTCCCTCATCAGTAGGCACCACCCAGACTTCTATGCTGCTGTTCGGGGTATGGATTGCCATGATGTGGTCCCCACGTGCTGTGCTATTTCTGTTTGTATCGACTTGCACACCAAGATAGGCCAGACCTTCTGCCACTTGCTGTCTTAATGCAGCATCGTGCTCACCTATACCACCGGTAAATACCAGCACATCCAGGCCATTCAAACAGGCGCTTAATGCGCCGCATTCACGTATGACGCGGTAGGTGAATAAATCAATCGCGAAGCTGGCTTGCGGGTCATTGCTGGCGCGCAGGGTGCGCATGTCGGCGGAGATGCCTGATACGCCGAGCAGGCCGGATTCTTTATACAGAGTTGTTTCTATGCGCTTTGCGTCCCAGCCCTGCTGCATCAGGTGTAGCAAGACACCGGGGTCGAGTGAGCCGCAGCGGGTGCCCATCATCAGGCCGTCGAGTGCAGAAAAACCCATGGAGGTGGCGATGCTTTTGCCGTTTTTCATGGCGCAAGCGCTGGCACCATTACCGAGGTGCAGCATGATGACGCGCCCGGCAGCAGGATCAAATGCGCGTGCCGATTGCTGGGCCAGATGGCTGGCAACATAGCGGTAAGAAAGACCGTGAAAACCGTAACGGCGTATGCCTGTTGCACGCAAAGATTGTGGCAAGGCCAGTGTGGTTTCACATGCGGGCATATCAACATGGAAGCCGGTATCAAAACAGCCTATTTGCGGTATGCCGGGATAGGCGCGGCGGAAGGCGACTACTCCGTCAAGGTTATGCGGCTGATGCAGGGGTGCCAGCGTATCGAGGGTATGCAGGTAAGCAAGGGCTTCATCATCAATAAGAATGGAAGATGAAAAGCGCTCGCCACCGTGGACTATGCGGTGGGCAACGGCGGTTATTTGCATGTCCGCACTATGACTCAGCAACAATCCATGCAGGGCTACTAATGCAGCAGCAAACTGGTCGCCATCTGCCGCCTTGATTGCTGCTTCGTCCAGCGTCAATTGCTGCACTTCAGTACCGGAGCGAAATTGTATGACGGGCCTGCCTCCGGGTTGCAGACCCTCAATCACGCCAGTCAGATTGCTGCGTGTGACTCCTGCATCAGTATACGGGTACAGCGCAAACTTGATGCTGGATGAACCTGAATTGACAGAGAGGATGACCGGGCTTTTCATGGTGCATTCTTCCGGTATTCATGGGCCAGCAATTTAACCAGTGCGGCTGAAGCAACCCTGGAAGATGACCCGTCAGCACGGCTGGTCAATGCAATAGGCACTTTGGCACCCAGGACGACACCACAAGTTGCTGCACCAGCCAGATATTCAAATTGCTTGCCCAGCATATTGCCCGATTCCAGATCCGGCACCATGAGGATATCAACATCTCCAGAGACGGCAGAAACTATGCCCTTGATCTGCGCTGCACGGGCAGATATGGCGTTGTCAAATGCCAGCGGGCCATCAACAATTGCACCAGTGATTTGTTTGCGTTCTGCCATTTTGCATAAGGCGGCGGCATCAATGGTGGACATGATTTTTGGGTTAACCGTTTCTACTGCCGATAACAGCGCGACCTTGGGTAGGGGGATGTTCAGTGCATGGGCCAGATTGATGGCGTTTTGCAGTATGTCGGCCTTTTCTGGCAGGGTGGGATAGATATTCAGGGCGGCATCAGTTAGCAGCAAAAGCTTGTGATACATGGGCACATCCAGATGATAGACATGTGACAGCCGTCTACCAGTGCGCAAGGCAGTGCATTCAAGCACGGCATGCATGAGTTCATCAGTATGCAGGCTGCCTTTCATCAAGGCTTCTACCTGGCCTTTGGCAGCCATGTCGACGGCTATGTCGGCAGCGGCATGGCTATGTGGAGCATCGACTTTTTCAAATCCGGAGATATCGATATTCGCTGCAGCAGCAACGGCAAGCAATTTTTCCAGCGGTGCGACCAGCACCGGAATAATCAACCCCTGCCTGGCAGCATCCACAGCACCTTGCAAAGAATCTGCATCGCAGGGATGGACAACCGCGCAGCGTATCGCTGGTAAATCCTTGACACTGTCTAGCAAATGGCGCTGGCGTTCACCCAGGTCAAACATGGTCATGGTGGGCAGATGGGTGCGCGGGCGGCTGACTTTTTCTGTCGGGGCGATGACCAGGGCATTACCATAGACGACCCTGTCACCTTTCTGGTTGATGATTTCGCAGTCCAGGGTCACACGCTTTTTTTCATCGTCCTTTGCCACGACGGTCGCAGACACGGTCAGGGTGTCGCCTATGCGTACTGGCTTGGCAAAGTGCAGGTTTTGTTCCAGGTAAATAGTACCTGGCCCTGGCAGACGCGTGCCAAGGATGGTGGAAATCAGCGCCCCGCCCCACATGCCATGAGCGATCACTCCATGGAACAAGGTATGTGCTGCATACTCTGCATCCAGATGGGCGGGATTGACGTCACCAGAGACTGTCGCAAAAGCCTGAATATCGGCATTGGTCAATGTGCGTACCTGGCTGGCAGTCTGTCCTATTTGCAAATCTTCGTACACCACGTTGGAAATGATGTCTGGCTCGTTCAAATCAGTGTTTATGGTATTCATAGGATATTGGACTTCCATCAATTCACGATGTGATAACCACCATCGACATACAGGGTTTGGCCTGTCATGCCTGAAGATGCATCGCTGACCAGAAAGGCGGCCAGCCTGCCGATTTCATCCAGAGTCACCAGCCTGCCCAAAGGCGAGCGGGCTATGGCTTTTTGCATCAGTGCATCAAAATCCTGCAAACCCGATGCGGCGCGGGTAGGCACAGGACCAGGGGAAATTGCGTGTACTCGCGTGCCATTTTCACCCAGCTCAGTCGCCAGGTAACGCACTGTTGACTCCAGCGCAGCCTTGACTGGACCCATGATGCCATAATGAGCAACTGCTTCGTCTGCCCCCAGATAGGTCATGGTCATGATACTGGCACTCTTGCTCAAATGTGGTTCGCATAATTTGGCCAGGCGTACAAATGAATGGCAAGACACATTCATGGCACGCAAGAAACCGTCACTTGAACTGTCGATGACGCGACCCTGCAAATCATCCAGCGGTGCCCAGGCGATGGAATGGATGACAAAGTCGAACTCACCCAATTCTTTGGCTGCGGCATCAACCAGCGCTTCCAGTGAACCATCCTGCTCGACATCGCACACCACCAAGCTTGATTCAAGCGCGTCGGCCAATGGTGCCACGAATTGTCGGGCTTTGTCATTCACACAGGACAGCAGCATTTTTGCGCCCAGTTGCCGCAGTATGGCAGCACAGCCATAGGCGATGCTGTGTTCATTAGCGAGGCCGATGATGATGCCACGCTTGCCTTGCAATGAAAAAGAAGAACTTGCTTCAGTCATTTGTTTTACCGATCCGGGTGATGTAAGAAACCTGCGAGCGTCATCTTGCTTGCGCATGCCAGGAACTGTCGCGTTGTCCATCAATAGATTGATGCAGATCAAACTTTGCTCGCGTCCCCTACCAACACAAGGCAAGACAAGGCCAGACAAGATGATTGTTAATCGTGAAGAAGTGTACTCTGAATGTATTGCTGCATTTGCACAATGCAATTGATACGCATCAATTCAATTGAGTGACATGTTTGCCAGAATGTGCAGACCTACAGACCTAATATAAGGATGTGCCGATGAAAGCTGATTACAGCCCTGCCCTACCCTATCAACAAGCTGAAGCAAAAAGTGAGCAGCTATGCTATCTCAGTGACGGCAAAGCAGAAGTACATCCTCTGGATATGCTCTTGCAAAACAACATCGCCAAACTGACTGGCGGCCTCTCGCCTGCAAGCATGGCGCTGGCCTGGATGGATTGGGGCATGCATATCGCAATGTCACCCGGCAAGCAGATAGAACTGACTAACTTGCTGCAAAAGCAGATGGCTAGCTGGCCACAATTAATGTCATCTTTAACGAATAGTCCTGCAGAAGAAAAGAATGCGTCAAGTGCACCGGCGGCAGATAGCCGCTTTTCCTATGCTGGCTGGGCTAACTGGCCTTTCAATGTCATGAGCCAGTCCTTCTTGCAGGGACAAGAATTGCTGCAAGTGGCGACCACAGGCGTGCGTGGTGTCAGTGCCCATCATGAGAATGTCGTCAACTTCATGTCCAGGCAAATGCTGGATGTAGTTTCACCATCCAACTTCCCCATGCTCAATCCCGAAGTCATTGCCAGCACTCAGGAAACTGGCGGCAAGAACCTCATTACAGGTGCAGCTCACTGGATGCAGGATCGTGGCCTGGAATTTAATATTCCTGGTGTGGATGCGGGTGAACGCAAGACTGAACAACTATCTTACCAGCCAGGCCGGGATGTCGCCGTGACTGAGGGTAAGGTCGTGTTTCGCAACCACCTGATAGAACTCATACAATATGCGCCGCAAACTGCCGAGGTATACGCAGAGCCAGTCATGATCGTGCCTTCGTGGATCATGAAATATTATATTCTCGACTTGTCGCCGCATAATTCGCTGGTGCATTTTCTGGTTAGCCAGGGACATACGGTTTTCATGATTTCCTGGAAAAATCCAGGCAAGGAGGACCGTCATCTTGGCATGCAGGATTATCTCGACAGTGGCCTGTTTGCAGCCCTTGAAGAGGTTGGTAAATCAAGCCAGCACAAAGTTGTGCATACAGTTGGCTACTGTCTGGGCGGCACTTTACTGGCCATTGCTGCAGCGGCCCTGGCCAGTGAACATGCCAAAGAATATACCCACCATTTGCCAGAAGTGCAGACGGTGACTTTGCTGGCATCACAAACTGATTTTACTGAACCTGGCGAACTTGGCCTGTTCATTGATGAAAGCCAGATAGCCATGCTGGATGCGCAAATGTGGGAACAAGGCTATCTCACTGGCGAGCAAATGACGGGTTCATTTCAATTGCTTAACTCACGCGACCTGATCTGGTCAAAGATCATGCGTGAATACCAACTGGGTACACGCAATTCGCCGAATGATTTGATGTCATGGAATGCCGATACCACGCGCATGCCTTACCGCATGCATAGCGAATATCTGAAGCACCTGTTCCTGCACAATGACCTGGCAGAAGGCCGCTATGAAGTACATGGACATGCCGTGGCACTGAATGACATACATGTCCCCATGTATGTGATTGGCACTGCGCGTGACCATGTATCACCCTGGCGCTCTGTCTATAAAATCCATGTACTGACAGATGCACCTATTGATTTTGTATTGGCCTCTGGCGGCCATAATGCAGGTATCGTTTCTGAACCCGGTCATGCCCATCGCACATATCAACACTTGCCTGCAGACCAGCGTGCGGCCTCATTCCAGCAAGCGAATGACTGGTTAGCTGCTGCAACAATTGAAACAGGCTCATGGTGGACACATTGGCAAGCCTGGCTGGCAAGTCATTCAAGCACTACCCGCATCAAGGCCAGAGTCGTTGCCGATAAGGGGCTGGGTGTTGCTCCAGGCAGCTACATATTTGCAAAATAAACTTAATTCGCATCGTTTGAAATATGCCAGCAAATTTTAAGGGGTAGAATATTTTCTGATGCAAGGAAACAGCGAAACAGGCAGCCAATCTGTGGGGAAGATCATAGCGATGATATTAAAAAAGCTAACAAAGCTGAGAAAGTTGAGCCGGCATCGAAGGTATTTCCTGAGTACTCTTCCCTTGCTGTTTTCCAGCTCAGCCTCAGTCTGGGCAACAGAATTGCGCAAGCAAGTCTTTTTGATCGTCGACTCCAATACCACCAATACACCACAAGTTCCCTTTAACCCGGTCTTTCAGCAGTGCGTGGCCTATGTTGAAAAAGAATTGCAAGTCCAGTTTGAGTACCGGCGCTATCCATGGACACGCCTGCTACAAAACCTGAATGAAGGTGAAGGTCTGGCTTTTGGCTTGTCCAAGACCAAAGAACGTGCGCAAACCCTGCATTTTTCCCTACCGGCCTTTGGTACTTTTATCTGGCTGGTGGTCAGGAATGACCAGGCTTTCTCATTCTCCCGCATTGCTGATTTGCAGGGCAAGACTGTCAGCATGGTGCGCGGTTCTACCTATGGCGATGAATTTGACAAGGCCAAAGCGGGCTTGTTGCTAATAGAAGATGATGTGTATTCCCTGCCCTCACGCCTGAAGAAATTACTTAGCAAACGCACGGATGTCATGCTGTTCAGCCATCATGATCCAGACCCGCGCAAAGTCGAGGCGATGCTGAACAAGAGCATGTCTGACATTGCGCCAGATACCCCCATGCCGCCTGGTGTGACATTCAAGGTGCTGGACCATTATCTGTTCGTGGATTACATCCACTTTGCGATCCTGGCATCGGAGGATAAGGGCCTCATCGAGCGTATCAACAAAGCCATCAGGAAGGGGCAGCAAGATGGCTCATTGCCTGCAGTAAATGTGTCCAGGAAATAATCAGGCTGCTGAAGCGGCAAGTATGGGCTGCAAGGGCTGCCACACCATCGGGCTGTCAAGTTTGTTCATGCAGTCATGATGACCCAGAGGGCATTCCCTTTGCTTGCATGGCGCGCATGCCAGACGCAACGACAAGGAATGCGCGATGTCGGAAAATGGTGGGGCATGATCAGGGTCAGTCGGTCCATAGATGGCAATCACGGGCCGGTTCAGTGCCGAGGCAATGTGCAACAAACCAGAGTCATTCGACACCATGGCATTGCTTGCCGCTATCAATGCCAGCGCCTGATCCAGTTTGGTCTTGCCAGCAAATTGGTGAATCGCAGGGCAAACTGCCTCAATCTGCTGGCAAACTTCGACATCCTTGGGTGAACCCAACAAAACGATTTGTGCATCAGGATGCGCTTGCAGAATAGTCTTTGCCAGTTCTGCAAAATGACTGACAGGCCAGCGTTTGGCATTGCCAAATTCTGCACCAGGAGCAAAACAGATCAAAGGCTGCTGTGCCGACAAACCCATATCCTGCAAGGCTGCGTCTATCTGTGCAGGCGTAATTTGCAAGCGTGGTTTGGGGAATTTCTGCGTAATATCAGTTACAGGTGCGCTTGCCAGTGCTGCATAAAATGCCACCATGGCGCGCGGCACGGGCTTGCTGTCATGGTGCATGACATTGATAAGGCCATAACGGCTTTCGCCTTTGTAGCCCACACGTTTTTTGATGCCTGCCATCCAGGGCAGCAGTGCAAATTTCAGGGTATTCGGCAAAACATAGGCTGCAGCATAACCTCGCTCGCGCAAGATTTTTGCATAGCGCCAGCGTTCACGCAATTGCAGTGAACCATGCTTGAATGGCGTTTCCAGTACCGTATCCACTTCTACCATGGCGCGCAAAACCGGTGCTACCCAGGCGGGTGCCAGCACATCAATTGCAGCTTTGGGATGATCACGTTTCAGCAACTGCAACAAGGGCTGGGCCATGACTGCATCGCCTATCCAGTTGGGCGCAATGACGAGGATGCGGTTTGCAGGACTTTGCATGACTACACTCATCTTGGCGTGCGCCCCATGAGGAAGAACTCATCATTCGGGCGCATGGAAATCACATTCGCCATGCGATTGGACAAGCCAAAGAATGCAGTAATGGCAGCGATGTCCCAGATATCTTCATCATCAAAACCATGGCTGTGCAACAGGGCATAATCAGCATCATTGACGCTTTGCGAATCCAGGCAGACCTTGATGGCGAAATCCAGCATGACACTTTGACGTGGAGTGATATCTGCCTTCAAATGATTGACGGCCACCTGGTCAGCCACCAGGGTATTTTTGGCATAGATGCGCAGAATCGCACCATGGGCGACCACGCAATACAGGCAATTGTTCTTGGCGCTGGTAGCGGTGACTATCATCTCGCGCTCGGCCTTGTTCAAGTTGCCGGTGGTCTTCAGCATCAGGGCGTCATGATAGGCAAAGAAGGCGCGGAACTCATCTGGCCTGTGCGCCAGCGTCAGGAATACATTTGGCACAAATCCAGCTTTTTCCTGCACGGCCAATACCTTTTCGCGTATATCGTCAGGTAAGTCTTTTATTTCAGGAACAGGGAAACGGGAAATCGCGGTGGTCATGGCTTCTCCTTTATCAATCAAGCTGCAAATTGCAGGCGATGCAGATTGGCATAGGTGCCGCCATTATCCAGCAATTCTGCATGCGTACCCATCTCGATTATCTTGCCGTCGACCAGCACGGCAATACGGCTGGCGCGTTCTATGGTTGATAAACGGTGGGCAATCACCAGCGTAGTGCGGCCCAGCATCAGCTCATCAAGTGCAGCTTGCACAGCACGTTCAGATTCACTGTCGAGCGCAGATGTGGCTTCATCGAGTATCAATATCGGCGCATTTTTATAGATGGCGCGGGCAATCGCCAGGCGTTGCCTTTGCCCACCGGACAGGCGCATGCCATTGTCGCCTATCATGGTATTCAAGCCATCAGGCAAATCACGCACCACATCGGTCAGATGTGCTGCCTGTACTGCTGCTGCTACGCGTGCTGGATCAGGATTGGAATCACCGTAGGCAATATTTGACACCAGGGTGTCATCAAACAACACCACATTCTGGCTGACCATGGCGATTTGTTCGCGCAGGCTGGACAAGGAAATATCTTGCAAGGAAATGCCATCAAGCAGGATATCACCAGAATCGGGAGTATAAAAACGTGGTACCAGATTCACCAGTGACGTCTTGCCACCGCCAGACATGCCGACCAGGGCAATAGTTTCGCCCGGCGCTATACTGATGTTGATGTCTTTCAAGGCTTCCTGCTCCTGGCCTGGATAAGAGAAACTGGTGTGCACAAATTCCAGCTTGCCTTGTGCGCGGGTGGCCAAGGCTTTGCCGCTATCGGTTTCTGGTAATGTATCGATCAGGGAAAACACGGATTCTGCCGCAGCCATGCCACGCTGCATGGGTCCATTTAAATCTGCCAGGCGTTTCAAGGGCGTCAGTAACAGCATCATCAGGCTGACAAATTCTATGAAGCGTCCTGCTGTGGTTGAATCTTGTGCTGCCTGCGACACGGCAAACATGATGACGACCGCCACTGCAATTGCAGCCGCCAGTTGTGTCAATGGCGTAGTCGATGCCACGGCAATGGTGGTGCGCATGGCATAGCCGCGCAATTTTTCATTCTTGGCTTCGAATCTTTCCTGCTCATATTTTTGGCCGCCAAAAATACGTATCACCTGGCTGGCACGGGTGGCTTCTTCTATCACCTGGGTCAGTTCATTGCTGACATCCAGCTGGCTTTGATTGAGCTTGCGCAAGCGTTTGCTGACACCCCGCACCAGAAATGCCATGACCGGCATCATGACCAGGGCAATGATGGTCAACTGCCAGTTGCGCCACAATAAGGCGGCCAGCAAAACCATCACTGTCAATGAATCGCGAAACAGTGTCGTCATCGAGACCTTGAGCATCTCGACGATTTGCTGTGCCTCAAACATGATGGTGTTAATGATACGACCGCTGGATTCACTCTGGTAAAAGCTGATGGGCACATTCAAAATACGGTCAAATACCTTGGCACGCAGTTGGTTCAACAACCGGGTTGATACCCAGGTCATGAGGTAACTGGTGGTAAAGGTGCAGATACCGCGAAACAGAAAAATCGCAATGATGGCCGTTGGCACCATCCATAAGGCCAGCTTCTTGGCATCACCATTAAAACCGTGGTCGAGGATATAACCCAGCACCTTGGGGAACATGACTTCGGTCGAAGCCGTACCCAGCATGGTCAGCAGTGCCCACCATACACGGGAGCGATATGGCGTGATGGCCAGCCACAAGCGCCGGAAAACATCGATGGTTTCTTTATTGATCAAACTCATAGTGTTAAATTCATATCCTGTCTTGGCGCAAGCTGCATAATCAATCCAGCAATTAATCAATCAAGCTTGCGCATAAATAATCTGTCTGCGGCGTGACTAATTTTTATTACGCATGCCAGCCAGCGGTATCGCCAGCAAAATCATGAAAGCCATGCCAAACACACCGTCACGCAATATCGCATTGAACATGCCACCCAGCATCATGGCGATGGTCAGCATCAGCAGGGGCATGGCCATTTCCCTGGTGTTGGGATTTTCATGCGCAGTCATTCGGTAAGCCACCCAGTATTGTGTCGCCCAGATCGTCAGCAAAGCCAACAAGCCAACTACACCCACCTCGGTCAAATACAAAAGATAGTCATTGTGCGGCGTGGTCATGGTCGCGCTGATCAGACCTTTGGCTTCTTGCTGGTAGAGATACATCCAGGTGGCTATACCATGGCCTGTCAATGGCTCTTCTGCAATGATCTCGCTGGTGATCTTGTAAAGCTCCAGACGCATGCCATCGTCATTGACTTTGCGCCCTTGAGAAAAATCGTGCAACTGATGCACAGTGCAAAGGCTGCGCAATTTGAAAATTTCCCATGGACCTGCTTGCACGAGGCGCACTTCACAAGTCGTTGGTGGTGGCAGGCTCAATGCATATTTCCAGGCACCGCCCAGTGCTGCCAGCAGGATCACCGGCAAGGCCACCGTCCGCCATGACCAACCCATCTGACGCAAGATCAGTACACCACATAACAGGAAAAACAGCAGGCTGGCAGTCCTGGTTTTTGCCAGCAAGACCAGCGCAGCGGCTACATATACAATCATCAGCACGCGCCAGACCAGATGATCACGATGCATGCGCAAGTCATGCAACATCCACGCGGCAGCAATAGCCATCAGTATGCCAAGCAAGATGGATTTATTACCTTCATAAATCACATAGCTGCGGAACAAGGTATTGACAGGCAAGAGATGGAAAAAATTTGCCACGAACAGCGTCGCTGCCAATATCGCACCAGCAAAAAATACATACGTGGCCCGCCTTTGCCACAGGCCCGCAGTGACGGTCAGGAAAGGCAGGAGAAATAAATAAGTCTGGTAATGCAAAAAGCCCGGCCAGAATTCTTTACTGATTTCTGGTGGCACATCCTGCAATGCTGCCAGGACTATGCTGACCAGGCTCAGGCCAAGTATGGGTAACAACATCGGGCTTTGCCTGATCCTGTGTATCTTTTTCAGGTAACTGCCGGACACCAGCAAGCTGATATAAAACAGCAGCACGCCGCCATACATGACACCAACGGGAAAGAACAAGGTCAACGGCAAACCAGTCAATATCTGCTGTGGCAAGGACTGACGCCAGCCAGTTTGCGGCTCCATCTGCATGGAACCGCCACCCGCTGGCATGACACTGGCAGCACTCATGGCCTCAGGCGTATTCAATTTTGACGTTTTTCATGGATAGCCACTCACCCAGGTTCTGCCGCAAGACATCGTCCGGGTTCACCCGCCACTGATCTGACAGATACAGTTCTGCGCTGGCATTGGCGTTTTGGTAACGTACCAATACCGGGCAGCCATCGGCATTCAAATGTGGCTTCAACATCTCTTGCAGCTTTTTGGTGTCTGCGCTGGATGTCAAAGTCAAACGCAAACCTTGCGAAAACTGCACGCGGGCGCGGCCTATGTCCATGACTTTTTCAGCCGAGATACGCAAGCCCCCAGAGAACCTGTCTTCAGATACCTTGCCCAGCACCGCCAGGAATTCATCTTCCTTGAACAGGGATTTGAATTCTTCCATGATCTCGCTATACACGGTCACCTCAACCACGGCAGTGCCATCATCCAGACTGACTATGAGCAGTTTGCCACGCTGTGTCATCTGCGTGCGCACACCGGTGATGATGCCGCAAATCAGGCGCAGGTCGCGTGAAGGCTCCAGCTTTGCCAGAGTAGTCTTGATGAACTGGCGTACTTCTGGTGCATAAGAATCAAACAGATGGCCAGACAAATAAAAGCCCAGCGCCAGTTTTTCTTCAGTCAGGCGTTTTTTATCGGTCCAGACTGGCACATCCAGATAATCTGGTGGCGAGATCAAATCGTCGTCGTCCCCAAACAGGCTGACCTGATTGGCTGCGGCTTCTGCCTGCATCGCTGCTTCCAATGCAAAATCAACGGTGGCCAACAAGATGCCACGGTCTTTGCCCAGGCAATCCATCGCACCAGCGCGTATCAACGACTCCACAGTACGGCGATTAACCTGACGCTTGTCTACACGTTTGCAAAAATCGAATAAATCCTTAAATGCCCCGCCCTCTTTTCTGGCGGTGATGATGCTTTCTATCGCATTCTGGCCAGAACCTTTGACAGCCCCCATGCCATAGCGTATCTGGCTGGATTTCTTACCAGCTTCGGCAACAGGCATGAAGCGATATTCAGATTGATTGATATCTGGCGGCAGCATTTTGAGCTTGCAGATATCGATCGCATCTTCGACCAGGATCTTGACCTTGTCAGTGTCATCCATGGCCAGCGACATATTCGCTGCCATGAAAGCAGCGGCATGATGTGCCTTCAGATAAGCAGTGTGATAAGACAGCAAGGCATACGCGGCAGCATGGGATTTATTAAAACCATAACCCGCGAATTTCTCCATCAAATCGAAAATCTCATCGGCTTTTTCTTGCGGCAAACCATCCTTGGCAGCACCGTCACGGAAAATCTGGCGATGTTCAGCCATCTCTTCTGCTTTCTTTTTACCCATGGCACGACGCAGCAAATCCGCACCGCCGAGTGAGTAACCACCGACCACCTGGGCCATCTGCATAACCTGTTCCTGATACACCATAATGCCGTAGGTTTCAGACAAAATGCCTTCGGTACGTGGGTCAGGATAATCGAAACGTTCACCGTGTTTACGTTTGCAGAAGTCCGGGATCAGGTCCATAGGACCCGGGCGGTACAAGGCCACCAGCGCGATAATGTCTTCAAAACGATCGGGACGCGCATCTTTCAGCATGCCTTGCATGCCGCGGCTTTCCAGCTGGAACACGGCCACGGTCTTGGCCTTGGTCAGCAATTCATAGGATGGCCTGTCATCCAGCGGCAATTTGGCCAGATCAAAATCTGCCATCGCCGGGTCCATCATCTTGATATAGCGCACTGCCCTGTCGAGAATGGTCAACGTGGTCAAACCCAAAAAGTCGAACTTGACCAGGCCCACGGCCTCGACATCGTCTTTATCGTATTGAGATACCACGCCAGAGTCACCACCCTGGGTATACAGCGGGCAAAAATCTGTCAGCTTGCCAGGTGCAATCAATACACCACCGGCATGCATACCAATATTGCGGGTGATGCCTTCTACCTGTTGTGCCAGGTCGAGCAGGGTTTTGACTTCTTCTTCGTTCTCCTGACGTTCGGCCAGCAAGGGTTCTTCGACGATGGCCTCGGCAATCGTGACTTGCTTGCCCGGTTTGAACGGGATCAGTTTGGAGACGCCATCGCAAAACATATAACCAAAATCCAGCACCCGGCCAACATCGCGTATCGCGCCCTTGGCGGCCATGGTACCGAAGGTGGCGATCTGCGACACCGCTTCTTTACCGTAACGGTCTTTCACATATTGAATAACGCGATCGCGGCCTTCCTGGCAAAAGTCAATATCAAAGTCGGGCATGGATACCCGCTCAGGATTCAGGAAACGTTCAAACAGCAGGTTGTACTGCAAAGGATCAAGATCGGTAATCAGCAGCGAATATGCCACCAGTGAACCAGCACCAGAGCCACGACCTGGCCCTACCGGCACGCCATTATTTTTTGCCCACTGGATAAAGTCAGCAACGATGAGGAAGTAACCAGGGAACCCCATCTTAATGATAGTGTCAGTCTCAAACTTCAGGCGAGCCTCATAACGGGCGCGCTCTTTCTCACGCTTTTCTTCATTCGGGAAAAGGTGATTGAGACGGAACTCAAGGCCACGCTGGGATTCATGCACCAGGAAGTCATTGATGGTCATGCCCTCAGGCGTAGGAAAATCTGGCAGCTTGGGCTTGCCCAGTTCCAGCATCAGGTTACAGCGCTTGGCTATTTCCACTGAATTGCGCAAGGCCGCTGGCAGGTCAGCAAACAGCTCTGCCATCTCAGCCTGGGTCTTGAAGCATTGCTGTTCATTGAACCTGCGCACTCGACGACCATTGGCCAGCATATCGCCTTCGGCAATACAGACCCGCGCTTCATGGGCAGTGTAATCGTCCTTGCTGATGAATTGCACAGGATGGGTTGCCACTACCGGTAATTTGAGTCGACCAGCCAGAGCCACGGCAGCACGCACATGGTTGTCCATATTCGCCTGGCCTGCCCTTTGTATTTCTATATAAAAATGATCAGGGAAAATACTGGCCCAGCGTCTGGCATTTTGTTCTGCTAGTTCAAGATTGCCATTATCGATAGCAACACCAACATCACCAAAATGCGCGCCGGAGATGGCGATGAGACCGCCACCCTTGCCTTCTTCGAAAATACTCTGCAACCATTCATAGCGGATTTCTGCGCGGCCCTTGTGCTGGTTAGTCAGCCAGGCCTGCGCCAGCAATTCGCAAAGCTGCAAATAACCGAGCTTATTCTTGACCAATAAAAGCAATCTGGATGGTTTGTCACGGTCAACATCATTGCTGACCCAGACATCGCAACCAGCGATAGGCTTCATGCCCTTGCCGCGTGCGGCTTTATAAAATTTCACCATGGCGAACAAGTTCGCCAGATCAGTGATGGCCATTGCTGGCTGTTTGTCTTTTACTGCTGCCTTGATGACATCATCAATACGCACCAGGCCATCGACAATCGAATATTCAGAGTGGATGCGCAGGTGGACAAAGGCAGGCTCGTAGGGCTTGCTCACGGCAACTTCATTGCTCGCTTCAGGGGAGATAATTAATTCTGTAGTCATACCGCTATTCTACCCGTTGCCCAAGCTGTTCAGAAGCTTTGCCTTATTGAAGTTTTCAAATATGCAATTTATATTAATTTAACTTTAATTTTCTGAGGATAACTGCGTAATAATTCATCATGCCGTCAATAAATTGCGTTTTAATTTGTCTATTGTACAAATTTCAAATAAAGCATCATGCCCTCCAACCTGCGCCATAAAAACAACAATCCAAGAGATGCAAAGGACAGTTCTGGCTACAGTCTTTGCATTTAGGCTACATTCGCCCACTCGTGCTGTGTTACTCTGAATCAATGCATTTTCTGGCTCTGGGGCATATCTTGTTAGCAGAAAAAAAACGTCCTGACTTGTCCGGCATACGCCATCGCAAGCGATTAACCAAGCTGCTGCCCAGGCGTGGAGCTTGTGCGGCCCTGCTGCTTTCCCTGCTGCATCAAGCGGCTATGGCGGGTGCCGGTGAAGAATCGATATTCCTGGATGACATGCCTGTAGTGCTGTCAGCCTCTCGTTTATCCCAACCCATTAATGAAGCCCCGGTCGCCGTCACCATCATAGACAGGCAAATGATCAAGGATTCTGGTGCATGGGATTTATCCGAGATTTTTCGTCTGGTGCCCGGCATGTATGTGGCTTACCATGCCGACCCCTATTATTCAGCAGACAGCACGGTTGCCTATCATGGCATGGTCACCACCACCACATCGGACCGTATGCAGGTCTTGATTGATGGCCGGTCTGTGTATGCCAGCCTGTTTGGCGGTGTGAACTGGAGTGACCTGCCCATCGTCCTCGATGACATTGAACGCATAGAAGTCATACGGGGACCAGATTCAGCCAGTTATGGTGCCAACTCTTATTCCGGCGTCATCAATATCATCACCCGCCACCCGGCAGAGACCCAGGGCACTACGATTTCCATGGCTTTTGGCAATGGCCGCAAGGAAAGCATATTCCGCTATGGCGGCAAGAGTGGCGCACTGAGCTATCGCCTGACAGCCAGTATCCGGGAAGATCAGGGCGAGGATGACAGCATCAAGAAGCCAACATCTGTTTTCACTTTCTGGAATCTGAACAAGTACGACAACAAGACTATCCACAATCTGAACCTGCGCGCCGATTACCAGGTCAATTCTGCCGACACGCTGGAATTTCAGTTCGGCTACAACGGCGGGCCGCGTGAAGTGGGTGAATACAATAATGTCTCTGCCATCAGCAGACGGGCCGAGAACCATTTTGAAATGCTGCACTGGCGCCGGGCACTGGAGGGTGGTGGCGAATTATCTGTACAAGCCTTTCATACCGTGGAGAGAGTGTATGCCCGCTTGAAGGATTCAGACGGTGTCAGTGATGGCGATGCCATCTTGCGGCGCTATGACCTGGAAGTGCAACATACTTTTTCACCCTTCACCAATGCCCGCCTGGTATGGGGTGGCAGCATACGTTATGACCAGACTTATGCCCCTTACTATCTTGGAGTAGGCGACAACCAGTATTTGTATGGCAATTTTCCTTATCACTTGCGTCGTTTTTTTGGCAATCTTGAATGGCGCGCCCGCCCTGACCTGGTTTTCAATGTCGGTGGCATGATAGAAAACAATACCTATACAGGCACTGATACCACACCCAGGGTTGCTGTCAACTGGCATATGCAGCCTGGCCACACCCTGCGCCTGAGTCATTCGCGTGCCACACGCTCGCCTTCTGTCTACGAAAAAACCTATGACAGCTATTGGCGCAGTGCGGAGTTTTATCCTGGCTTACCTGAGATGCAGACCGAGAGAGTGAAATCAACAGAGATAGGCTACATAGGTAAATATGGCAACCTTGATGTGGATTTCCGTCTGTTCTATGATGATTACAGCCAGTTGATCGATGTCAGGAATAAGCGCTCTGCCGCTGGTGGCAACCTGAATGCAGGTACAGCCATCATGCGTGGCTATGAATTGCAATTGAAAGCGCAACTGACAGACAAGACCCGGCTTATTTATGGTCTGTCTGGTGGTGGCGTGAAAAGTGATAATGTGAATGGCGTCGTGTATAGCGATTCTCTACCCAAATACAACCACAACCTGCTGCTCAGCCATAAAATCAATGAGCAATGGAGCGCCAGTCTCGCTGCTTATCAAGTTGCAAAAACCAAGTTTAATTCCACCGATTTTAATCCGCGTGAAAACCGCGGCTACTTCATAGATGGTAACCGGCGTTTTGATGGCAGGCTCAATTACCAGTTCAAAGTCGGTGGCAAATCAGCAGAGTGTTCTCTGATTGCCCAAAACATTGCTGATGCACGGTATTTTGAATACCGGCACGATAATGAATTGCCAGGACGCGCGCTGAGGCTGAATTTCAGACTGGACCTTTAAACATGCAATGGCAGTCAACCAGGTATCTGCGGCATTTGCGGCATCTGAGATATATAGCGAATTGCATAGGTTTGATCCTGGGCTTGCTTTACGCACAAACTGTCCTGGCAGTAGATAACATTACCATCTTACTTAGTGAAGAAGGCTCTGCTTATACTGAATTCTCCAACCAGTTAAACACACTGCTCAGTAGCCAGGCATCGCAGGGCAACGCGGCAAAAAATACTATCAAGGTTTTGAGTCTTAACAACTACAAAAGCGAAGATTTGTCGCGCAATGCCAATAATCAGCTGCTGATTGCCGTTGGCACGCCCGCCATGACAGCCATGGCACAAAAACCGCCCGCCATGCCTGTTTTGAATGTGCTGGTGCCCCGCAATACCTTTCAAAAAATAGCAAAGCAATATGGCCGCCATCAAGACCCACATCATTTCTCTGCAATTTATTTTGACCAGCCCTGGCACAGGCAATTAGGGTTGATACGCATCAGCATGCCAGGACGTAATCGCATAGGACTATTGCTCAGCAAAGATTCAAACGAGATGCTGGTGGGCTTGCCAGCCATCGCCAAAGAAATGGACATGCAAATCAATGTCGAAACCGTCAATGATGATTCAGAATTATTGCCTGCCCTGCGTCGCCTGCTGAATAATAGTGACAGCTTGCTGGCCTTGCCTGACGCTGCCATTTATAACCGCAATAATATCCCCAGCATCTTGCTGACCAGCTACCGGCAAAAAGTACCCTTGTTTGGTTTTTCTGCTGCCTATGTCAAGGCAGGTGCGTTAGCTGGCGTATATAGCTCAGCCACCCAGATCGCCCAGCAAGTGGCAGAGATCATACAGACGCAGCCCAATAGTGCATACCTGCCGCTGCCCCAATATCCGCGTCACTTCAGTGTCAATGTCAATACCCAGGTCAGCCGTTCACTGAGTCTGGAAATTGATGATGAAGTCAGCCTGACGCGTAAATTGAAATCATTAGCGGAGCGTGCCCAATGAAGAACTGGCCACTCGCCCATCGCATATTATTCCTGGCCCTGGCTCCGGTCTGGATTATCTCTGTCCTGCTGGTGCTGATGGTCGTGATCGTCGGCATAACTGAAATTGACGGTGCCATCAAGGCACGCGGTACTGTCATTACTCGCCAGTTGGCACCGGCCAGTGAATATGGCGCATTTTCTGGTAACCGCGAAGTCTTGCAGGCCTTGACGCAATCGGTCATGAAAGAAGATGACGCCAAGGCCGTGGTCATCACCGATGCCGATAATAAAGTACTGGCAGTCAGTGGCAAACCCAGCAAGCTGGGCCCTGAGCATGCGCGTGCCGCCGACAGCGGCAAGATATTGCGTGGTGATCATGAATCCCTGATCTTTGCTGCCCCCATTTATCAGGGCAAATCTGAGGCAGATGCATTTGACTTGTTTGACCGCGTCCCCAGCGACAAGGCTGGCAAGCAAAAATTGTTGGGCCGCGTCTACCTGGAACTGAGCACCCATGCCAGCCATCAGTCCAAGAATGTCTTCGTCGCCCTCAGCATACTGATAGGTCTGGTGGGTACGGTCTGCGCATCCATACTGGCGCTGCGCATGAGCCGCGACCTGACCCGCCCACTATCGCGCTTGCTGGATGGTGTACACCGTATGGAAAAAGGCGCACTTGATACCCGCATCACGGCAAATTCTGGTGGTGAATTGCAAGAGCTGGAAGCTGGCTTTAACCAGATGGCTGAAAAACTAGAAGGCAGCCATAAATCCATGATGGAGGTTAACGCCAACCTGGAAAACCTGGTCGTCGCGCGCACCCGAGAACTGGAATTGCGCAACCATGATCTGGAATTATTGTCCAGCACAGACAGACTCACTGGCCTGTATAACCGCCTGAAGCTGGAGCAGATACTGGATGAAGAACACCAGCGCAGCCAGCGCTATGGCACCAGCTTTTCCATCGCCATTGTCGATATCGACCTGTTCAAACAAGTCAATGACACCCACGGCCATCAAACCGGTGATCAGGTTTTGATCAATATCGCCCGCCTCTTGCAAGACCATGTACGCAGCATGGATGCCGTGGGCCGCTGGGGTGGTGAAGAATTCCTGGTCATCTTCCGCGAGACCACCATCCACGCTGCCATCGCCACCGCTGAAAAGCTGCGTTGCGCTATCGCCAACCATGAATTTGAAGTCGCGGGCAAAAAGACTGCCAGCTTTGGCGTCACCAGCTATTACCATCCTGACAATATCAATGACATGATGAAAAGAGCTGACAATGCCTTGTATCATGCCAAGAAATGTGGGCGGAACCGCGTAGAATCCAGCGAAATGTAAGCTTTAACATTGTCGTATTAACTACTTTCCAGAATATCTACCCTCTGATACTCTCTGTTGCACTAGCACTTCAGTCCATGCATAACCAAACAGTCGCGCCATCTATGCTGCGCTACGGTAAAATGCTTGTCATCTCCCTATTTAGAGTGCCTTACAAGGCCCACAAAGTTATTCGCTATGAGCAAAGATATTAAAAATAACAGCAATGCAGCATCTGCAACGCCAGCCACACCTGCACCGATTTCCAACTTCCTGCGCGCCATCATCGACAATGACCAGGCCGCTGGCAAATACGCCCGTGACGGCTTGCCCACGGTCATCACCCGCTTTCCGCCGGAACCGAATGGTTATTTACACATAGGCCATGCCAAATCCATTTGCCTGAACTTTGGCCTGGCACGCGATTACGCTGGCCGTTGTCACCTGCGTTTTGATGACACCAATCCTGAAAAAGAAGACCAGGAATATGTCGACACCATCATGGACAGCGTTAAATGGCTGGGCTTTGACTGGAACAACAAAGGCGAAGAACATCTGCACTATGCCAGCGATTATTTTGAGCGCCTGTATGAAATCGCCGAATACCTGATCGGTGCAGGTCATGCCTATGTCGATAGCCAAAGCGCTGCCGACATGGCCGCCAACCGAGGCGATTTTTCCAAACCGGGTGTGAACTCGCCTTTCCGTGACCGTGCGCCCGCAGATTCACTGGACTTGCTGCGCCGCATGAAGGCAGGTGAATTCAAGGATGGCGAACACATCCTGCGCGCAAAAATAGATATGGCGTCGCCGAATATGAATTTGCGCGACCCGGCCATCTACCGCATACGCCATGCCCACCATCACCGCACAGGTGACAACTGGTGCATCTACCCTATGTATGACTACACGCATCCACTGTCAGATGCGATAGAAAACATCACTCATTCGATCTGCACCCTGGAATTCCAGGATCACCGCCCTTTCTATGACTGGATCATAGAGCGCGCCGCCGAAGGTGGTTTCTTCAAAAAGCCAGTACCACAACAATATGAATTTGCCCGCCTGAATCTGACCTATGTCGTCACCAGCAAACGCAAGCTGCGCCAACTGGTAGAACAAAACATCGTCAACGGCTGGGACGACCCACGTATGCCCACCATCGTCGGCATACGCCGCCGTGGCTATACACCTGAATCCTTGCAACTGTTCTGCGAACGCATAGGCGTGACCCGTTCTGACGGCTGGATCGATTACAGCACACTGGAAGGCTGCCTGCGCGAAGACCTCGACCCAAAAGCACCGCGCGCCACTGCCGTACTGCGCCCGCTGAAACTCATCATCGACAACTTCCCAGAAGGCGAAAACATTGCCTGCACCGCACCTATCCACCCGCACCACCCAGAACTGGGCAACCGCGAATTCACCATAGGCAAGGAGCTGTGGATAGAACAGGAAGACTTCATGGAAGAACCCGTCAAAGGCTACTTCCGCCTCTTTCCTGGCAACAAGGTACGCCTGCGCTATGGCTATGTGGTTGAATGCACGGGCTGCGACAAAGATGAAAACGGCAATGTCATCGCCGTCCATTGCAACTACTTCGCCGACAGCAAATCCGGCACCGAAGGCAGCGCCAACTACAAAGTCAAAGGCAACCTCCACTGGGTCAACGCCGCCGACGCACTGGAAGCCGAAGTCCGCCTGTACGACCGTCTGTTCACTGACGCAAATCCTGATGCTGGCGGCAAAGACTTCATGACCTTGCTGAACCCGAATGCACTGGAAGTAGTACGCGCCTTTGTCGAACCTGGCCTGGCAACGATCACACCAGATACGCGTTTGCAGTTTGAACGCCATGGTTATTTTGTGGCGGATCGTGTGGATTCAGTGGTTGGGAAACCGGTGTTTAACCGGGTGACGACTTTGAAGGATAGTTGGGGAAAATAGTCCAGCTTCAAACACCGTACCAAAACCCGCTTTTGCGGGTTTTTTTATAACTCAAATATCCAGATTATTGCATCAATAAGACTTGCCACTGAAAGCTTTCGCACGTTGACCGGCGAATTGCCCTTTCCCAAAACCTGTCAAATTCCAGTGACCGGACACGGCACCTGTCTTGAGATTTATTTTGCCATCGAAACTGGCTGAGCCTGCCAGGCCCTTCCCTGTCATTTGCACGACACCATCTGTCGATACTTTACCGGTGATCGTCAAACTGCTATGGGCAGTGCGCGAATCGGCAGAGCCAAAGATATTGTCAGTGTGATCAACGTGGATATAAAACGTACCTGTATCGGCACCGTTATAACTACCGTAATAGTCGCCAAGAATAGCCGTATTGCCAGATTCGCTGGCCTCACTTTGTGCTGATTCCCTGACTAGCAATGTTGCCTGTGAGCGTAGCTGGGCAAGATTGATTGCTGTTCTGTTGGGAGCATCTGCTTCGACGCCTGCAGTCATATCGGTAATTGATTTTACTGTTGCCGGAGGCGCGGGCAATTTCTCGACTGACGTGAGATTCATTGCCGTTTTGGGTGGATGCACAGACTCTTTTTTGGTAGTAGGTGGCGACTTTTGACGTACTGCCTTTTCATGTTCAGTTTTTTGTATCAATGGATAGCTTGGTGTCGGAACTTGCGTCAGAAAAGCCACTGCGTTTCCTGGCATGCTTTTGTCTGTTTGAGGAACATTGCTTTGAGATAAAGCCAGGAAGAACAAGACATGCATGACCAGGATGACAAAGAGAGGCCGCAGCCGGATATGGCCAGCTCCATGCAATGTTTGCTGTATTGATGTCATTCACGTGTCCACTGATCTGGCATGTCGTCAATCGATCATGACGACGCCATGCCCTCCTGTTTCCGTTGCAGCTTTTCTTTCCGCTGATGGCTGCAGGCGCATCTGCCTGCAGCCATCAACTTACTGCGCCAGCGGAAACTCGCTATTGATGATCTTGTTGCCGATATCGCTGACGCTGACATCTGCATTCGACAATATTACTACGCCCTTACCTGCTTTTTTATCGAAGGCGATATAGCTGCTGTAGCCGCCGGTCTTGCCTTCCAGACCCAGGATGGAACTGTCGAATTTATTATTGTAGCCGCCCCAGACAAACAAGAGGCGGTTGCCGGTCTCGAACGGTACTTGCAGCTTGTGCATGGTGCCGTTCAAGGGTGTCTTGGCCTGCTCCATGTTGGCGGCAAGGAATTTGAGCATGTCATTGGCAGATGAGTGCAAGCCGCCTGCGCCTTCAAATGAAGTGAAGTTCCAGGCTGGTGCAGTGGCGAATTGCGTTTTGCTGCTGTAACCGGTTGCCATGCGTTTTTGCATGTCTGCACTCAGGTTGACGCTAGTGGCTGTCATGCCCAGAGGCGTGGTGACACGGTTTTTGATCAGGGTGTCATAGTCTGTACCAGCGCGCTGACTGAGTGCCAGGCCCAGCAAGCCATTGCCAAAACTTGAATAGACAAAACGAGTACCGACATCGTATTTCATGTCGTAGCCAGACAAAAATTCATAAGCCTTGTTGGCAGTAAAACCTGCATAGGGATTATCGCTGCCAGAGTTTGCTGGTACGGTAGCTATGGCAGGTAAGCCAGAGCGGTGTGAGGACAAGTCTGCGAGTGTGATTTTCCTGTCGTCATAGTAGGGTACCTTGACGCTGGCAGGCAGGTAAGTGGCGATCGGATCTTTTAACCTGATTTCTTTTTTTTCTGCCATGTCCATCATGGCTACACCAGTAAATGCACTAGTGACGGAACCAATTTCAAACAGGGTATCACCATCGACAGGACGGCGGTCTGCCAGGTTGGCATAGCCGTAACTGATTACCCTGCTGCCTTTTTCATCGACGATGCCGACTACCAAACCGACACCTTTTTTGTCTGTATCTATGCGTTGTTTGAGGATGTTCAAAATGTCTGCGTCCGACATGGATGTTGCTGCATGCGCCTGAACTGCACCCAGTGCCAGCGTTGCCATCAGTAATTTCGCAGGGAGAAGGCGGTAAGTTTTTTTCATGTTCGTTGTGCTTTCTGATTCAGGATTGAGAAACCCAGACCCACTCTTGGAGAGATCTGCAAACTGGTAAAACTGTGCGAAGGCAAGCTAGTAGCCTGCAATAGTTGAAACAGAAGTGAAAGACACTTGCACTCTGTTTTCAACTGTCGCAGCCCACTAATTCCTTCGCCGGTGCTGCTTGATTGCATGCACATGGCGCAATATAGGCAATACCTGATTCGCAAGTAGGCAGATTGAGACGGAAACGCAATATTTGGGATTGAAAGTGAAATTTTGAGGAACCAAATGCGTTAGGGCTTACGCAAAACCGCCCCCGCTGCGTTGCAGCTCCTAGCCGTGCTAAAGCACTGTCTTCGTCGCTGACGGTGTAGTCGGGGTTTCAGACAATATATTGTCTGCCGACGTAACAAACCGTCCTTGCAAGGACGGTTCTTAAAGCGATAGCCTTGCTGGGACAATTTTGCGTAAGCCCTATAAAAGACATGCCCTACTGCACCCAATGCTTTGAGAGTTGACGGCTTTAACGTGGCAGTGTGAGCGGTAGCAGCAAACCGCTTTGCTGCAATACTTCACGGGCCATGGTAACGAGCTTGCCGTCAGCCAGCCCCTGCTCCTGCCGCAAATACGATACGTAATACATGAGGGGATTGAGTGGTGGCTTCACTGTCAGCGTGCGGATAATTCCACTCTTGATTTCGGCATCAACCACTGCGCGTGGCAACACGGCAATGGCATGGCCTGCGGCGACCAGCTTGATCATCATCGCCATGGAATTGCAGATGCTGAGGTTTTCTGGCTCATGGCCTGCCAGCCTGAACCATTCCATGACGACATTACAGATCGTCGTTGGTGATGGCATGGCGACAACCGGCAATGCCGCCATGCCTGCGGGGTGCAGCGCTTGTTCGTTCAGCACGGTTTGGGTAGATGCCACCCATGCCAGGTCTACATGGCCTATCGCAACATCCACGACATGGGGTGCAGAAACGGGGTCACTGAGGATGGCGATGTCGAGTTCGCGAGCATTCAGTTTGCGACTGAGGTTAGCCCCCACATCGATGGTCAGTTCTATGCGCACATCGGGATATTGAGCTTTTAAGCGCCCCAACAACTCTATCAGGCCAGACATGGCGGTGGATTCGTTTGCCCCCAGGCGCAGCAGGCCGCGCATGGGGTTGCGCCGTTTGCTGATTTGTTCAAGGTCGTCAGACAGGCGCAGCATCTTTTCTGCCTGTGCCAGCACATCTCGCCCGACTGGCGTGATGACCGCGCGGTGGCCGCCGCGTTCAAACAGCTTCAGGCCCAAAATGTCTTCCAGCTCCTGGATTCTGGCGCTGATCGTGGGCTGGGTCAGGTGCAGGTGTTTGGCAGCCGCATGGAAGCCGCCCAGCCTGGCTATCCAATAAAAGGTTTCAAGTTGCTGTAGTGAGGGTCGCATGATAGATAAATCTTATCAACTATTGACAATAATTTCAATTATCTTCTATCAAGACTGCATTTTATACTGATTGCATTGGTCGTCAGATTGTCATGACTCGAATGCAGCCTGTCGTTCATTCGCGGTGAATTTGTCCGCGTCGACGAACCACAGAGATATTGTTCCCCACTTGAATTCAGTGATACGAAAATCCCCATCG
>JAZJXP010000004.1:0-1539 GCA_040390835.1 Pseudomonadota bacterium
GGCAGTTGCACGGACGATTGCTTTATTCAATAAACCCTGATGATCAAATCGCAGCTATAAGGACTGGTCAGTGGAATTGACCGATGCGTCAATCAAAAACATGGGCTGGGTTAAAAAAATGAAGCAATTTTTAGAAATCCCGACTGAAGAAGACTGGGGTGATTACAAAAGCGACCTTGACCAAAAATATGCGTATAAAATATTTTTTGGGAAAAACTTGGAGAGGCTAAACATCTTTTTCAAGGGGCGGTCATCGAGCGAACAGAAGAACTCAGGTTCATGCCAGTAATTCCGTTTCAATATTATATCGGTGCCTACTATCAATATGTAACATCGCCTGCGGTGTTTAACAACCGTAATGCGTCAGATGCCGCCAGTTGTTTTTTACGACTTGTCGAGAGCAAACTGAGCGACGACCCTGATTCGATTTCTCCACTAATGAAGGAGTTAATGCCCGCAATCGAATACCTCGCAAAAAATCAAGCATTGTTTGACGCTGATATTGATATCTATGGCGACTTCAATGAGATTTTGTCAGAGATAAGGCGGCTGGCGCAGAGGTAAGCAACATGCAAGGTGATGCCCTGCAATATAATTTGTTGGTTGGGTTAAATAAATTTGATGTGGGAAGTGAGCAATGCAAGTCAGGCATGAACACCGTGAAGTCAATGGCGTCCACATCAGTGAGCGCTATGAGAATGATATTCTTACAGACATACAGCATATGGAGAAACTGCCATCAGGTAAATGTATAAGAAAAGAATTTGACCGGCATGGCAAGCAGTGGAGCGAGCGACATTGGTATGGCATCATGGATATCATGATAGATATTGAGTTCACCTGTTCGCAGCCTATCGTAAGCTATATGGTGAAAAAGAAAATGGCATCAAAGAAGAAGTATGAATTTGCCAGAGTTGCCTATCCTGACATGCCTGCTGCCGACCAGAATACTGAAGATTTTGATGCGGCATTTCGCAGAACGCTAAAAGAAGGTGAAGACCATACCGCAACTGAATCGAAAGTTCAATTGCACGATGTGGCTGCAGGCCTGGCACATGACGAATGGTGCGGCAATCTAATTGCAGAGAGGGGTGGGGAAGATGCCTTTGCATGGTTTGAAAATCCCAAAGCGACACTGGGTTTGATGAACAGGGCAAAGAGCAGGCGCATGCTGACCACTCTGCAAAATGCGCAATGTGGCAGCGTATTTGCCTGTGACATAGAACGCATCGATAGCCCTTATGAAAATACCGGGCATCTGGTGATCGAATTGCCGCAGGCTAGTGATATGCGCAAGAAAGTGTTCAAGCTGGCTGGCCGCATTCTACAAGAACAGGGTTATGAAGCGAGCCCGGACAATGACCAGAAATGCCTCTATCTGAAACTAGATTAAACCGATTTTCGATTAACAGTTGCATTGTCTGTAACTAACAGATAGGTAAGCTCCATCGGATGTGGCAACAGATCAGATCACAATATCTCACCCCATATTTTTTCTCTGACCGCAGGTTTATTTGGTCTATCCCAACGCCGGAACTC
>JAZJXP010000005.1:0-87507 GCA_040390835.1 Pseudomonadota bacterium
CAATCGCTTATGCGACACAGAACAAGAATGCGGAGGTCAACAGTCAACTTAGTGGGCTCATCACCCAAAATCCGTCCCAGGATGCAATCAGCTACAACTTCTACAATGCCGAAAACCAATTAATTGGAAGCGTTAATGCAGAAGGCTATGCCACTGAGTATCAATATAATCTGGATGGACAGCTGACGCAGACGACCCGTTATGCGAACAAGGTAAATAACCCTAGCGCTAGTGTCGACTGGAATAGTATCAGGCCTTTGGCAGATACGACAGACCGAATCAGCACGAAGGCTTACGATAAGCTTGGACGAATGACCGATCACTATGGTGAATATATAACTGGCATGGTGCGCTCTTCACTCCATACGCAATATTTTTATGATGAAAACACTGGTGAATTACTGAAGTCAAAGACAGGTTACCAGAACGGTGTCAAGGGATTCGAAAACCAAACCTACGATAAATTCGGTAATGTCGTCACTTCATTGTCTTCCAACGGCGGTCAGCTTTTGGAAAGTAATCCAGGTCAAACTACTCAGATCTGGAATGACTATGGCGTCAAATATACTTATGATACCGCCAACCGCCGTACCAGCAGCACAGACCAGAACGGTCACCGCACCCTGTATTACTATGACCAGGCAGGTCATTTAACGCAGACCATCAATGCCCTTGGTGAGGTAACAGAAAACCGTTACAACCACCTGGGCCAACTGACCGACACCATCCATTACGGCACCCGCCTGACAGGTGTGGCCAGTTTGACTGGCGGTCTGGTCACGTCCTCCCTGACACAAAGCCTGGCAGCCATCGTCAATAACCAACTCGATAGCGTCCAGCATCTGAGCTATGACCTGGATGGCCGGGTAGCAAGCATGACCGATGCCAACGGCAGCATCACAACTTATAGCTATGATCAATTTGGTGAACGTACCAGTACTACCAGTCTCATCAGTGATACCGAGAATGTGCTTAATAAAACCAGTTATAATAAACTTGGTCAGGTCACAGAAACGATACAAGATGCGAACGGCATCAAGCAAACTATTCATACCGACTATGATGCTTTTGGTCGGGCGATACGCTCTGTTGACGCGAACGGCAATATAACGGCCCAGACATTTGATCGTCTTGGCCGCAAGATAGAAGTCGCTGAGCAGGCGAGTGGTCACACTAACAAAACAACCTATGATCCATTTGATCGAGTGTTGACGCAAATAGACGCAAAAGGAGCTGTAACTACGTTCGGATACGCTTCCTCTAGTCAGGTTGTTGGCACTAATATCACGTCGGCAGAAGGAGTTACGTCTGTTAAATCCTCAAATGCACTCGGATTGACTGCTGGAATAAAAGTCGGAACACAAGCCACCAGTTTTACTTACGACAATGATGGTAACCAACTGTCCGCGCTCTATTCGTTAGAGGGGGGAACTGTATCAACCAATAACGTCTACGACAAAGCCGACCTACTCAAAGAAAGCACAGATGCCAACGGCAACAAAACCACCTACGCTTACGACGACGCCAACCGCCTGATCAGCAAAACGCTGACCGTCGCAGGCAGTACACCTCTGGTGACTACTTATGCTTACGATGCCAAAGGCCAGCAAGTCGAAGTCACTGACCCGAACAACGTTAAAACCAAACTCGAATACGACCTCAAAGGCCAGTTGATCAAGCAAACCGTTGATCCTGATGGCTTGAAACTGGTCACAGAGTTCAGTTACGACAAACGCGGCAAGACCCTCAAAGTCACCCAAAAGGGCGAAACGCAAGACCTGATACAACGCTATGTCTTCGACAAACTTGGTCGCCGCATAGAAGAATATACTGGCACAACGCTGACTCGCAGCTACCAGTACGACGCCAATAACAACGTCATCAGCAGCAAAGACGCCTTGAACAACGTCACCCGCTTTGCGTACGATAGCGAAGACCGTCAGATTTTGGTATTGGATGCAGCAGGTGGCATGCAACGCACCGTCTATGACGAAAACGGCCGCGTCAAATCCACGCGTCGCTATGCTACTGCCGTCAATCTCACTGGCTTGAGCACACAGCCTACGCGTGCCGCACTGGAAGCACTGATCCCGGCAGAAACCGCGCAAGACCAATTCAGCACAAACGCTTACGACAAAGATGGTCACGTTACCAGCACCGTCGACGCCCTTGGGGGTGTGGTCAGCTATGTGTATGACGCCAACAACAACGTCGTCAAGAAAACCAGTGGCGATGGCGTCAATCCTGCCAATGACCGCACACAATGGTTTGCCTATGACGGCATGAACCGCCTGACGGTCAGCGTTGCAGCAGATGGCAGCATCACGTCCAACACTTATGATGGCAATGGCAATGTCACCAACACGACAGCCTATGCAAACCGTGTCAGCACAGCAAACCTGGCAGTTGGCGCAACGTCTCAAACCTATCTGAACCAGGTACAAGTCAATGCCCAGCAAGACCGCACGACACGCTTTGCCTATGATGCCGCCAATCGCCTGGCCTATAGCGTCGATGCGCAAGGCTATGTCACAAAAAATACCTACGAAGGCACACACCTTAAATCAACAACACAATACGACCAGCCAATTGTAGTTGCGAACAGCAACTTGGCAAGTATTCAGGCCGCAGTCAATTCTTCTGCAAAAGACCGCACCAGCTCATATGAGTATGACCACGTCGGTCATTTGCTCAAGACCACGGATGCAATGGGCTTTACTGAAAAGTACACCTATAACAGTCTTGGCCAAAAGGACAGTTTCACCAACAAAAAAGGCGCTACCTGGACCTATACCTACGATGCAGTCGGTCGCCTGGAAACAGAAAAAGCCCCCGCAGTTGAAGTTGCCACAATTGATCTTAAAAACGGCGCCAAGTCCTCCAGCAGTGCCATGCTTGCGCTGGAAACACGCTTTGTCTATGACGCTGTAGGCAATCTCAAAGTCCGTATTGAAGCCAGCAACAGCGATCAGCAAAGAAGAACCGAATACACCTATGATGCGCTGGGTCGCCAGATTGGCGTTACCTATCCGCCAGTCGATGTGACTGACAGCAGCACTGGCGTTACCATTATTGGCAAGCAACTGACTACCCGCGTCACTTATGACACACTGGGGAATGCAGTCAGCAATATTGATGTGGCAGGCAAGCGTAGCTACAAAGTTTATGATCAGTTGGGACGCGTCAGGTTCGATATTGATGCCAATGGCTATTTGACTGAATACAAACGCAATACCTTTGGTGAAGTAGAATCCCTGATACGCTACGCCAACGACAAGCGCGACACCAGCAGCGAAACAGCACCGACCCTGGCGCAAATAGTGCCACTCGCCAGTGCTAAAGATCGCCAGATCAAAACCCAATATAACCAGCTTGGCCAGGCAGCCGTAGTAACTGAGTCAGTATTTTATGGTTCAGACGGCACGCATTATGAATACCAGGCCAAAGTCACCACCAATACCTATAATGCATTTGGTGAGATCAGCAGCGCAGCAGTTGGGCGCAATGTGTATGACGCCAATGGCAGCCTCTTGCAGGCAGGGGTTGATGTTGCCACCACCCGTTATGCCTATAACCAGCGTGGCCAGCAAGTCGCCATATTGGATGCAGAAAATTATCTCACCCGTCAACAGTTTGATGCCTACGGCAATGTTATTTCGCATGTCGAGTTTGCGGCGGCTTATACCAGTCTTGCAGCGAGCTGGACGGGTAGTGATGCTGGTTTGCCAGTGGCAGATGTTTCTCTCATCGGCGGAGCAAGTGACCGTGGCGTTCACTATGAATATGATCTAATCAACCGCAAGATCAGCGAAACCAGACTCAATGTTGAATTTGCCCAGCTCAGCAGCGTTAACCGTACAGATGTTAATGCACATGGTTCAGTCAAAACGCAGTACGGCTACGATAAACTTGGTAATCTCGTCTCGACGACAGAGCAAGAAGTTGACAGTGGCCGTGCAAGCTCAGGCATCAGCAATATTGGCCTGATCACGCGCACCAGCTACATTACTTACGACATGCTTGGCCGAGTAGCGTCGACAACCTCAAGCGGCAGTGGTACCAGCAATACCGGTATTTACACAGTCTACAAGCGCGATGCCTATGGCAATGCGGTAGTGACAAGTCAAATACCAATGACACAGGGAAGTCAATCCGGCAATCCATTGATGACGTATATGGGTAGTATAAACGCTGGTCAAAACCTGCTTGAAGGCCAGGCACTGTATTCAGCCAATGGCCGCTTCCAGTTGGTTATGCAGACGGATGGTAATTTGGTGATGTACGACAGGCAGCAAGGTAATGCCAGTGCGCCTGGTCTCATCTGGCAAAGTGGTACACATGCACCATCCGGTAGTACAGGGCTGGCAGTGCAGACCGATGGCAATCTGGTGATTTATCATGCAGGTGCGCCTTTGTGGCAGTCTTCCACCAGCGGTAGTGGCATGACTTTGCGCCTGCGTGATGATGGCAACCTCGTACTCACCAATGCCAGTCAGCAAATTGTGTGGCAGACTGCCACCATCATTGCGCCTGCGACGCCTAGTGCAGATATACGTGATAGCTATGCCCAATACAATGCATTTGGCAAAGTGACCGATAGTGTTGATGCGGCAAACAATCGCAGTCACCAGTCCTATGATGCCAATGGCAACCTCGTTGCACAACAACGCAAAGTGACCGACATCAATGGTCAGGTCGTCGGCAATTCTGACACTTCAGCCATGGTCAGCATGGAATATGATGCCACTGGCAAACTGACACGCACGGTAGAACTTGGTGTTGCTGGCAGCAGTGATACGACAGAAACCCGTTATGAATACAATGCCTTCGGTGAACTGCAAAAACAAACCGTTAACGGTGCCGTAACACTGCTCAACGAACACGACAATGAGGGGCATTTGTGGCGTACCACCAGTGGTGGTATCACCAAAGTCATGCTGGTCGATCAGGAAGGGCGTAATACGGTACAGATTACCAGTGGTGCTACTGATCTGAGAAGCCTGGCCGATGCCAAAGCGGTGGCAGCTCACATACAAACGGATGCAACTTTCACTTCGTCCGTCACGCGCTATGATCATCTGGGTCATGTCATCGAACGACAGCTTCCAAATGTCGGTAACAGCAACAAACTGGAAGTGAGCGCACAAAGTTGGCCGCTCAGCTTTTTTGTCAATGGGACGATAGATAACGGTAGTACCAGTGGCAGCACTGGTAGCAATGGCACACATGATCCGAGCGAGCCTAAAGGTAATACTAGCGACGTAAGTGGCAGTTCAGCGAGTGGTAGTACATTTACTGGCTACAATAGCTTGCACATCACCATGCCGGATATGTCCAGTTGGGGATATGGCGATATCAAGATCAGCGTTCAGTTCAAGACTAAATTAGGTGGAAATGGTGTACCGCCAACCATGGGTTCTGTTGAGAAAGTCTACGAGGCGCTGCAAGCCAAGGGCGAAGTAGATTTTTTCTGGAATAATGACAAAAGCTGGGGCATTCCTACACAAAATTATGTCACTGAAATTGTCATCAGTAAAAAAGACGCGACAGGCCATTGGGTCACGGTCAACAAGCTGGGTGCCACGCAAAGTAATTCCAGCAATGCCGTCCTCCAAATCGCTGCTCCGATAGATCTCAATACGACTCCGCAATTGCGTTACCGTGTCAAAGGTGACGTTAACTGGTCTACCGGCAAGCTCACCAATTTCGGCAATTTCTACATATTCAATCCTCAGGACGGAAAATTCGTAACAGACGCAGGCAATGGTCAGGGAATCAACCGTGCCTTGGCAGAAGGAATCTATGAGTATGAAGTTGATTACTCTCAGAATAATGTAGTAGTTTCCCATAGCACTGGCTCAATGACCGTTGGTTATGGTGACGTACGTATAAAAATTGCGCAGTTGTATGTTGCATTACTTGGCCGTGCGCCAACTGACAGTGAACTGGTTGGCTTAACCAGTTCGCTCGCCAACCAGACGCTGGACCAAATGGCGCAATACATGCTCGGCCTTCCTGAGTTGAACGGACTGTCTGGCGAAGCCGTACTGAACCTCATCTATACAGGTGCGCTTGGCCGCTCGATTGATGATGCTGGCAAGGCGTACTGGTTAGCACAATGGAATAGCGGCGCTACCAATGCCCATGGCAGTGTGGTGGCCGACATTATCCGTGGCACTGTTGCTTATACTGGTGATGTAGCTGCAATTGTCACATCAACCAAGTTGTTCAATAACAAGGTCTCAGTTGCCTTAACGTATGGGGCTGAATTAAAAGGCCACGACATTGGTGTAGCGACTGAAATCCTGAAGCAAGTTAGTGCGACTGATACGACCGCTGCCCTGGCTGTTGCCAGCGTGGGTAATATTGTTACTGGCGCCCAATATCGCTTGCAACTGACTCGCTTGTATGTCTTGTTGCTAAACCGCAGCCCTGAATTCGGCGGGCTTGATTACTACGCCCGGGCATTGATGGCAAAGTCGTATACCATCAATGGGGCCGCTGCGATCATCCTGGATCAAAGCCCCCTCGCCGGAAAATCAAATGACGTTATTGCCGACACCCTCTTTGATACAGTCTTGAACTGGAAAGGGTCATCAGCAAAGTCGGGCTTCCTGGATAAATTGAACGCAGCAACTACTTCAGCACAAAAAGCAGCAGCTATCCTTGAACTTATCGATGCCATTGTTGGCAATACAAGAACTGATTTCGACTGGCGGCAGGCACAACAGCTATTCAACAACCGTGTCAATGTTGGCATGTTGTACGCCAATTCCTTTGGCATCACAGATGACAAGGTTGCTGCCACGATCAATGCCCAGGTCACGGCAACAGACACACTGACGGCCATCAACAGCATATTTGCGCAACTCAATGCTACACAAAACAAAGAGCTGAACCTGACACGTTTGTACGTGATGTTGTTCAACCGTGCTCCAGATCCCAAAGGTTATAAATACTGGGTGCAGCAAAGCAATCTCAATAGCAATATCAGCTTTAGTGCAATCGCCAACGCGATCTGGACTGATCAATTTTCCACAGTCAGTAACCTTGACCTGGTCAAACAAATTTACGCCAAGACCCTTGGCGGCGATGCTGCCCTGGTCACTGAAGGCAATGACTGGGTACAAGAGCTTAATGCCGCTGGGCAAACTGGTGCCGCCAGCAAAGGTGAAGTACTGGAACGCATGATCAACGACCTGGTCAATCCAGCAGGTTCAGCTAAATTCAGTAGCTATGCCAGACAGGTGTTTGCCCTTAAGTCAGCGACTGGCATGAACTTTGTGAAGCTTGACGGTGGTGAAGAGAAGGAATCCACGATCGCATTGTCTGCCGTTGAGTCAGACCTGAAATCCATGAGTGCCAGTCTGGCATTGCAACAGGCACAGGCGGGTGCTGCTGCCGGTGATGCTGCATTGCTGGCGGCAAAAGTGGCAGTTGCGACAACTCAACTGGCGGCTGCTATGGTTGCACTGGAAGTTAGCGCCGCAGGACTTGCCTACGCCAGGGCACAGGCAGAATCAACGATGGCTGATTCCAGCAAAGTCAATGCTGAACTGGAAAAAGCCAAAGCTGATCTGAAGGCATTCAGTGAGGGGAAAACGACTGCAGAGATAACGCTTGCCCAGGCGCAGGTGCAACTGCAATCAGCACAAAGCGCCATGGAGTTTGCTATCGCCGCTTTAAAAATCGATAACTCCATCGAAAACCAGGCGCTGATTGTTAAGACTGAGCAAATGCTGACCGAAGCCACCATCGCTGCAGGCATAGCGCAATCGGATAAGGAACGCAAAGGCAAAGACTTACAAGATGTAATCGACAACATCAATCGCCTGGAAGGCGAAAGCAAGAGACTGTATGAAATCGCAAGAGTTGCCAATGCCAGTTATACCGCAGCGGCCAACGATTACGCTGAAAAAGTGAAGGCACGTGATGACGCATCAACTGCTGCGGTGAACGCCGAAACCGCACAAATTAATGCAAATGCTGCACTGGAAAGAGTTAACGCACCCATCAATAATAATCGGGTCATCATTTTCCAGTTATTCAATCTCATTTTTGGGATAACGTCACCTGATTTGGCTCGCGTAAAATTTTGGCAGGAAGAACTTGAGTTGCGAGGTCGTTCAGTCAAGGATGTCATTCATGCGATGTACTACGATTCCACGTACCATCCCTATACGGATGCGCCCAGGAATTTTTTTGAAAGAATCTATCAGCACTCCCTTTCTGTATCTACCTATGATCCAGAGGGTATTGGTGCGAGAAGTGTTAAGTACTGGTCAGATGCGGTAAACAATGCATCGTCTGCTACTGACAAGTCAGACCAGATTTATGCTTTTTATGTAGGCTTGATGGGTGAATCAGGTAACAATCCGTACTCAGGTTTAGGTTATTTGCAGAGCAACGTCAATGAAGTCATGTACGCCAGCACGGTGTATATCGCAGACAGATTAGGCGATGTGCGCAAGGCTACCGCAGCGCTAGAGCTGGCCAACGCCAGCCTGGGCACAGCTCGGTCGAATTTGGAAAGTGCAACCTCTACACTGAGCAATACACCAAAGGCAACACAAGCCAACTCTGACTATGAAGATGCGGTTAATAAATACGAAGCAGCCGCACGAGCAAAAACTTCAGTGCAAGATGCCTACGACACTGCCGTTAAAACATATACAAAGGCGACTGGTCTGGTGCAGCAAAACCAGGAGTATCTTAATAGTCTGAAGCCAACTGGCACTACCACACCTGGTTCTGGTAACGTGATTAACGATCTTGGTAATGCGTGGACCGACTACTCCAACAAGAAAGGGCTGGCAGACCAGGCTGAGCCGCTCCTGAACGATGCGACCAGAGACCTGGCGACAATCAGGAATGCCAACCCTGCACATTTGAACAGCATCCTGCAATTGTATGTGTTGATGTTCAACCGTACCGATCCTGATTCGGCAGGTCTTGCTTACTGGATCAAGCGCATGGAAGACAACATGTCTTTGACTGACATCGCTACCAGCATGTATCACGACTCCAATGTTTATTATTCAAATGGTGGTCTGGACAAACTCAATCCAAGCATATTGTTTGGAAACATATATACCAACAGCCTCAACCGTAGCGACAACGATACGGCAGGCGTTCAATTCTGGGTCACGGAGCTGGCAAAGTGGCCAGCGCAATCGCAAGGTCAGGCCTTCAAGGCTTTACTGTTCAGTGTGCTCAACAATCCAGCACCGGATGCCTTGTTCCTGGCGACCCGGGATAACTTCAATGGCAAGGTCAGTCAGGGTATGGCGCGCGCGGTGAGCAACGCGGAAGGTCGATACAACAAAGCACTGGCCGCAGTACCCAAAACTGCCGAGGATGCCCGTATAGCATTGCAAGTCTATAAGGATCTGGTAGAAAAAGCTGGTCCTGCCGGGCCGGGCAATATCGCGACACCAACACTGTCTGCCAATAACCTGGCTGAAGTTTTGCGCGTCTACTTGCTGTTGACAAACAGCCAGTATGCTTCGCCTGATATCGTGTTCAAGATATGTGCCTGGGGTGACAAGCTCAATAAAAATCAGATTACTTTAGACGGCATTGCTGGTGAGATGTACCATGATGAAACATTAAGGCTTGATTCCAGCAGCAGCCTGACACTCATGCAAAATATCTATGGCGGCGCCCTGGGACGTAGCTCGCCTGATCCGTATGGCTACGAAGCCATATGGGCTGCACAACTCGACGGCGCCAGACAGAGCGGTAATATTGCCGGACAGGGCAATGTCTTGCGTCAGGTTATTGCTGGCCTGGAAGGAGCGACCAGCACCGTACCAGTCGCTTTTGCCAGCCGCAAACTCTTTGATCAAAAACTGATCAGTCTCATCAACAGTTTCCAGATCGTCGACCAGGTCAACATCGATTACATCAGCAGTCGTGTCATTGGACCGATCGGTATGAGCCTCGCCGATGCACAAAAGGCATTTGATTTGGCCAGCGGTGCTGTAAGTGCTGCACAGAAAAATGCAAGCTCTGTATTTGGCATGAGCACAGCACCTACTGTGGCGGCAAGCGGCGTACAAAAGAGCATCGCTCAATTATTTGCCTTGATGTTCAACCGTGCACCAGAAGCATCCGGAATGGACTACTGGACTAGCCGGGCAACAGCTACCGACCTGAACGGCCTGGCACAGCAGATATTGCTCGGTGCCACTCCCCTCGACATGCCACCCGGTATTGACAATGCAGGCTTCGTCAACACCCTGTATCGCAATCTTGGTAGTGTTGATAATACCCGCATTCAAGGCCATATAAATGACTTGCAGTTTAAAACTCGTGGCCAGGTCGCGGTCGAAATTCTTTCCGAGACCTTGTCTGCCGCCTCCAGTGACCTCGCTATAGCCAATCGTCAGACCCTGCTTGCCAATAAAACTGCCGTTGGACTGACCTATGCGCTGACCATGAAAGGTGATTCTGCTGACGTCGCCCGCACATTGTTTGCCAACGTCACCGCTGACAATGCGGCCGCAGGTATTAATGCCGCGCTCAATACGTCACCCGCTGCATACGCACGTGCCCAGGTGGCTGGTCTTTACATCATGATGTTTGGGGCAGAAGCTGATCTTGCCGGTTTTGATCATTGGGCTGCGCTTGTTCCTGCCGCTGGTTCGCCACTGGCAGACCGTATTTCGTTTGTACAAAACATCATCAGTGGTGATGCAGCACATACACTGGAAGCTGCCAATCTCAATGACACAGCGTTTATCACCAAAATTTATAACAATGCCTTTGGTCATGCACCTGATGTAGCTGGCTTGGCGCACTGGGTAAAGCAGCTCGAGACACAATCACGAGCAGCAGTGATTACCGCCATCATGTACGATATCCAGAATAGCGCTGGCAGCAATAGTATTGATGCCACTACCCAGTTGCAATTCAGGCTCAATCAAAAAACCTTTAATGAAAAAGTCTCTTTAGCGCTGAATCATTTGGTGGTACTTGAGCAAACCAAACTGACCAACACTGGCCAGGCTGACCAGGCCATAGTCGACCAACTCAAAACTGCCGCCTCAGTCGCCGCCGGTCTGGCAATCGCAGCCGATTTGGCCGCATTGCAAGCCATGGGTGACATAGGAAGAACAACCCTGATACCCAAAGCGATCGACATCAGCTGGATTCCTACCCTCAACATCAATAACGGTAGCAACAGTACACCAATTGCACCTGCTGGTTACAACAGTGTTATCCAGACCAATGACCGCTGGGGCAATGTACTCAGTGCAACAGACGTACGCGACCCCAAACTGCTGACCCGCTACCACTATGACAGCGACAACCGCCTCATAGAAACCACTCGTAACGATGGCTTTAAAGACATCAAAATAACCGATGCCTACAACAGCCTCGGCCAAAAAATTGGTGCCATGGACGCCAACGGCAACATCAGCTTCAATGTTCTGGATGCCAGCGGCCACGTCCTTGAAGAACACCGTGCGGATGGCCACGTCGCCCGCCAGGACTTCAACGCCTTTGGCGACAGGACGTCTTATACCGATGCATCCGGTTACCAGACCACGTTTAAATACGACGCCATGGGCCGTGTCAGCTCGCAAACGCAAGTTGGCGCAGTCAATGTTTACCATTCCACCGATCTGACAGAAGATGGTGGGGTAGATTTCAGGCCAGGGCAGGTAATTACCAAACAGCTCACTACCAACTATCAATATGATGAACTGGGCCGCCGCATCCAGACCACGGACGCCGCAGACGGCATCCTGCGTACCTGGTACGACCTGCGTGGCAACGTCATCAAAGCCGACAATGAATCCCACACAACCGGCAGCAATGGCACCCAGACCACCAGCCGTTTCGATGCACTCAACAACAAAGTCAACGAAACTGACGCCATGGGCGGACAAAAGAACTGGGTCTACGACATTGCCACAGGCCGTCTGGCCAGTAAGTCTGACCTGGGTGGACACACCACCCTGTACGCCTACAACTACTACAACCAGGTTGTCCATGAGTATGGCGCCAACTACGGCAAAGACATCACCACCGCCTACAACCAGCTAGGCCAGGTCCTGACCATCCAGGATGCCGGTACCAGCACCAATACCTACTACCAGTACGACGTAGCCGGTAACCGCCTCTCAGAGAACGTTATCCAGATCAACAACACCCACGTCAGTGTCTTGCAGGACAACCACCTGTCCTATGACAAACTTGGACGCCTGGCCGTGGTCCAGACAGACCGCTACTCGCTCACCTACGCCTATGACAATAATGGCAACCGCACCATGGTATCGAGCTACTACGTGACTGATACCAAAGCCACTACCAATGCCGATGGCACACTCGTCAACACCGTAGGCGGCAACCAGATCAATAGCAAGGAGCAAATCAAGACAACGTGGAACACCTATGACGCCATGAACCGCCAGGTCATTGTTGACGGCGTCAAGACCGATGGCATCATCGGTATCAGTGCCGAGCAAGGTCACCAGTTCACCTACGACAACGAAGGCCGCCGTCTCAGTGACATCAGCTACGGTAAAAAAATCACTGGCACCACAGCCAACGTCCTGGGTATCCCCATCACCATGACAGGCACCACCGCAGGCAATGTCACCGAAACCTACACCTATGACGCCATAGGCAGGTTAGACACCATCAACCGCGATGGCGTTGAAATAGACAAGCGCTACTACAACGCCAACAGTCAGTTGGTGCGCAGTGGCATCAGCGATGACCTCATCAACCAGATCCGAAGAGATGGCGACCTTAAAAAATCCTTCCAGGATGCCGGTGTCAATGCCGAGTTCACTATCTACCAATACAAGACAGACAAGATAGACCAGCTTGACATTCAGCAGGTACATACCGCCATTGCAGGTGCAAGTTATAGTGGTACCAGGTTCACCTATGACAGCGCAGGCAGGATGACCCTCTATACCCAGGACACCAAAACGGTCGTGGGCTATCACTACGATGCCAGGGCCCAGTTTGACCAGTACCAGGCCAGTGAAGTCGTTGGTAACCGCGGTGGCGGTGAAGCCACCACCGTCAACACCTACGATGCCAACGGCCACCTGATTACCGTGACAGACAGCACCGATACCACAAACAAGCGCAGCCTGTTTGTGGATACTGCTGGTCACATCCTGCGTAAAGAGCAAAAAGGGGACAACACCTACAGCCTGCTGATCAATGACCAGATCATTGGCACCAGCAGCAAAGACTACGTCAGCGACACCATCAATCAAAGCTATGTCAAGCAAAGTGCACTGGCAGGCAGCGGCCCTAGCATCTACGTCGCCCAGCAAGGCGACACCCTGCAAAGCATAGCCAAAGCTGTGTGGGGCGACGCCACGCTGTGGTATCTGATTGCTGACGCCAATGGTCTGGCAACCACTGAACCGCAGAGTGGTGCCAAGCTGTTGATACCAGCCAGGGAAGTATCAGGTGGTAACAGGGTAGATACCTTCAGGCCATACAACCCCGGTGAGATCATTGGTGATACCACGCCGAACATGCCTATGCCTGCGGGGCAGGATGGCTGTGGTGGGATAGGGCAGGTCATCATGATTGTGGTGGCTATAGTGGTGACGATTTATACGGCGGGGGCAATGAGTGGCGTTGCAGGCAGTATGCTGCAGGCAGGCTCCGGTGTATTGGCAGGAACGACGGGGTCGATCGCTGCCACTGGTATTTCTGCATCGATTGGCTTGGGTGCTGTCGGAACTTCCGTTGTTGCTGGTGCTGTAGGCTCCATTGCAAGCCAGGTTGTTGGAAATATGATTGGCGCGCAAGATGGATTCAGCTGGAAAGCTGTGGCACTGTCTGCCCTTGGGGCTGGCGTGACTGCTGGCGTGGGTGGGCTTACTCAGACCGGAGGGATGCTGTCCTCCTTGGGCGGTAGTAACCTTCCCCAGGTTGTCGGGCGTGCGATGTTGAGTAACACCATTACCCAGGGCATAGGTATTGCGACAGGCTTGCAGCAAAGCTTTAGCTGGACGAATGTTGCCGCATCAGGCGTGGGTGCAGGTGTTGGTAAGCAAGTTGGTGATTGGCTGAGCCGCAACGAGGCCTTTGGAAATAATGTGTACGGGGGGACTGAAGCACAGGATTACGGTGCGAGAGTGGCCCGTGGTACGGTTAGTGGTTTCGCGTCCGGGGTTGCGGTTGCAGCAATGCGCGGCGGTAAGATAGAAATGGCGCAGATTGCAAGGGATGCGTTTGGCAATGCTCTGGGAGAGAGCCTGGCAGTGAGCAACACAAGCGGAGAGGTTGATCAGGTTGCGCAACGAACTGGCAAAACAAAAGAGGACGTCTCAAGGCTCCTGAATGAAATTGAAACACGCCGAACACAACTTCCTGACGCAGATAAAAGTAATCTGCTTATGCTTTCCTTTGGCAAGGACATTCCTGCTGATACGTTACGGACTGTGTGGGACGATTACAAATCCGGAAATATTAAATTTAATGTCGCGCTTGAGAGTATGGACAAGTACGGAAGTTATACGCCCGGGGAAGATGGCGGTACGATTCGCTTAAATTCCGAACTTTATTCGGGCATGTTAAAAGGTGGAACTTCTGGACAAATGGCAGGTGCTCTTTTACAAGCAGGTCTTTGGGAGGAGCAAGGTCATGCTATGGACGCAATGGCTCGGTCGGCAGCAGGTATCGGTGGCACTAGCCCTCACGACGAAGGCGCCATTTTTTCGATCTTAATGACTAAACAATTTATTGGTTCTTTGCCATCAGACGTATTCAACTTTACATACAAAAATGATTTAGGTAATGGTAATACGTTAGATATTGTCACCAATACCGCATTTCTAAAAGGTGTGGCAATGAAATCTATTTCTTCAGGTCGCATACTGTCAGAAAACCGAGACGCTGCTACAGGAACGGAATATTTTGGGCCAGAAGGACATTTCCTAACGACAGGAATGCTTACACGTGGCATAGCTGATGCTATGGGGAAAACGCCTGACGAAGCGCGGCTATTGGCTGGGCGCCTGGCTCTTTGGGCACAGGTACCAGATATGGTTGAGCATATCGATGCTTTTGCACAGTATCGTAGAGATATTGTTAGTCAAGGCTTGGGTTTCTCGGATTTAGAGATGCAGTATATGAAAAATACTTTTACTGCAGTTCATGCTTTAGCTCCAAATGGCACAAATTACGGGGCTGATTGGATAACAAATGCGCGTAACGAGGCCCGTAGTGCAATTATTTGGGGGATTGCTAATGACGACTTCGCGGCAGCTGGTTTTGCCATCCACAAATTTGGGGATACTTATGCACATTCGAACGATGATGGTACTCCAAAGACAATTCCACATGGCCATGGAGTTGAGTCAGCTACTGGCAATGACCCTGATGATATCTATCGTCGCCCCACACTAACATGGGATTATGCTAAGGATTTATCACGTACTATTGCTTTGGGTATGGGGGCAACAACGGGAGGGGTAGACAAGATCGTTCTGTCGGGCATGAGGCAGTGGAGAGAGATATTTCTCAACAGTAAGAATCAGGACAGATTTGGTGCAAACGCCGAAAATTTTCTTAAAGGTCAAAAAGGACTGGGGGAGTATTATGTGCAAGATTATCGAAGTACAAATCCGACCTTGCCTTCCAATATTTCAAGTAAATTAACAATGGGGCAACAAACTGTTTTCACTTTAGAGCGGTTCCAAAAACAAATCGGTTTCCAACCGTATTCTAGTCCTAGCTTCACTCTGCGTGATTTCAATTGGGCTAATTTGAGGTAAGCGATAATGAATACTGCTGCAACAATGATGATATTAGGTGCTTTTTTTCTTCCTCACGAAACGGTATATCGCTGGCAAAGTTATTCGATAAAAGGAGATACGCTTTATGCTCTGAAGACAGTGAGTATAAAGGCGATAAATATTCCGATTCCAGAACGCGGGGGGATCAAAGTTTTAGAGAAAAAATACCAGGTTGTGAAGATTGATCTCACGGGACAAAAGCAAGAACCTGTGTCGATCAATTATCGCTTAGAGCCCAAACAACCGATAGGTAACAATCATTTAAATGACTCATTTGGCTATTACGAATATATCGAACTCAACGATAACGCTCCCCCCATTTTATGGGGGCATAAAGAGCTGAAAGACCGCTTAATGAAGGCAGACGGCGTAGCGTGTACAGAAAACGAAATGGGAAATGTAGATTATGACTCGCAAGATTCGCGTGTTTTTTATTTGAAATGTAGAAACAAAAATATTGCATACAGAATAGAGCTTCCATCAATGCATGCTGCGGCTATTCCGTTGGGGGAAGCCGCTGGCTTGCCATCGGACAATGGCCCTAGTTTTTATTCAACGCTAGGACAAAACACGGTCTTTATCAGTACTGGTCGTGAGGCATATGAGATAGCAATTGGATCAAAAAACAAAGCTAAAAAAATTGAAACGATTGAGTCTGGTATATATAGCCCGAGAGACAGGTCTAAAAAAAGTCTGATTGGTGTTGCGAAAGGTCTTCGCATCTACCAACTAAGCCAATTTAGCAAAAAGACAGCACAGTTGTCCGTTGAGTACGATCAACAAGCACCACGTATATTTCCATTACCGATGGCCCTTGTTACTTTTGGATATAGTGAAGCCAGATATTTGCCGCGAAACAATTTAATGATGTGGGAAGTAGAAGGTGAAATCATGGAGAAAAAGGTTATTTATACCGTCAACCTTGATTCTGGAGTTGTTCATAGAACTGTAGTGAGTGATGTGGAATAAACAAAGCCGGAGAAACCGGGGTCACAAAAAAAGGGGTCAGGTCTTACAAAAAAAGGGGTCAAAAAAAGGGGTCAGGTCTTACATTCATACATTTCATTGAAAATATGCTATGCTTAAAGCATGGTCAGGCCACTAAGATTAGAGTTCGCAGGAGCTTTGTATTACGTCACTTCCCGTGGAGACAGGCGTGAGGACATCTATCTGGATGAAGTGGACAGGCAAGAGTGGTTGACGGTACTTGCAGAGGTATGTGATCGCTTCAACTGGGTGGTGCATGCTTATTGCGAGATGACCAATCATTATCATCTTTTGGTAGAAACTGTAGATGGTAATTTGTCCCATGGCATGCGCCAGCTTAATGGTCTGTACACTCAACGTTTTAATCGTCGCCACAAGCAAGTCGGGCATTTGTTCCAGGGCAGGTACAAAGCTATCTTGGTGCAAAAAGAATCTCATCTATTGGAATTAACGCGCTACATTGTTCTTAATCCAGTGCGTGCAGGGATGGTGCATTTGCCAGAACAATGGCACTGGAGTAGCTATGATTTCTGCGTGAGTGACCAACATGCACCACCATGGCTGGATACCGACTGGTTGCTTGGGCAGTTTGGCGTTAAACGCGATCAGGCTAGAGTCGCTTACGCAAAATTCGTACTCGACGGTGTAGGCCTGGCGTCTCCCTTGCTGGCAACCCGGCATCAATTGTTGCTGGGTGATAATGAGTTCGTCGAAAAATACCAACATCAATTACGTCCAGAAGATCTCAGGGACGTGTCTATCGCGCATCGACGCGCAATTTCCTTGCCTTTGCATGATTACCAGGAAAAATTTACTGACCGCAATGAAGCAATGGCCCAGGCGTATCGGTCGGGCGCTTATTCTATGGCAGAAATCGCAGTGTTTTTCTCTGTTCACTACGTCACTGTCAGCAGGGCAGTGCGTGCATTTGAAGCACAAGCCCGGCCTTAGCCTTGGTGTGTGATTCACGTTTTCTTAATAGGATTCTTAAGAAACGTACGTGATGTTGTTTATTTGCAACTAATTTAATAAATTAATGAAATGGAATTTATTTCCATGAAAATTCCTTGCATTTAAGAAAATTCTTTGTGTTTTTTATGGAAACGCAAGCTAAGTTGTGAAGAAATGTAACTACCTAATGTACAATAGATTGGATTATTTATTGGGACGTTGTAGATTAGCGGATGCAGGGCTGTAGAGAAGGAAGCAATTTCCTTCAAGTGCCGCTGGTGTAAAGTCATTTGATATGCATTCAGACTTCGCTTTATCGCTCATGGCTGAGCTGTTTTGGACAGGCTTGCTAGTGTGCCTGCCGGTGCTGGGTCTAACCATGCTTGTTGGCTTACTGATAAGTATATTTCAGGTGGTGACACAAATACAAGAGATGTCGCTCACTTTTATTCCAAAATTGCTGACGGCGACGATCACTCTGGTCGTGGCTGGGCCATGGATGTTGCGCAAGCTGACGCAGTTTGCGACCAAGCTGTGGACGAATATCCCTCAGATGTTTTGAGTCATGGCAGATTTGGGGAATTTTCTTGCTGACTTTATCGGCAGCGGTGTGATGCTGAAGGCGTTTTTGCTTTCTGTTCGCATTGCTGCTTTGTTATTGCTGACGCCTATTTTGTATGCGTCCACACTGCCAGCAACTTATCGCACGATCCTGATTTTTAGCCTTAGTTTGGCGTTAGCTTTGGGTATTGCACCAGCCGGTTTGCTTGATGCTGCGCCTGTAGAGACTGGTGCCGGGTTTATTATTCTGGCAGCAGCCCGTGAACTGGCATTGGGGGCGACGCTGGCGGTGGGTATTTTTATCAGTTTTGCTGCAATTTCTATTGCCGGGCGGGTGCTGGACATACAAATCGGTTTTGGTATGGCACAGGTGTTTGACCCGCTGACCAGGACACAATTGCCTATCTTGACGATGGCCTTTAACCAGGTCGCGGTGGTGTACTTTTTTTTGATTAATGGGCATCACACTTTGTTGAGGGCTGTGGCCTATAGCATAGAACGCTTCCCGCTGGGTAAAGCCTGGTCGATAGAGGCAGTCTCTGTGCCGGTACTAAAGCAGGTGGGTGGTTTGTTCAGCCTGGGTTTTGCACTGGCTGCACCCATCGTATTTTGTGTGTTGCTGGTGGAGCTGGCGCTCGGTGTGGTGGCGCGTAATTTGCCGCAGATGAATATGTTCGTGATGGGCGTGCCTATCAAGGTTGTAGTTGGCCTGGCTGCCTTGTCTTTTGGTTTTGTGTTGATGGGCAGTACCATCACGCGCATACAGGGCACTATTTTTCAGAGTTGGGGTGCGGTGTTTGCAGTGGCTGATGCTGGCAAGTTTGTCCCCTTGTCAGGAAGGTTTGCCTGATGTCAGAACAGGATTTTGACCGCTCTGAAAAAGCTACCCCGTACAAGCTGCAAAAAGCGAAAGAAAAAGGGCAGGTGGCAAAAAGCCCAGATGTAGTGTCTGTCGCGGTTTTTTTTGTGGTGGTGGTTTTTTTCTACTGGCGTGGCCTGGACGGTATACGGGAATTATTCAAGCTGGACTTGAACCTGTTGTTGCAACTGGGGCAGGGAGATGCTGGTTCGATTAATTACTGGCGTATGTTGCGTACGGTAATGCTGGATGGCATGTATTTAATGTTGCCGTTTTTTGTTGCCCTGATGTTGACGGCAATCATTAGCAACGTTGCGCAGACAGGCATGATTTTGTCGAGCGAGCCGGTGACGCCTGACTTTAACCGCTTGAATCCGATGAACGGGATCAAGAAGTTTTTTTCAATGCGGTCATTGTTTGATCTATTCAGGACTTGCTTCAAACTGATCTTGCTGAGCCTGGTGGCGTATCTGGCCTTGAAACAGATTGGGCCGCAGTTGTTTCATACTGCGATGTTGCCGCCACTGGAAATGATCAAGAACATGCAGGTTGATCTGGTGTCGCTGGGCTTCAAGATGACTCTGGTGCTGGCTTTGCTGGCGTTTCTGGATTTGATGTTTGTGCATCGCGAGTTTGCAAAAAAAATGCGTATGAGCAAACGCGATGTGAAGGATGAAGCAAAAAACCGTGATGGTGATCCGCGCATCCGTTCGCGCTTGCGTGAGCTGCGTCGGGAAATGTTAAAGCGCAGCCTGGCTGCGGCAAAAACAAAAAATGCAGATGTGCTGATCACCAACCCAACGCACCTGGCGATTGCCTTGCGCTATGAGCACGGCAAGATGGAATCGCCACAACTGTTGGCAAAAGGTGCAGGTTCTTTGGCGCAGGCGATGAGAAAAATGGCTGTGCGTCACCATATACCGGTGGTGCAAAACAAGGCGCTGGCACGTCAGTTATTCCGTGAAGTGGATTTTGATCAGCATGTGCCCACGCATTTATATGCAGATGTGGCCAAGATCATGATATGGGTATTTGCGATGAGAAAAAATAAAGAAGCCATTGTTAAAGAAGCCCTTGTAGCAGGGGAAGTGGTTTGAAGCAATTGACGCAACTTTTAGGTAGACACAGCGATCTGGCACTGGTGATGCTGGTGCTGGGGGTTTTGGTCGTGCTGTTTGCGCCCATCCCTAGCCCTGTCCTGGACTTCTTGATCCTGGCTAACTTCAGTTTTGCGTTTTTGATTTTGCTGTTGACGTTTTACATGGCACGTCCAGTGGAGTTTTCTACTTTTCCGTCCTTGTTGCTGATTGCGACTTTGTTCCGGCTCTCACTGAACGTGGCAGCAACGCGTTTGATCTTGTCGCATGGTGATGCGGGCAAGGTGATTGCGGCGATTGGTGCATATGTTGTCGGCGGCAATTATGTCATTGGCCTGATCGTATTTTTGATCCTGATCGTTGTGCAGTATGTGGTGATTACCAGTGGTGCCCAGCGGGTGTCTGAAGTCGCCGCCCGTTTTACGCTGGACAGTATGCCAGGTCAGCAAATGAGTATCGATGCTGACCTCAACATGGGTTTTATCACTCAGGAAGAAGCACAAAAGAAACGCAAAAACCTGGAAAAAGAAGCAGGCTTTTATGGTGCCATGGATGGTGCCAGCAAGTTCGTCAAGGGTGATGCCATCGCCGGTATCATCATTTTGCTGATCAATATTATCGGCGGCTTGCTGATCGGTATCATGCAGCACGGCATACCGTGGGCGCAGGCCTTGCAGACTTATACTTTGCTGACCATAGGTGACGGTATCGTGACGCAGGTGCCAGCGCTGGTGATTGCGCTGGGTACTGGCATCATTGTGACCCGCTCCGCATCTGACGGCAATTTGAGCCAGGAAGTGTTCCAGCAGATATTGTCTTTCCCTAAAACCCTGTTGCTGGTGTGTGTGGCATTGGGTGGCTTGCTGGTGTTGCCAGGCATACCAGCCGTACCGACACTGGGCTTGTTGAGCTTTGTGCTGTGCGTGACTTATTTTTCATACAGAAGCAAAAAAACGAAAGAGGCTGAAGGCAGCAAAGAGGGTAATGAGGATGACATTTTAGAAGGCGACAATGTCGCTGCCAAGGATGATCCTTACAGCATGTTGCCAGTTGAACCGATAGAAGTGCATGTGGGCAGCAACTGGATACCCTTGATTAATCAATCCGGCAGTTTGTTCATGGACCGGATTGCTGTCTTCCGCAAACAGCACGCGATGGATCTGGGCCTGGTATTGCCCAAGGTGCGTTTTAAGGATGCCAAGAAGTTGCTGGCTGACCGCTATGAAATTTGTATTGATGGCGTGATCGTGGCCAAGGGTGAGGCACGGTTGAATCAATATCTGGCGATACATCCGACCGGTGACGTCAAGTCCATACAGGGTGAAGTCACCAAAGACCCTACCTATGGTTTGCCAGCATTGTGGATCGATGCCAGCCAGCGTGACAATGCCAGCGCCAACAAATACACACTGGTGGACGGTGAAACAGTATTCCTGACCCACCTGACCGAGGTATTGCGCAGGGAATCTGCGAACTTGCTGACCAGGGGGGAGACCGACCGTTTGCTGACACGTGTGCGCGAGAATCAATCCAGCCTGGTGGATGAGTTGATCCCAACTGTTATTTCTATCAGCGATGTGCAGCGTGTACTGCAAAATCTGTTGAAAGAAAAAGTCTCCATCCGCCATATTGAGGCGATCCTGGAAACTCTGGCAGATGCAGGCCGGAGCAGCAAGGACACCAATTTTTTGACAGAAATGGTACGTCAGCGTCTGGGCAATGCAATTTGCCAGGGTTTGATGGGTGAAGCGAATGCCTTGCAGGTGATGACGCTGGACCCTGTCATTGAAAGCCAGTTCATGCAAAACCTGCAGTCAGCACGCCAGGATGGCGGGCCGGTCAACAGGTCGTTCGTGCTGGAACCCAAACTGGCAGAACAGTTCATGAGCAAGCTGGTGCAGCAGGCTGACCGTATGATGAAAAGCAATATGCTCCCAGTTTTGTTATGTTCACCTGAGTTGCGGCGTCATATACGTGCGCTGAGTGAGCGTGTTGTACCGCATTTGCGTGTGTTGTCGATGTCAGAGATTCCTCAGAACATAGAGCTGAAATCTTTTGGCGTTGTACAACTGTAATGGATGTTGTTCTGAGTTAGCTCAATAGTAAAAAGAAAGATGGTAGCGATGAATGGAATTATGGGCGTTGCCCTGCAAAGCATGCAAAACGATGCAGCACGCATGGAGCGTATCAGCATGAACATGGCCAATGCGCTGACGCCGGCTTACAAACGGGAAGTCATCATCGAGCACACTTTTGGTGATCTGGTACAAACCGGCATGAATGTGGATCAACAGGCGAGCGCGCTGGAAGTGGTGACGGATCAGCGTCAGGGTACCTTCAAGGTCACTGGCCAGAACCTGGATTTTGCGATTAGCGGTAATGGCTATTTTGAAGTATCCACACCGCAAGGGCCTGCCTATACACGGCAAGGTAATTTCCGTATTGATGCGCAGGGCCGTATTGTCAATCAGCAGGGTTATCCTGTAATGGGCAAAAATGGCGAGATTGTTGTCCGCACATCCAAGCCTGTGGTGGACGCTAGCGGCCTGTTTGTTGAAGATGCCAATGCCGAAGTGGGTAATTTGCCGGCAACTTCTGCCGGGCAGTTCAAATTGATGGAATTTGAACATGCAAGTGATTTGATCAAGGTGGGCGACGGCATGCTGACGGCAAGAGAAGGTGTCTGGGGCTCGCAAAGTAAAGTGGCACAAATACACCAGGGACAATTGGAAAACGCCAATATCAATTCCATGCAAGAGATGGTGCAAGTGATGCAAACCATGCGCCATTTTGAATCCATGCAAAGAATTGCCCAGGGCTATGACGAGATGTTGGGTTCAGCCGTCAGAAAACTCGGCGATGTCAGCTGATCGACATGGTTTTGCAAACGAAATGAATAATTTTCACGCAAGGATAAAGAATGTTTGACGCACTATACATAGGCGCTACTGGCATGCAGGCGCAACAGACGAATGTTGATACGATTGCCAATAACCTTGCCAATGCCAACACCAACGGCTTTAAAAAGGGGCGCGTCAGTTTCTCTGACATGATGGTGCCTGATACCAGATTGACGTCGCAACTCGGCGGTGCAGATAGTCTGGGTGCTTTGGCACAAAGCGGCAAGTTTGGTGCGGGTGTTGCCATTGCCAGTATGAGTAAATTGTTTGATGCAGGTGAGTTGAAGAAGTCCGATTCGGCATTTGATATTGCCATTCAGGGTGATGGTTTTATCTCTGTCATGATGCCAGACAATTCTATTGCCTATAGCCGTGGCGGCAGCCTGAAAGTCAACAAGGATGGCCAGCTTGCCTTGCAAAGCGGCCAGCCATTGAAGCCAGGTATCACTATTCCTGATGGCGCAAAAAGTTTGCAGATCAGTGCAGACGGCAAAGTACAAGTCAGCTTCGCCGGACAAACCGGTATGAGTGATGTCGGTCAGCTTGAGCTGGTGCGTTTTACCAGCCCTGGGCAACTGACGACGCTGGGTGAAAATCTGTACAAAACCAGTGAGTCTTCTGGTGAAGCTGTTGCCGGAGTGGCGGGTGAAAACGGTGTTGGCAGCATCATGCAAGGATATGTAGAAGCCTCTAACGTCAAGATGCTGGATGAAATGGTGAACCTGATGATCGCCCAGCGTACTTATGAAGCCAATGTAAAAATCGTGCAGGCGTCGGATGAAATGCTGGGATTGGTAAACAATCTGCGTAAGTAAATGTTTGTTAATACTGCCAAGTTTGCATTGCAGATATTGTTTGCATGGTGTCTGATGGCTGGTGCTGCTGTCGCAAAACCAGTGCAATTGGAATTGCGCAGTGTTGTACAGGTAAAGTCGGCCAGGCTGGTGTTGGCAGATGTGGTGAATGTAGATGCCGCCACGCAAAGAGAAGAAGCACCGTTGCTTGCCCTACCCATAGGCACCATGTCGCTGACAGCGGGCAATATGGTGGTGCAGCGCAAGTCACTGGAGAAGTGGGTGAGGCAGCATACAGGTGCACGCAGCAGGGATATTCATTGGGTAGGTGCTGATGCGGTCAATATCATGTTGCAGACCCAGATCGTGGATGCGGCAAGGGTGCGCAGTCATGCCAGGGCCGTGCTTGAAGAGTGGATCAGCTTGAACGCTCGCGATGCAGGTAGCAGCAATATTGCGATCAGGGATCAGGGCGAATTGCAGGCGCTGATGGTACCGGCAGGTGAAGTGAAGCTGAGGATGTCGCATTTATCCGAGCCATTAAATTTACGCAAAAAGTTAACAGTATTGCTAGAGGTATTGATATCAGATCAAGTTGTCAAAAGTGTGCCAGTCTTGTTTGAGCTAAGTGGCAGCAGGCAAGTCTTTATTGCCAGGCATGATATTGCCAGGGGTGGTGCAGTTTCAGAAGCAGATGTGGAATTAAGGGAAGTAGATATCTTCGCTGACGTGAATGAGCCGGTATCGTCTGTCGATTTTGCCAAAGCAGCACTCAGGGCAAAAACAGGTTTGCGTAAAGGTGCAATCTTGAGCCGCGCGAATATAGAAACCGTGCCTGATGTGGCACGTGGTGATTTTGTTGTATTGCTGGCGCGCGACGGACTGGTCAGCATAGAAAGCCGGGTAGAGGCAATGCAGGATGGTTATGTGGGACAAATCATCAAGGTGCGCCCCGGTAATTCAAATAATCAAATTCCGGTGATAATAATTGAGCCGGGAAAAGTGGAGTTGCGTTAATGAAATTGGAAACACGGATGCAAAAGTGGGTGGGCATGGTCGGCATGATCTTTATTGCTGCCTGTGGATTCGGTACGTCTGCTTCACCTGCATTTGCCGATAGCTTGTACAAGGAATCAACTTACCGTGCGCTGACCTCAGACAACAAGGCTTACCGCTTGGGTGATGTGCTGACTGTACAGGTATTTGAGAATTCGACGGCATCGACCAGTGCTGATACCGGCACACGTAGGAAAGATGGCGTTTCTGCCGAGCTGAGCAAGAATGGCAGCAGCCTGAAGCAATTTGGCATCAATGTCGGTGGTGAATTTGATGGCGGCGGCAAGACACAGCGTAGCAGCAAACTGCTGGCGACACTATCGGTGGCGGTGCGTGAAGTGTATTCCAACGGTGATCTTGGTGTGTCAGGCGAGCAGGCACTGATGGTGAATGATGAAGTGCAACGAGTGAGTCTGGAAGGCCGGGTACGCCCTCAGGATATCTCTGACCAGAACGTCGTGATCTCTACTCGTTTGTCAGACGCCAAAATCGTCTATGTGGGCGAGGGAGAAGTCACTGATAGGCAGCGCCGTAGCTGGTGGCGTCGTTTGCTCGACGGAATGGGTTTGTAATGGGATTACGGAATATGATGTATTTGTTGCAGGCCGTGTTGTTGGCTGTTTTTGTTTTTGCACAGGATGCACAGGCAATCAACCAGACTAAGGCAACTGAAGTGCATGACTTGAAAGAAGTCAGGGTCAAGGATATTGGCAAGCTGCAAGGCTGGCGTGAAAATGCCCTGGTTGGGTATGGCATCGTGACCGGCCTGGCTGGGACTGGTGACTCTTCCTCCAACCGCACAACCAGACAAGTGCTGGCAAATGTGTATTCACAGTTCAATCTGACGATACCGGTGGACCAGGTACAAAGCCGCAACGTGGCGGTGGTGATGGTTAGTGCCATGCTGCCCGCCTTTGCACGTGAAGGCGAGACGCTGGATGTCACCATTACTTCTGCCGGTGATGCCCGCAGCCTGGTGGGTGGCAGCCTCTTGAGTACACCGCTGAAAGCACCGAATGGCCGCGTGTACGCATTGGCGCAAGGTGCATTGTCAGTTGGTGGTTATCGCTATGATGCGAATGGTAACATCATCCAGAAAAATCACCCTACGGTTGGCTCTGTACCAAACGGGGCGATCGTTGAAGTGGGTGTCAGTTCACAAATGCTCAACAAAGACCAAAAGCTCACGTTTATGTTGAGTGAGCCTGACTACACCACAGCCAGTCGTGTAGCCAAGGCAATCAATGCAAAATATGGCCCTATTGCTGTGGCCAGCGATGCATCGGGCATACAGATACAGGTTGCAGATAATCAAAAAGACCAATTGGTGGATTTTATTGCCGACATCGAGAATGTTCTGGTGGAACCAGACCGTCGCGCCAAAGTGGTCATCAACGAACGTACTGGCGTCGTGGTGGCAGGCGGTGATGTGCAGATTTCACGAGTGTCGATTTCTCATGGCGATATCAAGATTTCCGTAGCCAGTCAGAACACGGCTTCACAGCCATTTGTGATTGGCCAGGCAAGTAGCGCGATACGTACTGCGATTGTGACGAATACCAAGCTGGACGTGGATGAAAAGAAAGAGTCTGCATTTTTATCAGAGGGTAATACGGTCGCTGATCTGGTGCGCTCACTGGTGCGCATCAAGACCAATACCCGCGACATCATTTCTATACTGAGGGCAGTCAAGGCAGCTGGTGCCTTGCATGCAGAACTAATTATTCAATAATTTTATACGCCCATTATTTATGATTCACAATCTCCAATCAGTGACAACAGCGACAGTAGGCCTGGCGCTGGATGCTGCAACACTCAGGCATCAGGCAATTGCCAATAATATTGCCAATGTCAATACAGAAGGCTATATCCCTGTGCAAATCAATTTTGCCAGCTACATGGAACAACTGGAGCAGCTTTCTGCGCCAACCCAGGGTAAAGGCAGCCAGAAGCACAGCATAGGTCAGTTGGAACTGGAGCCAGTATTTGATGTGAACGGCAATCCTGCAAAAGTATCGCTGGATACTGAAGTGGCCGCCATGGCGCATAACACAGTGCAATACCAGGCCTTGATCAAGGCATTGAACCGTCACTATGCAATCATGTCCAGCGCTGTCACTGACGGCAAAAAATAATTAAGGATTTATAAATGGATTATCGACAATCATTCGGTATCAGTGCAGTTGGCATGTCTTTTGAGCGTGCCAGGGTGGACGTGGCTGCCATGAACCTGGCCAATGCCAATACAGTGCGGGAAGCAGATGGCACTGGTTACCAGCCGCTGCGCGTGATCGCCAGAAGTGCAGCCCCAAGCACCAGCTTTTCAGACATGATTGGTGAAACCGGTTTGTTCACGATAGGCAATGCCGGTAGAAGCTTTTCTATCGAAGGCGTAGATAAACCAGCGCGCATGGTGCACGAACCTGGTCACCCGTATGCCGATGCCAAGGGTTTCGTGGCATATCCAGCCGTTGATTCAGCAACCGAGATGGTCACCATGATGAGTGCAATGCGGGCTTATGAAGCCAACGTCGCAGCAATGAATACCGCAAGAAACCTGGCGCTCAAAGCGCTGGAAATCGGTGGAGGAAGTAACTGATGCAAGTCGCCAGCATTTCACAATTTATAGCGCCAAGCGCCATCGCCTCAATAGAACCGCTTGCCAGTGCAGTAGCGCCAGCACAAAGTTTTGGCAATATGGTGAGCCAGGGTTTGGCACAGGTCAATGAGCAGTTGCAAACCTCACAGGCTGATTTGCAAGCACTGGCAACCGGCGATGTGCAAAACCTGCATCAGGTCATGATACGCATGGAAGAAAGCCGTTTGTCATTTCAATTGATGTTGCAGGTCAGGAATCGCTTGCTGGAATCCTACCAGGACATCATGAAGATGCAGATATAGATAGCTATTGCCTGATGTCGCTTGAGTTTAAAGCAGCGGCATTGAATTGAAAGACAGGATGCTTTCTTGGCATCTTTTGTAATCGTGGTTGGAGTAGGTTGTGATTAAAAATTTTTGGAATACGCTAAGCAGTTCTGCCCGGATTGGATTCGTAGGCGGGCTCTTGGCTATTTTTGTCATCACCGCGTGGTGCGCGGTATGGTTGCTGCGCACGGATTATCAGGTTCTTTTTTCTGACCTGAAACCACAGGATAGTGCCGCCATGGTGGCAGAACTGGATCGCCTGAAAATTCCTTACAAGATAGGTGAGGGTGGCAATGCTATTCTGGTTGACAAAGAAATCGTACACACAACTCGGCTCAAACTGATGGGAAAAGAAATTCCCTTGAATGGTGCTGTTGGTTTTGAGTTGTTCAATAGCAGCGATTTTGGCATGACAGAATTCGCGCAAAAGATTAACTTTCAGCGCGCCTTGCAAGGTGAAATTACCCGCACCATTTCTTCACTTGATGAAGTCAAGGACGTGCGCGTCCATCTTGCCTTGCCTGAAGAAGCATTGTTCAAGCGCAGCAATAATAAACCCAAGGCAGCGATTACCATCGCTTTAAAGCCTGGCAAGAAACTGAGGCAGGAACAAATTACCGGCATACAAAGACTGGTGGCTGCGGCTGTACCCGGCATACAAATTCAGGATGTCACGATCGTTGACCGCCAGGGTGTTGCTTTGACGCGCAACAATGCCGTTCCAGGCGAAGTAGAGTTAAGTACAGGTAATCTCGATCTTAAAAAAGATACCGAAACTTTGCTGGCACATAAAGTCAATGAAGTACTTGAACACAGCTTTGGTGCAGGTCAGGCAATGGCAAGTGTTGATGTGGTGTTGAACATGGACCAGGTTCGTGTGACGACTGAAAATGTGATCGCAGCGCCTGCAACTGCAGGGCAGACGCCGACTGGCATTATCATTCGCGAAAAAGAGACAGTGAAAGAATCAGGCGCGCCTGCGGACGTATCGCAGCCACAGAATGCCCGCGGTGGTAGTTCACAAAGAGAAACTGAGTATCAGGTTGGCCGTAAAGTTGAGCAGGTGGTTGGACAACCAGGTTCCATACAAAAAATCAATGTGGTGGCCGTCGTACGCAAGTCCCTGAATGAAGCAGAAACTGAAAAAGTGAAGGCCCTGGTCGCTGCTGCAGTTGGTGTGGTTGCAGAACGTGGCGACACTGTCGTCGTGCAAAGCCTGCACGTTCTGCCCGGTCAGGATGTCAAATTGACAGATGCATTTGCCAATACAACTGAGCAAGCTGCTACCGCCAAAGCAGATGTAGCGCCACAAGATGCGAGACAGCTGGCAGCAGAACTTGACACCTTCAAGATCATTACCAGCTTGTTGGCTATACTCGCTGTGATTGTATTGATCATGTACCTGGTGCAATTGTCTGCCAAAAATAAAAATAATGCCGCCTCCATGAACAGTCAGCAACGCGAACAAGCCTTGAAGCAGATTCAAGACTGGATGCGCCAGTCTGAAGCCAATGCTTCCGCAGAATCTGTTGCTGATATTAAACAGCGCAGTTAAGTTTTTCATTGAGAATATGATGCAAATTTCTGAAAATACCCGGCGTTCTGCCTTGTTGCTGCACTCCATGAGTGAAGCGGACAAGCAATGGGTACTGGGCAATCTGGATGGCAGAGATACCCAGATACTGAATCAATTGCTGAGTGAATTGAACGAATTAGGCTTGCCGGCAGACCAGGAACTGCTGGCTGGCCTTAATAGCGTGGACAAAACTGTACACGTATCTTCAATGACGGTGACATGGCCGGCAAATGTAGCTGATCTAAGTGTGGATCAACAAATAGCCTGTCTGGATAGCGCTGATTACCGCGATATTTTTCAGGTGCTGGCGGATGAGTCGGCTGAGTTGCTGGCTTATTTCTTGCAAATTTGCCGTTGGACCTGGGAAAAAGAATTCCTCGCATGTTTTGATGCCAGCATGGCGCGTCGTATTCAAGAGGCGAGGGCTGCCATCAAAGAACCCTATTTATCAGAACCAGAGGCGCGTGCAAAAAAATTGGAACAGGCCTTGATTGCAGAAATTATCCAGCAAGTTCCTGCTCCTCGTGCTGCTACCTCACAAGCTGACGCAGTAGAAAATGGTGGCATGTTTTCGCATTTGTTGCGCCGCCTGGGTTTTGGAAGCAAAACCACTTTCATGCGTAAGGAATACTGAGTATGAAGGGGCAACCGACAATTAAAAAGAATATGCAGGTTCTGCGTGATGTGCTGGTACACAATCATGTGCATACTTTGCACAGACCTGGCAAAGCAGTAGAGAAGAATTTTGCTGTAAAAAATAAAGTCGAGAGTGATATTCGACCACTTGATAGCAAACCTGCGCCCTTGAATTTTGGTTTGCCAGCAACGCCAAACAAATTGCCGCTTGTCGACCGCTACGAAGAGGGATATCTGGCAGGTAAAATCGAAGGCCACGCGCTGGCTGTGCGCGAAGTCGAGCAAAAGTTGCAGGCAGAACTGGATGTCAAGCGCGAGCAGTTGTTTCAGGAAGCTTACAAGTTAGGCCAGCAGCAAGGATTTGCCAATGGACAAAAAGAAGGTCTGACACTAGCGCAAAACGACGCTGCCGAATTGAAAGAAAACTTGCACCAGCATCTGGCGCAGTTCGAACAAATTCTTGCCAGCTTGCCAGTGCAACTCGATAACTACATGCGGGATGCAGAAGATGAGCTGGTGACATTGTCTTTTGCTGCCGTCACCAAAATTTTGGGTGAGTCTCTGAGTTCTGAGACGGCTATCCGCGAGTTGATCAACTCCCTGGTCAAGCAACATTTAACAGATACAGAATTTGCCGTCCATCTGCACCCTGACGACTATGCGGTGATGGTTGCCGCAAATTCCAGTCCTCATCAATTCCGTTGGGTGTCTGATGCGAATATCAAATTGGGCGGTTTGATTATACGGTCCAGTGAACAAAGCCTGGATGCCAGACTGGATTTTCAGATAGAGGTCTTGAAGCAAGGTCTGCTGCAAGCCAGGAACCTGCGCAAGAACAAGCTGCGGTATGAGCATGCACAAACTCGGGTAGTTGGGGCAACGGCCAGCGATCAGACAGGAACGACAGGCGCAGCGTGAGCAGATTCAACGAATACCACGCGCAATTGAATAAATCCGTTTTCATCAAGCGGATAGGGCAAGTGCGTCAATTTAGTGGTTTGTCGATCGAGGTAACCGGCTTGAATGCGACAGTGGGAGAGCTGTGCTCTATCTATCCCAAGCGTGGTGAATATCAGGGCAATGAAGCTGCTGAGCCCATCATTGCCGAGGTGATCGGCATAGGCGCTGGTTACCTGACCTTGATGCCCTATGGATCGGTACAAGGACTGGCCGCAGGTTGCGAAGTCGTAGCCGATGGTACCTATGCAGAGATCGGTGTCGGTCAAGAATTGCTGGGTCGTGTTATCGATGGTTTTGGGCAGGCTCTGGATGGCTTGCCACAAGTGCGGACGCAATTTAAAAAGCCTTTAAAAGCGGCGCCTATCAATCCCATGCAAAGGCCAAGGATAGAAAAAGTTCTGGAAACCGGCATACGCTGTATTGACTCCTTGCTGACGATAGGCAAGGGGCAAAGGGTCGGTATTTTCGCCGGTAGCGGTGTCGGTAAAAGTACGCTGCTGGGTATGGTCGCCCGTCATGTCAAGGCGGACGTCAATGTTATTGCCTTGATCGGTGAGCGTGGCAGGGAAGTGCGGGAATTCATCGACAAGCAACTGGGCGATGAAGGGATGAAACGCTCGGTGGTAGTGGTGGCAACTTCCGACCAGCCAGCTTTGGCGCGTATCCGTGCTGCTTATGCCGCTTTGGCAATTGCCGAGTACTTCCGGGACCAAGGTTTGCAGGTATTACTGACTATGGATTCGGTCACTCGTTTTGCCATGGCCCGACGTGAAGTGGGTTTGTCGGCGGGTGAGCCACCAACTGCACGTGGTTATACTCCTTCTGTTTTTGCAGAGTTGCCCGAGCTGTGTGAACGTTGCGGCACTGCAGATAGCGGGGGGGCAATTACAGCACTGATGACTGTGCTGGTGGAGGGTGATGATCTGAATGAGCCTATTTCAGACAGCTTGCGTTCTATACTTGACGGCCATATCGTATTGGCGCGGCAGCTCGCGCACAAGGGGCAGTATCCAGCGATTGATATTCTGAAAAGCGTCAGCCGTGTGATGCCGGATATTGTCAGTCAAGAGCAAAAAATGCTGGCGATTGAAACCGTTAAACAAATGGCTGTACTGGAACGCAACCGTCAAATGGTGGACATAGGTGCCTATCAGGCAGGCAGTAATCCGGCATTGGATCAGGCCTTGCAAATTGAAACCCAGTTGCTGAACTGGCTGAAGCAGGATGAAGGTGGATTCCTGCGCGATCAGGCGATACAAAATCTGGGTAGTATTGTAGGCAGGCAAATGGCAAGAGGCCGCGTATGAGTTCAAGTGTGGATTTGCGTGGCTTTACCTATCAGTTAGATCCAGTCCAGAAGCAGGCGCAATGGAAGCTGGATATACTGGAAATTGATCTGGCCAAGGCGCAACACGAAGTGCAGCAATGCGAACAACTGATAGAGCAACTGAAACTGCGTGAACAAGAGCAGGCGCAATTGGCGCGTACATCATGGCATAGCCATATGAATGTTTCCGTGCACCAATCTGCCCTGGAATTTTTACTGACACTCAAAGCCGAGATGTTGATCAAGCAGGAAGAACTGATTGGCTTGCAAAATAAATGCAGTTTAATCCGGCAGGAATGCATTAACTTGCAGCAGAAAATGGAATTATTTGATTCGCATCGCCAAGAATGTTTGGACGAATATATCCTTGAGCAATTGCATCAGCAACATGCAGAAATCGACCGGGATTGGAATGCCAGAAGTATGTGGAGAGCAAAGAAAAGAGAGGCAAACGTATGAGCGTGACGACATCTTTGAGCTTGAATCAGGACTTGTCCGCCAAAAACCTGCGCCTGCGCACGGACACTAGTGGCGCGCCGGATATGGCGAAGCAGCAAGCCTGGTTAAAGGCGATGGAACAGTCGCAAATGCAAGAGTGGCTGAGGCAAGGCCTGACTGCCAGAGGTGGCCGCGACACGCCTGCAACTGAGGGCACATCGAATGCGCGTGAGCTAAGTCAAACGCATCATCAGGACGATACTGGTAAAGCTGGTGGCCGCGAAACAGTGAATGATACGCAAGCAGATTCCCGCTCATATGGAAATGCCAAACAAGCGGCATTCATTGAAGTAGCGGATGAAAGAAATTTAGTCGCCCAAGATGCAAGAGCGAACCAGGCTCTACCGTCTGCAAGCTCAGTTCAACGAGGTTCTGCTGATTCAACGACGACTGAAGTGGAAAATGAAAACTCTCAGGTAAAGCGGCAGGCATCTGCGTCGGGCATGACAGCATTTGCTGCAAATAATTTAGCCTCTTCGCCTGGAGCAGGGCAGTCGTCTAATGCCACTGGAAGCACACTGTCATTAGCTGGGGAATTTGCTCAGGGCGGGCAAGCTGTACAAGCCATTAAAATGGCGTTGCAAGAAATGACAGGCATTGAGGCAAAGATTGTCTCTGTTGAATCATTGAATCAAATGGCTGATGTAGATAAACAAACAAATCGGCCTGTGAGCAGGTTGGTCACCAGCTTGTCAATAATGGAAACTGATATTGCTGAGCTCGAAAAAAGCGCGATCAAAGAAGAGTCTGCAAGTGCAAAAGCGACAGATAAGGTGGAGTCTCTTCCCGAAGAACACCAGGCTATCCGTTTTCATGCAGAATGGAGTGAAGAAGGTTTGCGCCTCTGGTTGGGTATAAACAGCAACGCAGATATTGATAAAGCGCAACTGACAAAGCAATTGCATGACTGGGTTGCCAAACAGAATGTGCAATTGTTAGCCCTGATATGGAATGGTGAGCAATTGCCTAAGAATGTGATTGCGCAGATGCTAAAAGAAGGTGTTAAACCATCAGCGTCGTCGCTCATCAATAGCAAACCTGGCGATATTGAAAACGAACCAGGTGTTGAAGATACCCATTATTTTTTTAATTCTTATTTACAAGCAAAATCACAAGCAAAGGAGATGCAATGGCCATCAGTTCAGTAGGTAGTGCATCATCTGCTACCAATAACCTGCAAGCGAATAATCTGGGAATCCAGGATTTCTTGAAAATTTTGCTGACTCAGCTTAACTATCAAGACCCAATGAAACCCATGGACAATCAACAGTTCATGGCACAAATGGCGCAGTTCACCACTTTGCAGCAGACCCAGCAATTGAATACGAATATCGAACACCTGATCAATAACCAAGCGTCTTTGCAATCGGTGGGTTTGATTGGGCGCACTGTGGATATTGCAACACAAACCGGGACTTTGACGGGCGTTGTCGCTGGATTGTCACTCAGCGGTGATTCACCGATGTTGACCTTGACTACCACGGGCGGATTGAAGATAGACAATATTGGCCTGGATCAAATCATTAACGTACGCTGATTGCTTATGCTCTGAATACGTTTGGCGCGCTTAAAATAATTCGAAATTAAAGAAGGAAAAATTATGCTTGATTCTATCTACATTGGTATGAGTGGTTTGCAAGGTTACTCCCGTGGTTTGAAAGTGATTGCAAATAATACGGCCAACATCAACACCCCGGGGTTTAAAAGCTCCAGCATACAGTTTGGCGATATGTTCTATGCCAACGGTGACCAGAGCGGTACTTCAAAAGGTACTTTTGGCTCTAGCGGCCATGGCCTTGTGACAGGTGGAACTACGCTGAACTTCAAGCAAGGCGAACTCAGGCAAACAGGTAATACACTGGACCTGGCAGTGGATGGCGAAGGCATGTTCACTCTGAAAGATGCTAACGGCAAGTTGCACTTCACACGTGCTGGCCAGTTTGAATTCAATTCCAGCGGCGTATTGGTCAACCGTCTTGACGGCAGCAAAGTCATGGGGCGTGATGCCAATGGCGCACTGGCGGAAATTACTGTCAACGGCACACGTTCTTCCAATTCCAAGGCAAGCACATCCGTTACTTTTAAAGGTAATGTTGACATCAACAGCACCACAGTCAGTGTCGGTTCCGTCAAGGTCATCGATAACGCTGGTGGCGAACATAATCTGACGACCAAGCTGACAAAAACGAGTACTGATAACTGGTCTGTTGACGTTTCTGAAAATGGCGTTTCAGTCGGCACTGGTGCTATCGTATTTTTGAATGGAAAAACCGTTCTGGCCAATTCAAAAGTCACGATCAACTACACACCGGCAGGGATGACCAGCATGCCATTGACGCTGGATTTCAGTACCGATGTAACCTCCTTTGCAACCAGCCCTAATCTGACAGCACTGGCGTTCAATACGCAAGATGGTTTTTCTGCCGGTAATTTAACGGGAGCCAGTTTTGATGCAAATGGCGTGTTGGTCATGACTTATTCAAATGGCCAGACCAGCAAGGGCAATCGCCTTGCATTGAGCCGTTTCGATACTGTGGATGCTGTCCAGGCAGTGGGTGGCAATCAGTTCGACTCAACGGATCCTACCGCCTGGCATTCTGGCAGCGCTGGCGAAAACGGTTTTGGTAGCGTCAAATCAGGTGTTGTGGAAATCTCCAACGTTGATCTTTCACAAGAGTTCAGTGACCTCGTGATCATGCAACGAGGCTATCAAGCCTCATCGCAAATCATTACGACTGCGAATGAAATGCTGCAAGAACTGTTTGCAATGAAGGGTAAATAGTAGTGTCTGGAGTAAATGCTAAATCTCAAATCTTAACCCCTGGCGAACTGTACAAGATGCGCTGGTGGGCTGCCGGGCAGCTGGATTTGATATGCAAAAAAATTGATGCGGTCAATGCTGACTGGAGCAAGGATTGGCTGGCGAATGGCGAAAGCCATTCAGCCCAGGCCAAGCTCGCTTCTGCACCGCCAAAAAAGCAAGAGGTGCTGGCTGGCTGGCGTCAGGTATCCGGGGCGGGGGCTCAAACATTCTGGATGCAAATCCCTCCAAGGCATCTTGAACATCTGCAAGATGCCATGTTTTCAGCAAGCGGGTCAGCAGCTATCTCTTCCAAGTCCAAGGGAGTTATTGGCAAGAATGTGGCAAGCCAAGCCTGGGAAGAATATCTGGGCAAATTGAGTGACTTGCTGTCGCCCGCACAAGTCGATATGTCAGCCGGTGTGCCACCACAAAATCTGTTCAAGGCATGGTCAGGTGCTGTGCAACTGGAAATACAGTGGTGCGGCGTGAAGCTGGTGTTGGTGCTGAATCAAGCCTGTGTTGAGCAATTGCTGGGGCCAGATGTATTGGCAGAGGGTGAAAACAAGCGCAAGTTGTCACGTACCGCGCCGACCAGTAAGTTACACTCGATCGCACAAGCTGTTCAGCATAAAAAAGTACGTATTCGTGTCGAACTTAGCTCTTGCGACATTGAACTCGGTAATTTGCAGCAGATACAAGTCGGCGATGTGATTCCATTGCCGCATGGCCTTGAACAACCTTTACAAGTCAAATTTGCCAGCGGCGAAGCGCTTTGCCTGGCATTTCTAGGGACAAGGGCAAATAAAAAAGCGATAGAAGTTTTAGCTCCATCCCCTGCGATAAAGTCCTGACAGAGGTAAATTCGATGGCTGTGTAAAAAGCTATTGTTATTAATCCCAAGCTTGCTCTTGCTGTTTTGCAGTATTTAAGAAATGAATGAAATATGAACCAACATCCTGAAACCTCTGTATCCAATTCCGGAACGTCTGCTGCCGCACAAGATGCAGTTGAAATTCAAATGATCAAATTGCCAGAGCTTGATACACAAGACCAGGCCGCCGCAAATAAGTCTGCACCAATAATGACGACAATCAATCCATTGCACACAGTAAAGGCAAGATTGCAGGTCTATGTTGGCGAGGTTGAAATGACCATAGGTGAATTATTGGGTTTGAAGCAGCATCAGATCGTCACGCTTGGTACTGATGTAGAGCAGGAAATTGATCTGGTTTTGGAAGGACATACCGTTGCCAGGGGCAATCTGGTCGCCGTGGACGGGCAATTCGCAATTCAAATTTCTGAATTACCTGTTCCCTTGAAGGCCTGACCTTAATACCAGGCAATGATCGTGAACTTCTTTTCGAAATTTTCTCGTCAGGTTGGCGGCCTATGCATCCTTAGCCTCTTGATGTTGTGTGTAAACGCGAAGTCGCAGACAGTAGCGGGGGTGAGTACGCCTGCTGTGCAAATTGCAGCGTCGATTGCATCAGCTTCGCCGGCTACATTGGCAATCTCTGCTTCACCAATGCAGTTGTCGGCGAATATCCCTGTGATCCGCGATAATGGCAAAGGTAAAACAGATGATATTTCATCTGCCTGGCTGATCACAGTGCTTGCCTTGATTCTCGCTTTCGCCTATGTCGTCATTAAATTTAAATCAGGTACATTTAATTTAGGTGGGCGACTTCCAGGGCTGGATAAAAAAAGCACCAATTCAGAATTGAAAATAAAGAAACAACTCATGTTAACGGCAAAAACCAGTATCCATCTGATTAGCTGGAATGGTGACGAATTGCTCATTGCCTGTTCAGATAATCAGGTGACTGTACTCGACAAAAAGAAAATGGATTTGCCAGCCATACCTGACGCTAATGCAGAGGCTGAATTTTTGCCTCAACAAAACGGACAGACATAATATGAGCAATAAAATGTCGATCCACCGCTTTTTACTTTGCTGCTGCCTGCCATTATTTTTTTGGTGCAATTTTATATCTCCAGTGTACGCGCGAGATGCAGCTTTAGAAGCCTTTGTGACTCAAAGTGCACCCGAAACAACGACTCCAGCAACAGAGCAAAACAAAGAAGAGATCAAGGAAAAAGTCGAGGCTTTGCCTGCGGTGAAACCTGCTGCTACCAGCACGGTAAAAGCTGTCACTACCATCGCTTCGCCTGATGAATCGCTGTCAAACAAATTAAAACCATCCATCCTCGCTGCTGGCGATACCAATCAGGCGCTGCGCGTTATTTTGGGCTTGACGGTATTGGCAGTCTTGCCTGCTATCTTGGTGTCCATGACGGCTTTTTTGCGCATCATCATCGTGTTGTCGATGTTGCGGCATGCGATTGGGATGCAAGAAACTCCCCCTAATTCTGCCATGATAGGCCTTGCTTTGTTCATGACATTATTTACCATGGCGCCGACTTTGCAGACCATTAATGACCAGGCTTTTCAGCCTTTCATGTCCGGCAAGATGAATGCAGAAGTGGCTTATGAAAAAACCAGTGTTCCCATGCGTGAATTTATGGTCAGGCAAACGCGGGAGCAAGATTTGGCATTGATGGTGGAATTGTCAAAATCCAAGCCACCTGAAACCATGGACGATATCAGCAATTTGCAATTGATACCGGCATTCATGCTTTCAGAGCTTCGAGCTGCTTTTCAAATTGGTTTCGTTATTTTTCTGCCTTTTTTATTGATAGACTTGGTGGTATCGAGCATCTTGATGGCGTTGGGCATGATGATGATGCCCCCCATCTCGATTGCTTTGCCCTTAAAGATACTCATGTTCGTATTAATCGATGGCTGGAGCCTGGTATTAAAAGCACTGGTTGGTTCTTTCCATTAACGTTCTAATCACGGCTCACGTAATGGCAGGCTCTGCTCATCTGGAGGCGCTGGTACAAGGGACGGATTCTGAGGAATCCGAAGCAGTGTTATGGGCGAACTGGAAAACAAACGCAGACTTCGCTGCCCGAGAGCAGCTTATTGACATCTACATGCCGTATGCCAAGTCGGTCGCCGCATCGATGTATGTCAAGCGCTATGGAAATGATGTTGAGTTTGCCGAATACAATCAAATTGCTCTGGTCGGCATGCTGGACGCGATGGATAGATTTAATCTCGGGGCAGGAACAAAATTTACCAGTTTTGCCGGGCCAAGAATGCGCGGTGCCATCCTTAACAGCATGGAAGTTCATTCCGAAAAACATCAACAAATCAGCGTGCGTCAACGCCTTAATGCGCAACGGATGACTGCCAGTAAAGAAATGGCTTTACTGGCAGATAGTGCAAATCCGGATGATAGTGAACAGATTTTTCGTCGCTTGGCAGAGGTTGGCCTGGGGTTGGCACTATCCTGGCTGCTCGACGACAGTGGTATGGTAACAAATGAGGGACTCACATCTCCGGTGCCACCAGTTTATGAAAGTTTGGAACTGAAACAATTGCAAGGGCAAATTCGTTCTCTTGTAGAGCAGTTGTCGAGACAAGAGCAAAAAGTTGTGCGATATCATTACCTGCAAAGTACACCCTTTGAAGAAGTCGCAGAAATAATGAATGTAAGCAAGGGAAGGGTTTCTCAAATCCACCAATCTGCTTTGAAAAATCTGAAAAGGCTTTTGGCCGCGCAACGGGATTGCGACTTGGCCTGTTGAACGGATTGCTTAGTCTGTGCAAGCAATAAAATGCGAGAATACAATCTTCCCTGCATGGGAAACGAAAGAGATAGATGATGACCAACAAAACGGCCGCGCAGGAGAATACCTTGATTCAAAAAAATGCACTAACTGAAGTACAAACAATACGACAACAAGAACTCAGTGCCAGAGTCGCAAGGTTGGAATCTTACTTGAGCAGTGATCCTGACAATAATGTCTTGTTGGTAGACGCCTTTGAAACCGCTTTGCAGGCTGCCTTGTTTTCAAAAGCCGAACAATTCCTCGCTGTTGCGCAGTCCAGACAAACTGACACCACTGCCTGGCAATTCCGCGCCAGTAATTTATACCTTGCTCAAGGGCGCTTGCAGGACGCTCAGGCGGTACTGATCAGCCTTGAAGAACTGCAGGGGCCGCATCCGGCAATTATCCATAATCTTGCTTTTATCTATTTCCAGAAAGATGACTTTACTGGAGCTTTGGAACTGCTGGGCAATGTACTTGATGATGCTGGACATACTTTTCAAGATATCAGCCAGCTTCAGGTGTTGTGGTTCAGGTGCATGCACAGATCGCTCAGACTGGAAGAAGCGCTTGAGTATGCCTTGCGACAGCAAAAGGTAAATCGTCTCTCAGATCAAGCGGCAGGTATTGCCAGTCTGGTTGCGGTTGATCTGGGGAATATGGAATTGGCTGTCACGTGGGCAAGGCAGGCACTGGCGTCAAACCCTGAGCAGGTTGAAGCGCTGGTGGCAAATGCTACGGTAGCGCTGTCGCAAAAAAATACAGACCTGTCCCGCCAATGCTTACTAAGGGCGCTGACAAAGAATGCTACTGATGGACGTGTCCTGTCACTGCTCGGTTTTACTGAAATGTATGACATGAAAATCGACCAGGCTTTACCCTATTTACAGGATGCAGTCGTGTATATGCCTAAACACATAGGGACACATTTAGGTTTGGGCTGGCTTTATTTTATACAAAAAAATTTTGACGCGGCCAGTGCAGAGTTTGAAACTGCGTTGGCACTTGACCGTAACTTCAGCGAAAGCCATGGTGCTATCGCTGTAATAGCGGCAATGAAAAACCAGGTTGAAAAGGCTGAGCATCACATAGAATTGGCTTTGCGGCTTGACAAGTCCAATTTTTCAGCGCCTTATGCACAAGCAATTTTGTCTGGAGAAGCTAATGATGCAGAGGCGATCAAACGCTTGGCACAACGTCTGATGAAAAACCGTTTTAACGCCAATTAAGTTTGCACATTTTTTAATATTGCCTCGGTTTAATGCTGCCGTTGCTGTCTTTATAAAACCACCTTACGGATAGCAGAAGGCCGATTTAAAGACCACCACCTTTTTATGTAGACGATGGTACCAGCAGCAAATCTATGGCTTGTTCAATTATAGGAGCCAGTTCCTGGTCAGCCTGCATTTGATTCTGAATATCTTCTACCATGCGAAAGAACCGGGGGTCTGCAATCAGTTCTTCCCCCAGTTCATCCAACAATACAGACTCTAGAAACGCACGGAAAGCCTTCCTTCGCCTGTGTGGATCTTCAAGGGGAATACCTGCGACTCTTTGAACAATCAAATGTCCCAAGTCCTTTTTTTGGGGGGAGGATATTTTTTTTGTTTTCACGGTTTCTTTTTTTGAACCGACGCTACTCGTATGCGGTGCTTTAATAGCTTTGCGCATAGAATCAATCTGACTACGAATAATACTTGCTAATTGGCTAGTGCTTTCTATTTTCATCTCGTTTTAAGCTGCTTATTTGAACAAAATACGATCCCGCACAGACGGACTATTAACTTTATACAGAATATATTACGCCTTACTTCAGAGGATGTATAACGCATCATTTGCAGTGATGTGTTTGTAATAAGTATCCTTTGGAGGAAGTGATTGTACTTTATCTCCGCAACTCTGAGATCTTAAAACTCCTTGTGTTAAGACATCCTGTGCTGCCCTTTATTCACGTTGGCAACAGCATGACCAGTTTCAAGTCATGTCGTTTCGCCAAATGAAATGTCGTTTGGTCGAATGTCAACATCCCCTGCACCGGATGAGAAAAATTACGCGCACCACCTTCTCGCCTAACCACATGCTGCGAAGTCCACAACTGCCGAAACGTATTGCTTGTTTCTGCCAAGGCCGCAATCAATCTGGCCAATGGCTCCTGATCTGCATATTTTCCGCAGTCGGCGCGGAACTCTGCCACCAGCCGTTCGGCACGGTCTGGCCAGTCGACAATCAACTTGCGCGCCGTTCGCTCCAGAAACATGAACTGCAATAGATTCGGTGGTGCTGACGAGCCTGTTAAAGAACTAGAGCCGCAATCGAGCCAACCGACAAACAAGTCGCTGGCAGCGCGATTCCACGCCACAGCATCCCATTGTCGGTTCAAGATATAGGCTGGTACTTTAATTGTATCGACTATCGTGCCAAGTCCTTCGGCGGGTTCCATGCCCTCAGTCGCCAGCTCCGGATCGAGTTTTTCTGCCACGCCAAACAGATATGCGCGTTCGGCGATGGTCAAATGCATCACATTCGCCAATTTCCCTAGCATCTTGGCGGATGCCGACACCGGCCGTCCTTGTTCCAGCCAGGTAAGCCAGGTAGGACTGACGTCGCATAACTGCGCCAATTCTTCACGGCGAAGCCCCGGCGTGCGCCGCCTGCCGCCGTCCGGTAAGCCGACGTCGACGGGTTTGATGCGTTCGCGATGTGCACGAATGAATTCACCTAGCTTATTGTTCTGCATGTCAGGGCGTCCTGCGGGGAGCGTTAATTGGTAATTATTATACTAGGATAATTTATTGACTTGTTACAGGATAAATGAACGCATACCCTGAACTCCTCTAACCCAACAGGAGAATAAGAGATGAAACAACAAGCCCTCGTCACCCGCCAATTCGGCAATACCGCCGAAGCCTATCTCTCTAGCACCGTACATGCCACTGGCGCGGATCTCTGCGCGCTGCAAGAAATTGCCAGTCGCTATCCAATGCCGAAAATACTGGACCTTGGCTGTGGTGCAGGCCACGTCAGCTTCGCTGTTGCGACGAGCGCGGGTTCGGTTATTGCCTACGACGTCTCGGAGCAAATGCTCGAAGTCGTGGCGAATGCCGCCAAGGAAAAGAATCTCGGGAATATACAGACACAACAAGGATGCGCGGAGTGTTTGCCATTTGCGGATGGAAGTTTTGACATTGTAATTACGCGCTTTTCAGCCCATCACTGGCAAGACGTATCGGCAGCACTCAAGGAGGTTCACCGCGTATTGCGTTCCGACGGCGTGTTCGTCGTGATCGACATCGTTGCGCCGGAAACGGCCTTGTACGACACCACCTTACAAGCTGTCGAACTATTGCGTGACAGCTCGCATGTGCGCGACTACCGTGCCTCAGAGTGGTCTGCCATGTTAGATGCCGCAGCTTTTTCACATGCATGCAGCAGCGGATGGAAACTGGTCATGCAGTTCGATCAGTGGATTGAGCGGATGCGCACGCCGCCAGAACGCGTACAAGCAATTCGCTCCCTGTTCGACAGCGGATCAGAAGAAGTATCCGCGTACTTCATGGTGCAGGACGATCATTCGTTTTCTATTGATGCAGCTCTATTCGAGGCGAGACGGGTAAACTAAAACCAGCAATCTGCGAAAAGATGACTCCACAAGCAGCTAATTTATTCAAGGTGCACACGAGCACATCATGAAGTATGTCGAAAATATATCGTCAGCATTAAATCAAAAGAATCGCACATCATCATGCCTCAAGACATATCGAAAGTATCTCAGACACTATCCATATCGCCTGCTACAAGATGCTCTTCTGTTTTGACTACTACATTTGCTCCTTTGTGGGCTGTGATGATTTGGTCTGGCAATACGGTTGTGACCAAGGTAGCATCTGTCGCCATAGAACCTGCATCGATAGTGTTTTATAGATGGTTGCTCGCCTTTTTTTTACTGAGCATTTTTGTTGGAAAAGAGGTATGGAAAAACCGGATTTGTGTTGCACAAAATTGGCACAAATTGATGCTATTGAGTGCATTGGGAATGGTGGTCTACCAGGGATTGGCCTACCAAGCCGCCAAAACTACGTCGGCTATCAATATGGGATTTATCATATCGCTGGCTCCTTTAATTTCAGCACTGTTGGCTAGTGCAATTTCTATGGAAACAGTAGGCCGCCATACACTTGCAGGAGCAGTTGTTTCTTTGATCGGCTTGAGCTTTCTAATATCGAAAGGGCATCCGCTGCTTTTGATAGCTGATGGTATCCGACCAGGAGACATGTTGATGCTGGTCGCGATTTGTGCCAATGCGCTCTATGGTCAGTTGCTTAAGCGCTGGGTGATACCATTGACAACCTGGCAGCAACTGCATGTACAGATTGCTTGTGCTGTCCTGATGTCCTTGCCATTTTACTTGCTCAACCCTATATCCCCGATCACTGCATCTAACGCACCATTGATACTCTACGCTGGAATTCCGGCTTCAATTGGGGCTCCTTTTTTCTGGATGAAAGGTATCAAGCGTATGGGTGCGGCAAGAGCATCACTTTTCATGAATCTGATACCCGTGTTCGTTACAGCGGTAGCTTGTTCATTCCTGGGCGAACAGCTGCACGTTTATGATGCTGTGGGAGGGGCTATTGCATTGATGGGCGTTGCTTTGGGTCTTCATTCGCAAAGACATGTACCGAAAAATGCTTCCAAATGAAGTTCGTTCAAGATAAAGAAATCGTAATGCAGGCTTGAGAATCGATGCAAACAAAGTATTGTAGTCGCCATTGTTTGTCTGTGTTGGCACTAGCCTCTCTTTCGATAGTGCTGTCTGGATTGGCAATTGAATATCATCAGGAATCGCTCTCTTCGAGGAAAATGCCACATGCGCATCCATTAAATTAACAATGGCTAACACTTCATATTTTGATCCGCAGCTCAGGCAGGAATTTGTTTGGAAGACTGATTGAGTGATCAATAAACTATCAAAGTCCGCAATCACAAATAGCGTGCTGTCTGTCAGACCGCAGTAATCTTGTAAAAATGAGTGGCAGGATTTTTCGAACAGAGCTGGTTGGTCAGACCAATTGGCTCTTTCCTTGTCTGTAACTGCACCAGCTATGGTGAACTTGCTATTGCGGTCGTTTGCACACTACGCTATAAATCTGGAAAGACCTTGGAAAAGCTTATGTGACAGTATCAGCACGAGCAAAAAATGGTCAAATACAAACTGTTGAGACTTTAAAGAGAGAGCGTGCCCATGGTTCAAGTTGAACGTCATCAAATAGATGAGACCTCTCTGCGCGAACTGGTGGAAACCTTGCGTTCCCGGGCTGAAAGCCTGGAGTCAATGGATAAGCTAGTGTCTTCACTCAAGAAGGAAGCCGAACACCATCACCGTCTGACAGACTCTTTGAAGCATGGTTTGGAGCTGGTACAACAAATAGTTGAAGAGCGCGAAGCCTTCTTCAGTCTGTCCCTGGATATGCTTTGTATTGCTACTACCAGTGGATACTTTCATAAAGTTAACCGTGCGTTCGAACGTACCCTGGGGTATACGCAAGAAGAATTGTTGTCGCGTAGTTTTCTTGAGCTGGTGCATCCGGAAGATCTTGAAAAGACCCAGCAAGAAGTAGAAAAACTGCGGATGGGCATAGACACCATCAGTTTTGATAATCGTTACCAGCATAAAGATGGCGGTTATCGCTGGTTGAACTGGACTACGCCGGCACCTATACCTGGTTCAAATTTTTTGTATGCCGTTGCTCGCGATGTCACCGAGCAGCGTCAACGCGATGAACGTACTCTGTATCTGGCTTCACACGATGATCTAACCGGGCTGGCAAATCGCTGGCGCTTTAATGAAGAACTGAAAGCCAGTTTTGCCAGATTAAAACGTCACTCGAATAGACAATTCGCAGTGCTGGTACTTGATCTGGATCAGTTCAAACCTATCAATGACACTTACGGCCATCAGGCTGGCGACATTGTCTTGCGTGCGATCGGTGAACGCCTGAATGCCATTAAAAGAGAAACTGATGTTCTGTGCCGCCTCGGTGGTGATGAGTTTGCCCTGCTTGCACCAGATGCCGATGTCAGCGAAGCTGGCATGATCGCAGAACGTATGCGCAAGGAAATCATCCGTCCCATCAGTATTGGCGACGCGGACGTGATTGTTGACGTAAGTATTGGTATCGCCATGGCAGAAGAAAATACCAGTGATGCAAATGGTCTGCTCAAATTGGCAGATGAGGCCATGTATAAAGCCAAACGTAATAAGACAAATAATATGCTGTTGGCACCGCAGTAAAATAAAAAAGACAGTGGCACCATAAGAGCGCCCCAACTTAAAGCCGTCCTTATCTTTGCTATTCAAATGCTGCTGATGGCGGACTACAGTACAGGTTTGCAGATGCTGAAAAAAACAGAAATAGTAATCGTGCTTATCAATTTTAATGGTGCAAGTCCTGATGTCTTTCAGGGTATGTGTCGATTGACAGCATGCATTGCTTGCTCTTCGATGTAATGCCATAGCAACTGCGCCACAGGTCCGTGGGGTATGTTGCGGTTACGGGCAGCAACGAGGCGTATCTGTCCGCCTTGAAGATATTTTCCTTTGATCGAAATCAAACTTCCTTTGCGCAAGTCGTTTTCAATCAAGAAATCTGGCATATGTCCCCAGCCCATTCCTTGAATAATAATTTCTTTTTTCATCAGTTGGTCGCTGACTGTCCAGCTTCTTGCACCATCCACAACGTAGTAGTCGCGTGGCCTGGAGTGTGTGGCTGTATCACGGATTACGCACTGCACATAGTCTCGCATCTGTTCAGGTGAGATGGCGTCGTTAACTGGGAATGACAGAAACGAGGGGGCAACAACGGGGATGAGTTTCACGCTTTGTAAATCTATATATTCCAGATCTGGATTGGCTGTATCTACATGATGAAAGATCAGGTCGGCATCACCATCACTCAGGCGTTCCCATGGGCCGGAAATGGCTTCAAAATGCAAATGTAGCCTTGTGCCAGGGCAGCCATCAAAAAATTTCCGTAGCAGACTCAGGGTCTCGTTCAGAGGGCACAAATCGCCAATCACTATACGCAACTCTGCCTCTGCACCCATGGAAAGTTGGATAAGGTGATTCTCCAGTTTTCCATACTCTTGAAGAAATACACGGGTACGTTCATGAAATGAACGCCCGGCGTCCGTCACCTTCACGCGATAGCTGCTTCTGTCCAGAAGGCTCACACCTACCTGTGTTTCCAGTCCCTTGATTGCAGCGAAGACAGTGGGTTGTGAACGAAACAGTTGATCCGCAGCAGCCTGAAAGCTTCCTTGGCTTACCACAGCATCAAAGCATCGCAGTTGGTGGAGAGTCAGCTTATTCATGATAGTAAAAATGAATGATGTTTATTTGAATTTGTAAATATAAATAAATTAACTGCATTGGTAAAGTCCTGTCCACCAACAACATGGGAGTCAGAAAATGAAAGCAATCGTTATCAAGCAATACGGTGGTCCAGAGGTGCTGGAGGTAGAGGAACGTCCAATACCACAACCGAAGGAAGGGCAAGTATTGATTGAAGTAAAAGCATTCGGCATCAATCAGGCAGAGATTTATTTTCGTAGGGGCGTTTGGGGTGAGGTTGCAGAAATCAGCGGTATTGAGTGCGCAGGTGTAGTTAAGTCAGACTCATCTGGTCAATTTCAAACGGGACAAAAAGTTGTCGCAATTGTTGGGGGCATGGGAAGAAGCATCAATGGCAGTTATGCGGAATACCTCGTCGCACCAGTAAGCAACGTCGCTACAGTGACCACTGAGCTTGCATGGGAGCACCTGGCCGCCATTCCAGAGTCGTACGCGACAGCATGGAGCTGCCTGCACGGTAATCTGGCACTTCAACCTGGCCAGACCCTGCTGATACGGGGTGCTACTTCATCTCTTGGGCAAGCAGCGGTCAATATTGCGGCACATTTTGGGGTGAATGTTATCGCCACGACGCGTAATCCAGGCCGCGAAGACTATCTCAAAGCAATTGGTGCGAAAGAAGTTTTGATTGAGGCACCAGATATCAAAGCACGCTTAACAGAGCATCACGTCGCTGGTGTAGATGCAGTACTGGATCTGATTGGCAATTCCACGGTGCTGGCTTCACTTGCCATGACAGCTAGAAATGGGCATGTTTGCCTGGCTGGTTTTCTTGGCGGTGGTGGCCCGCTCACCGAGATTGAGCCAGTGTTCCAGATTCCGAGCGGGCGCCATTTCAGCGTGTTTGCGAGTGCCCTGGCGATAGGCAGTACTGAATTTCCCATCGCTGAAATCCCCTTCCAGCAAATCGTAGATCTGGTCGCACAGGGAATCTATAAGGCTACGCCAGTTCGCGTATTTGACTTTAACGACATTCAGGAAGCTCATCGCATGCTTGAGTCGGGTCAGGCCAATGGAAAGATTGTGGTTCTTGTTTGACGAAAGTTTTTAAGCTCTTGAGCTTGGTAGCTTAACGAAAAAAAGCCGCAGTAAAAAGTGGTGTTCTTTTATGTTCCCCACTGTTACTGCGGCTTTGTCACTAAATCACTACATCCTGAACAGTCACTGTAAATTACGCATGCGTGCACGCATAGGTTTGAGTACGGCCAACGCCATGATGGCGGCCAGGGCATTCAAGCCTGCAGCTATATAGAACACTTCGTGCCAGCCTTTATAGGCTTCTACTACATACACAGACAGTGGCACCAGCAAGGATGCGGTACCCTTGGCGGTGTAGAGCAGGCCGGCATTTGTTGCGGCAAATTTACTGCCAAAGGTGTCGCCGCAAGTGGAAGGGAAGAGGCTGTAGATTTCTCCCCAACCAAAAAATACCAGGCCAGTCAGCAAGACGAAAAGGACAGGGTCTTTACCAAAGATGCTCAGTGCCAGTATGCCTGCCGCTTCCATGGAAAAGGCAATGAACATGGTGTTTTCACGACCGATGTTGTCGGATACCCAGCCAAAGAATGGGCGGGTGATGCCATTGAAAATACGGTCCAGGGACAGGGCAAAGGTCAGGGCAGGCAAGGTGAAACCTATCAGCGATACCGGAATTTCAGCAATTTTGAAATCCTTGGCGATAGGAGCCAGTTGTGCCGTGGCGACCAGGCCACCAGCAGCCATCATGACGAACATCAGGTACATGACCCAGAACACCGGTGTCTTGATCATTTGTTTCCAGGTGAAGTCTACCTTGGTCTGACTGACGCGTGCCGCTGGTGCTGCGGTAGTCGGGGCAGTCTTTGGCGTGCTCAGCAAGAAGGACAGCAAAAATACGACCAGGCCCTGACCCAGGCCAAAGTACAGGAAGGCTGATTCATAGCCGCTGTTCTTGATCATGGCTGAAATAGGGATGATGGTCAGTGCTGACCCCATGCCAAATCCGGCAGCGGTCAGGCCTGCTGCCAGCCCGCGACGGTCCGGGAACCATTTGAGCGCATTACCGACACAGGTGCCATATACCGCGCCAGCACCAATGCCGCCGATTGCTGCAGCGATATACAGCATCGTCAATGAATCTGCATGGGCATTCATGAACCAGGCCAGGCCTATCAGCAAACCACCGACCAGCACTACCGGGCGGGGACCAAATTTATCAACGAGGTAGCCTTCTATAGGTACCAGCCAGGTTTCGGTAAGTACAAAGATGAAAAATGCGACTTGTATGGCTTTCCGGCCCCAGTGGTATTTTTGATCCAGGGGATCAACAAACAAGGTCCAGCCGTATTGAAGATTGGCGATCATCGCCATGCAAATAATGCCTAGCAATAATTGTAGCCAGCGGTACTGTGAGGCGGTTTCCACCAGAGGAAGTTCTGGCTTGAGGGATATTTCCGGAGTCATGCGCCTGTCCTTTAATCAAAATCTGAGTGGTGAGTAGAAGCAATGCAGTGTAATGCTGGAGGTACACAATGATATGCAAAAAATTTTGTCGAATTTGCTAGCCGATTCGACTAGACTATCATAAGTCATTTAAAGCTATTTAACAAAAATACCTTTAGCATATGCTTATTTGTTAAGAGATTAAACCTGCCTCACAACCCTTATGTATCCGCACTATCCTTATCGATATGACACATTGGTTACGCTTTGAACATGCAAATCAACCCGGCTTTGGTCGTCTTGACGCTGGCTTCATCACCGTCTTTGGAGGTGATTTATTCAATAACCCCGTCGCTACTGGCCAAACGCTGGCACTAAGTGAAGTGCGCTTGCTCACACCCAGTCAGGCTTCAAAAATGATAGGCCTGTGGAATAATTACCACGAGCTGGCAGACAAACTGGGGCAAGCGATTCCTGCCGAGCCTTTGTACTTCATCAAGACTTCCAACTCTTACCTGCCGCATGCTGGCATCATCAAACGTCCACCTCGATACGAAGGCAAAATCCTGTACGAAGGTGAGCTTGGCATTGTCATAGGCAAGACCTGCAGCAATGTGGATGAGGAGGTGGCGGCCGCCAGTATTTTCGGCTACACCTGTGTCAACGATGTGACAGCACTGGAATTGCTGCAGCGTGATACGACATTTGCCCAGTGGTGCCGGGCCAAGAGCTGCGACAGTTTTGGTGTGTTCGGGCCTGTGATCGCTACCGGGCTGGACCCACAAACGCTGACAGTCAAAACATTTTTAAATGGCAAGGAGCGGCAAAATTATTCCTGCCGCGATATGATCTTTACCCCAGCACAAATCGTCAGCATGATTTCACGCGAGATGAGTTTGTTTCCAGGTGACGTCATCGCTTGCGGCACGTCCACCGGCGCTGGCCCCATGCGTAGCGGCCAGGTGGTAGAAATTGTGATAGATGGCATAGGCAGTTTGCGGAATAGTTTTGACAGTCTTGAGGATAAAAATATATGAAGATAGCGGTAGTGGGTGCAGGTGCAATTGGCGGCTTCCTGGCAGTAAAACTTGCGCAGGCTGGGCATGAAGTCAGCGTCGTGATACGCGGTGCAAATTTACAGGCCGTGCGTGAAAACGGCATGAAACTGATCATGGATGATGGCAGCGAACATGTGGCAAACATCTTCGCCACTGACCGCATTGCCGATTTGCCTGTGCAAGATGTCGTCATCCTTGGCATGAAGGCGCATCAGGTCGCTACAGTGGCTGCTGACATCCCCGCCTTGCTGGGGCCTGAATCTATCGTGGTGACAGCGCAAAACGGCGTACCCTGGTGGTATTTCCACAAGCACGGTGGCGAATATGAAGGGCGACGGGTGGAAGCGGTAGATCCAGGTGGCGTGGTATCTGCCCAGATAGCCGTGGACAAAGTCATCGGCTGCATTATCTACCCTGCCTGCGAAATCATTGCGCCTGGTGTCATCAAGCATATAGAAGGCAACCGCTTTTCACTGGGCGAGATTGATGGCAGCGATACGCCACGCATACGTGAGCTGGCGGACGCCTTGCGCCAGGCTGGTTTCAAGGCGCCGATCTCGTCTGACATCCGTTCAGAAATCTGGCTCAAGCTGTGGGGCAACCTGAGCTTCAACCCCATCAGTGCGCTGACTCATGCAACATTGGTGGATATCTGCGAATTTGCACCTGTACGCGAACTGGTGGCGCGCATGATGCGTGAAGGGCAGGTGATAGGCGAAAAGCTGGGCGTGAATTTCAAGGTCAGCATAGATAAGCGTATCGTCGGTGCTGCAGCTGTTGGCAAGCACAAGACTTCAATGCTGCAGGATATTGAAGCTGGTCGCCCCATAGAGCTGGAAGCGCTGGTGGGCACTGTCATAGAAATGGGCAGGATCACTGATACGCCTACCCCGAATATAGAAGCGGTGTATGCACTGACTGCGTTGTTGGCGCGCACGGTGCAAGAACAAAATGGCAAACTGCGCATACAGCAATGAATGAAATCACTGCCTGAAAACAACTGCCTGCAAACAACTGCCTGAAAAATCATCTGCCAGGTTTCGTGCTTTATTTTTTATCATAGAAAGTCATCATGCAAAGATTTTCCACACTCGTCGAATTACTTGCCGTCGGTGCTGACGATGCCATCGCACTGCAAGCGCCTGGTGCCAAGCCCCTGACTTATCGTGACCTGCGTGCAAACCAGAAAAAGACCCTTGCCACCCTGAATAGCTTTGGCATTGGCCGCCAGGACAGGGTTGCCATCGTCCTGCCAAATGGCCCGGAAATGGCCAGCGCCTTTGTCTGCATCGCTGCTGCTGCCACGGCTGCACCGCTGAACCCTGTCTACCGTGCTGATGAATTTGAATTCTATCTGTCTGACCTGCATGCCAAAGCGCTGGTGGTAGAGAAGGGTAGTACTTCACCTGCGCTGGCAATCGCTGAAAAACTCAAGATACAAGTACTGGAACTCACGCCCAGTGAAGAAGGCATAGGTGCCTTCACACTGACGCAGGTCAATCCACAAGCTGCCGGTGCCCCTTTTATCCCTGGCCCTGCTGCGCCTGAAGATATAGGTTTGATACTGCATACCTCCGGCACGACGTCACGCCCCAAGATAGTACCACTGTCGAATATCAATATCTGTGCATCGGGTTGCAATGTGCGTGACAACCTGCAATTGACTGCAGCTGACCGTGGTCTCAATATCATGCCGCTGTTCCATATCCATGGCTTGATTGCGGGTTTGCTGGCACCCTTGTCAGCAGGTAGCAGCATCTATTGCACGCCAGGTTTTAATGCCCTGAAATTCTTTGGCTGGATGACCGAGGCCAAACCGACGTGGTACACCGCTGTACCGACCATGCACCAGACCATCGTTGCGCGGGCAGCGCAAAATCATGACGTGATTGCGGCCAATCCCTTGCGCTTTATACGCTCATCATCATCCTCGATGCCGCCGCAAGTCATCAGTGAGCTTGAAGCCGTTTTCAAGACTCCTTTGATAGAGGCCTATGGCATGACAGAGGCAGCGCACCAGATGGCCTGCAACCCTTTGCCACCCGCCAAACGCATACCCGGTTCAGTCGGCATTGCCGCTGGCCCTGAAGTTGCGATCATGGATACTGTAGGTAATTTGCTGGAGCGTGGCCTGACAGGTGAAATCGTCATCCGTGGCCCGAATGTGACTGCAGGCTATGAAAATAACCCTAAAGCCAATGCAGAGGCTTACACCAATGGCTGGTTCCGTACCGGTGACCAGGGCATCATGGATGCAGATGGTTATCTGAGTATCACTGGCCGTCTCAAGGAAATCATCAGCCGGGGAGGCGAGAAAATTTCCCCACGTGAAGTTGATGAAATTCTGATGGACCATCCTGCGGTGGAACAGGTCGTCACCTTTGGTATACCCCATGACAAGCTGGGAGAAGAGGTCGGCGCGGCTGTAGTGTTACGCGAAGGAAAAACAGCAACAGAAAAAGAGTTACGCGAGTTTGCCGCCATACGCCTGGCCGATTTCAAGATACCGCGCAAGATCTTGTTTCTGGAAGAAATACCAAAAGGCGCTACCGGAAAATTGCAACGCATAGGTCTGGCTGCCAAGCTGGGTTTGTAAGTGCAAATATAAATCAGGCTGCGATAGCAAAAAGGGGTACAGATGTAATCTGTGCCCCTTTTGCTATGGCCGATTATTTTACAAGCCAAGTCGTTTGGTAGCGTCTGCCATGACTCCATTATCCCAAGGCACAAAGCCCTTCATATTGATGCCCTTTAATGCCACTTTTCCGGTATCGTTTTCGCTGAGTTTAAGCAAGATATTTTGTAGCTTGTCACGTTGATCTGCAGTCAGTCTTCGTGAAGCCAGAAATTGTTTGATAGGGACAGGTTTGGTTTCACCTATCACACGTCCACCTTTGGCCACCCAATCCTTGGCGACAGCACCCGAACCTGTAACACCGGCTTCGACGAAGCCATTTTCCACCATGAAGGGTACCGCATCCTGGTAGCGGGTAGCGCTAAAGCGTGAAGCGGGATCGCGAAAACCTAACTCAGCCAGGTTGGCCGTGAACATGACGGTAGTGATGGATTCCAGTGACGGTACCCCCACTTTTTTATCGCGCAGGTCAGCGATGGTCTTTACTGCAGAATCCTTCTTGACGAACACACGGGCGCGGTAGTCAGTAAAGTCCTTGGCACTGGCCAGGCCGACATATTTGCCACTCTTGGCTGCGCGCAAGCCTATGTGTGCCGGATGGATGAACACCAGATCATAACGTTCAGCATCCAGACCAGCTTCGAAATTGCTGTACCTGTCCACAGCCTGCACTTTGACAGGATGTTTGAGTTCTTTCTCCAGCAAATCCACCAATGGCTTATAACGCTCAGTGATAGGGCTGCCGTCCTGATAGGTTACACCTTCATTGACCGCGAATATCCACTCTTGTGCGCTGCTTGCCTGTGCCGCGAGTGTAAGAGAAACAAAGATAAAAGTACGTAGGGGAGACATGGATGACATCCAAAAAAGATGATTAGCAGTAAGTAATTGCAAGTATTGTAATGGAATTTACTAAAGTCGCAACTTTTTCCGGATTTTTCCCGAAAAATGAGGGCATCAGAAGCGTCATTGTGTGGATAAAAATGGCCAGACTTTTGTTGGTATTATTTTAATTCACGAAAGACCTGGCGTTTAGAAGGACTTGTAATAAGCATCGAAGGAAATGCAACTTCGCTGGTTCTTGCCGGACAGTTAGAATGCATGATCCAGGTGGAGGCGGCCAGTCCCTAGCTCAACCTTCGGCTCAATTTATTTAAGCAGGTAAAAAACGCATGTATCAGCAAACCGGGATTGACAGCCCGCAGCCTCAGTTAGTTATGGCTCAAGGCATGCCGCTTGAGTTTGAAGCCAGCCAACTAGCCTGTCTCAAAGGACGTAATTACCTGTTCTCGAATATCCATATTCAATTGCATGCAGGTCATGCGTTGCATGTCAGAGGCAGTAATGGCAGTGGTAAATCCAGTTTGTTACGCATACTCTGCGGCTTGGCCAGTCCGGCAGCAGGTTCTGTCTTGTGGCGAGGAAAATCCATACAAAAACTAAAAGAGGAATTTCATCAATACATGCTCTTTCTTGGTCATGCAAATGGTATCAAGGATGACTTGCTGGCCTGGGAAAATATCGCATTCAACGCCAGACTGGCTGGCCAGCATTGCTCTTATATAGAAGCATGCACGGCATTGAAAAACATGGGTTTGCTGCAAACCGCGCTATTACCAGCAGGCCAGTTATCGCAAGGGCAGCGCAAACGCCTGGCACTGGCGAGATTATATTTGTCAGATTTGCCCCGGCTATTGATACTCGATGAAGCTTTCAGTGCACTGGATCAGAAAGCTACAGCAGCGTTGACATTGATATTGCATACACACTTGCAGCAAGGTGGCATGCTGATTTACACCACGCATCAGGATATCGAATTACGGTTATCTGGTCACCACGAATTATGGCTGGGTGAGCGCCCATGTTGACGCTGTTCCTGGCAGTGGTGGGGCGCGATTTAAAACTGGCCTGGCGCCGCCGTTCAGATGTATTGAACACCATGGTTTTCTTTGTGCTGATTGTCAGCCTGTTTCCTTTGGGTATAGGGGCTGATAAGGTTTTGTTGCAAACGATAGCGCCAGGCATCATCTGGGTGGCGGCATTGCTGTCATCCATGCTGGCGGCACCGCGTTTGTTTGCCGGTGATTATGCCGATGGCACGCTGGAGCAAATGCTATTGTCTTCAGAACCGCTGATTGTTATCGTCAGCGGCAAAATCCTTGCACATTTTCTGGTCTCTGGTTTACCGCTGGTCTTCATGTTGCCCTTGCTGGCATTGCAATTTGATTTGCCCCCGGGTGCCATCGGTGTGCTGGTACTCAGTCTTCTACTGGGTACTCCGGTGCTCAGCCTGATTGGTGCTATGGGCGCAGCATTGACACTGGGCGTGCGTGGCAGTGCAGTCTTGTTATCTTTACTGGTCTTGCCTTTGACCATACCCGTGCTGATCTTTGGCAGCGGCGTGTTTGTCGCATACAACGCGGGTCTGGATACTGCTGCTTACTGGTATGTGCTGGCTGGCATGTTGACTGCTTTAGCCGTCCTTTCTCCTGTTGCAAGCAGTTATAGCTTACAAATTATGCTTGATTGATGCCGGATTAATGCTTGATTGAAACAGGTAGTTCAATTCTCAACATCGCTGCTTTCTGATTGCTGTATTCGCAGCATGCAGTTACATATTCATATCTGATTTAATTCGCATACTTTTTAAAAGCTGCGCGGTATATTGATCACGTCGTACATCTCTAGGGGTTCATTTATGCTCGCTTTACGGCGAGCATTTTTTTCAGTTTTTTGACTCCACGATTAATCTAACTACCGAACAAGCAAGCGCATGAATACTCTGAGCCTGGATCAGTTTTCAAGCACCGCGCAAGCCAGTAACTGGTTTGCGTTGGCATCGCCACCAGTGTTTTACCGGGTGGCAGGAAAATGCATACCCTGGCTATTTACGCTTGCTGCTGTGCTGACTGTCATTGGGCTGACGTTGGGTTTTTTGATCGCACCGACCGATCAGCAACAGGGTGATGCCTACCGCATCATCTTCATTCATGTACCTGCAGCCTGGCTGTCCATGCTGATTTATCTGGCACTGAGTTTCTGGTCTGCGATCAGCCTGGTCTTCAATACTCGCCTCGCCGCCTTGCTGGCGCGTGCTCTGGCACCTACGGGCGCTTTATTTACCTTTCTGGCTTTATGGACTGGCGCATTCTGGGGCAGGCCTACCTGGGGTGCCTGGTGGGTCTGGGATGCGCGTCTGACTTCTGAATTGATTTTACTTTTCCTGTATCTTGGCCTGATCGCCTTGCAAGCTGCGATTGATGATAGCCGCCGCGCTGACCGTGCTGGTGCAGTGCTGGCATTGCTTGGTGTCGTAAATATCCCCATCATTTATTTCTCCGTCAAGTGGTGGAATACCCTGCATCAGGGCGCATCGATAAGTCTGACTGCTGCGCCCAAGATGGCCAGCATCATGCTCAGCGGCATGCTGGTCATGACCCTGGCATTGTGGGCATATGTCATTGCTATTGTGTTGTGGCGTGTGCGCCTGTTGATACTGGACAGGGAAAGACATAGCGCCTGGGTGCAGGCTGAAGTGGGAGCAACATCATGATCTGGCAAAACTGGTCAGCCTTTATTGCCATGGGTGGATATGCCTTGTATGTGTGGGGGGCTGTGCTGGTATTCTTTGCTGCCCTCGCGCTGGAGCTGTTCAGTGTAGGGTTCGCGAAGAAAGCGCTCTTGCGTGAGCTAAAGCTGGAACAGCAAAGCCGTGATTCTGACGCGGGCGGTAAAGCATGAAAGCACGACACAAGCGATTGTTGCTGGTGGTAATCAGCCTCTCCCTGCTGGCACTGGCGACTTTTTTTATCTTGAATGCCTTTCAAAAAAACCTGGTGTTCTTCTTTACCCCAACGCAAATCAGTGCAGGTGAGGCACCCTTGCAGCATAGTTTTCGTGTCGGCGGCATGGTGGAGAACGGCAGCCTGAAAACACTGGAAGATGGCATCACGGTACGTTTTCTGGTCACCGACACACGCAATAGCCTGGCAGTGCAATACCGTGGCATTTTGCCTGATCTGTTCAAGGAAGGTAAGGGCGTGGTAGCGCAAGGCAAGCTGGCACAGGCGGGTGTATTCATAGCCGAGCAAGTACTGGCCAAGCATGATGAAAACTATATGCCGCCAGATGCAAAGTATGCGATAGACCGGGCGCAAGCCAAGTCCGGAGTGCCACTACCATGATCATCGAACTTGGGCATTTCGCCCTGATACTGGCACTGGTTTTCTCGGCCCTGCAAGCTACCGTTCCAAGCCTGGGGATAGTCAAAAAACAAGCTGCCTGGATAGCACTGGCGAGGCCTTTGGCAGCTTCACAGTTCTTGCTGATCTTATTGTCTTTTATGATTTTGATTGCCGGCTTTGTCGGTGATGATTTTTCTGTTGCCTATGTCGCAGCACATTCAAATACCCGCTTGCCGGTATTTTACAAAATTGCCGGTAGCTGGGGTGGACATGAAGGTTCACTCTTGTTGTGGGTCTTGATACTGGCAGGCTGGGGTCTGGCAGTTGCGTTGAGGAACCGTGCTTTGTCGTCAGTTTTCCTGGCCCGGGTATTGGCCTTCATGGGGATAATCAGCTTTGGTTTTTTAAGTTTCATCCTGTTCACTTCCAATCCATTTACCCGCGCCTTTCCTGCTGCGGCAGAGGGGCGCGACCTCAATCCTTTGCTGCAAGACCCCGGCATGATTGTCCACCCGCCCCTGCTGTACATGGGCTATGTGGGGTTTTCCGTAGCTTTCGCGTTTGCTCTGGCGGCGCTGATAGATGGGAAAGTTGAGCGCGACTGGGCACGCCAGGTACGGCCGTGGACTCTGGCAGCATGGATCTTCCTGACCCTGGGCATCTTCATGGGCAGTTTCTGGGCTTATTATGAACTGGGTTGGGGCGGTTGGTGGTTCTGGGACGCGGTAGAAAATGCCTCCTTCATGCCCTGGCTGGTAGGCACAGCCTTGCTGCATACCCTGATTGTCAGTGAAAAACGCGACAGCTTTAAAAGCTGGACTATCTTGCTGGCGATATTGGCTTTCTCATTGTCATTGCTGGGTACTTTCCTGGTGCGTTCAGGTGTGCTGACTTCTGTACATGCCTTTGCTTCAGATCCCAAACGCGGTGTGTTTATCCTGATCTTTCTGGCGCTAGTCAGTGGCGGTGCTTTGGCTTTGTATGCATGGCGTGCACCGCAAATCCGTTCGAATACAACGTTTTTGCCTGTATCGAAAGAGACCGCTCTGTTATTGAATAATGTGCTGCTGTTAGTAGTAGCAGCCACGGTATTGCTGGGCACGCTGTATCCCCTGTTTCTGGATGCCCTGCAACTAGGGAAGATTTCGGTGGGGCCACCTTATTTTGAGGCGACTTTTGTTCCCCTGATTTTGCCGGTGCTGTTCCTGATGGCACTGGCACCCTATCTGGCCTGGAAGCAGGCGAAATTGAAAAGCCTGGACAGGTTTTTACTGATTGCCTTAATACTTGCTGTGTCTGTGGCAGGCGTGCTGAGCTACCGCTACAGTTTTATGTTCGGACTTGGGACTGGTTTAGGTGTGTGGATATTATTGGCTACGGCAGGACAAGTCAGTAAGCGCGTATACAGACCTGTTCATAACTCAAATTGGTGGCCCAGTCTGCATGCACCCTCTCTAGGCTTCTGGGGTATGGTCGTGGCCCATGTAGGCGTTGCTGTCTTCACGATAGGGGTCAGTGCAGTCAAGAGTCTGGAAAACAGCGAGGATTATCACCTGCGCCCCGGAGCGCATGTGCAACTGGCAGGCTATGACGTGGTTTTCAAATCACTAGAAAAAATCGATGGCCCGAATTACATCGCAGCCAGGGGCTACTTTGTGGTCGGTAAAGCAGATATCACTTTGCAGCTGGAACCAGAGCGCCGCATCTATACCGCACAAAACATGCCTATGACCGAGGCCGCCATTGATCGTGGCTTGCTCAGGGATGTATATATCTCACTGGGTGAGGCAAGCAAAGACCAGGGCTGGATGGTCAGGGTGCAAATCAAACCTTTCATGAGCTGGATCTGGGCAGGTTGCCTGGCTATCGCTTTGGGGGGGCTGTTGGCAGCGCTGGAGCGTAGATATAAACCCAGTACTGTTGAAGTTGTACAGCGGGCCCGCGCTTCAACTTCTACCTCTGCTTCAACTGAGTCTTTCCAGACGGCGGAGCCAGCATGAAACGCTTTTTGCTACCCTTGTTTGGTTTTGTGATCTTGCTGGCTTTCCTGACGACGGGTTTGCTCATCAAGACAGATGACTTGCCTTCTGCTTTGATAGGCAAGCCAGCCCCGGTTTTTTCATTGCCACAAGTTGAACAACAAGAACACTTTCAATCATCCAACCTCAAAGGCAAGGTGTGGCTGCTGAATGTCTGGGCTTCATGGTGCGAGTCTTGCCGTCATGAGCATCCGGTACTGGTGAAATTTGCCAGTCAGCTTTCTGCACCTGTCATAGGGCTGGATTATATGGACAAAGCTGCAGATGCCAAGCGCTGGCTCAGCGATTTTGGCAATCCCTATCAATTGTCTGTACAGGATGTCGATGGTCGTGCTGCGACTGACTACGGCGTGGTGGGTGTTCCTGAAACCTTTGTCATCGATAGCCATGGCCTGGTGCGCTATAAACATGTAGGCCCGCTGACTGAGCAAGTCGTGTTTGGCAAATTACAACCCTTGATTGATCAACTGCAGCGCGAGCAATAAGATGAATCCATTTTTTAAAAAACTCATACGATGGGCGTTGAACATCACTCTTGTATTTACTACTTTCGTCAGTCAGGCAGAAACGCTGAGCATCGATCAGCGAGTGCAAAAACTGTCTGAGGAGTTACGTTGCCTGGTTTGCCAAAACCAGACCCTGGCAGATTCACATGCTGAACTGGCGGTCAATCTCAAACAGCAAATTCGTGAGAAATTTCAACAAGGGCAAAATGAAAATGAAATAACCGACTTCCTGGTGGCGCGCTATGGTGACTTTGTGCATTACCGCCCGCCATTCAATTATCAGACTGCGTTGCTGTGGACTGGCCCGTATCTATTGCTGCTCGCTGCACTGATTTTTTTGTTTACCCGGGTAAAAATCATTCCTGCTACTGATGAAGCCGCTGAATCAACAGAATCAGCAGAATCGGTAATAGGCAGGCGACATTTTTCTGAGCCCTTGCTTTGATTTTATTGATTGAATTTGCTCATGATTTCATTCTACATATTATGTTTTCTGCTGCTGGTTCTTGCCAGCGCCTTACCCTTGCGGGTATGGTTGGCTTACCATGCTCGTAATGTCGATGCCAATGCAAACCAGTCAAGGAAATGGTTGTCAGGCCAGACTGGGGGATTTCTCATTGCCTTGCTATGCTCAACAGGAATCTTGTATACCTATCTTGGCAATATTCAAGCCATCACCCAGCCCCGCTTTGACAGGAAATTAAATGCTCAACAAGAGAACCAGGGAGTAGGACAAAAACAGATACTGGCTATGGTCGATGGCCTCGCTGCACGCTTGAAAAAGCAGCCTGATGATGTAGAAGGTTGGCGACGCCTTGCACGTTCTTACGAAACCTTGCGACGCTTTGACCTTGCCGTGAACGCCTACCAACAATTGATACGCTTGCGGCCAGATGATGCTGACGTGCTGACTGATTATGCTGTGACCCTGGCTGTGAGCAGACAACAGAATTTATCCGGCGAGCCTGAACAATTGCTGCAAAAGGCATTGATCATCAAACCCGGCCATATACAGGCGCTGGCTTTGCTTGGTAGTGCTGCCTATGAAAGGCAGGATTACAAGGCTGCTGTCCTCGCATGGAAAAAGATCGTGGATCAATTACCGGCAGACGATGAAATGGCAGTGTCTATTAATGCCAGTATCAGCAAAGCAGAAAAACTGTCATTACAAAAGAAATAGAAAACCCCTGATATTCATGGAGCATCAGGGGAGACGTAAATTACTCGTCCTGTAACGCGCGATAGCGGTCAGCTTGTGACTTGCCATCAACTGCATGCGTCCTCACGTCTTTCGTGATAGGCAGCATTTGTGCATTCCAGTTCTCCCAGTCCTGCTTTAATTTTGCAAATACCTGAGGATTTTTTTGTGCCAGATTGGCTCTCTCACGCGGATCACGTGCCACGTCAAACAGGAATTCATTGTCCGCTATCTTCAGATATTTCCAGTCGCCAGAGCGCACCGCCTTTTGTTTGTTGGCCTTGTAACGCCAGTACAAGGTACGTGGCTGCACGGCTTGTGCGCCAAGAATTACTGGCAAAAGATTTTGTCCATCGCTGGGGTAGGCTGGATCAGGTGCGCCACCGGCTGCAGCCAGCAAGCTGGGTAACCAGTCCATGCTGATGGCAATCTGGCTGCTGACTTGGCCGGGTTTAATCTTTGCTGGCCAGCGCACAATTGCTGGCACGCGTATGCCGCCTTCTAGCAATTCTGTCTTTTGTCCACTGAGTGGCCAGGTCCTGGAGAAACGTTCGCCACCATTGTCACTGGTAAAGATGACGATGGTATTGTCTGCCAGCCCCTGTTCCTCAAGACTCTTTAATACCCGGCCTATGGCGGTATCCAGCGACACCACCATTTTCCCATAAGTTTCCAGGCTGCCGCCATCGAGATGGAATAAGGATTTAATTTCGCGTGATACCGCTTCATCATCCGGCGTTTCCCACGGCCAGTGCGGTGCCGTGAAATGCAGGGACAGGAAGAAGGGCTGGGCTGCGCTTTGCTGTTTCACATAGGCTACCGCCCGGTCAGCGATCAAGTCTGTGTAATAACCTACTTTATTGACAGGCACTTCACCTTCAAACAAACCGTCTTTTGCATCCTGCCCTACGCCGGTTTTATGGGTGAAGTAATCAATTGCACCTCCATAATTACCAAAGAACACATCATAGCCACTCTTCAATGGGCTGAATTTGGGCAAGGAACCCAAATGCCATTTGCCAAACAAGGCGGTCGTATACGACTGTTTTTTCAGCAGTGAAGGCAGGGTGGGGTGTTCGGGAGGCAAGCCTATGCTATCGGATGCACCGGCGATAGGCTCTTCCAGCCCGCCACGCAAACGGTATTGATAACGTCCGGTAATCAAACCAAAGCGAGTAGCCGAGCAGACAGCTGAGTTTGCATAGGCCTGGGTAAAGCGCAAGCCCTGTTTTGCCAATTGATCCAGCTGTGGTGTCTGGAAATCAGTCTGCCCGTAGACGCTGAGATCGGCATAACCCAGGTCATCGGCAAGGATGAAAATGATGTTGGGTTTTTTTGGGGGTACCGTATTGTCAGCAGCATTGCTGGTTTCGCTGATCAGGGAACTGAGTGACAGTGCAGACAGGCTGCCCAGCATTTGCCGGCGTTTTTTATTGAAGTGGCTCATGTGCGTCTCAATTGAAAGAATGCTGACATTGTAATTTTGATGATGCAACTAATTACCATGGAGGACAAGAATATCTTTGCATAAGCACATGCAGTTTACTATCTATGCATGAAACGTAAAAAAGCCGGGAATGCATTTCAACATTCCCGGCTTTGCATACAGACTGCTCAGCTTAATTGACGCCAATATAGCTCTGTAAGTCAGCCAGCTTGACTGCTTTCTGACCATGTAAACCAGCAATCTGGTCAACATCCAGCTTCAATCTCCTGAGGTTGTCATACAGATTGACTGAGTAAGGGTTGGCGGGTACCAGTGCCGGGGCATTTGCTGCTGGTGGGTTATACGCATCGGCCTCAACCAGGATTTTCTCGGCTGGCAGATACACCAGGGCGAAGGCATCATTGTGAGTATTGCCTGCGATAGGGTAAATTTCTATCGCACGCTTGCCGTCAGTCAAGACATGCCTGGCCTTGAAGGTATCGAAACGCGCCTTGGCTTTTGAAGCAGCCAGACGGTCAGGATTCAGGCTGTGTTGATTTACCCAGATTTTTTGGTAATAGCCGCGATTTTCCTGATGGGTGACGATGATGGCACCCTCATCGACGTAGGTGCGCAAACCGCCAGAATGATCAAAGTGGGCATGGGTATTGATCAGGTATTTGATAGGCTTGCCGGGAATGATTTCCTTGGCTTTGGCAATCACGGCCAGCGACCTCTCCTCGCCTAAGGGCGCTTCGACGATGACGATGTGATCAGCCTGTTCAATTGCCACGCTGTTATGCGTGCCACCGGTCAGGTGATACACACCTTCGGCCAGTTTAGTCGATGTCACGGTGATGACAGGTGCCGTCGCATTAACGACTTCTGCGGGTGCGCTGATTTCTACCGGTGTATTGACTTGCAGTTCAGCGACTTGCAGATCCAGCACAGGGTGACCACCAAGACTGCGGACTATGTGTGCAGGATATTGTTGTCCGCCAAAATCCTTGTACTGGCTGAACTTCGTCAGTAATTCGGTATCACCCAGTACCGGATTATCTATCCAGGTCTTTACCTGTTCCAGTTGGTTATTCTTGTTGATGAAACCCACATAGCGATATTTGCCATCGGCATTGAAGCGGACTTCTACTCCACCCTTGCTCGCTTTGGATGTAGCATTGTTAGCGAGTGCTGCGCGAATGAAACCATGTGGTGTAGACCAGATTTCGGCACGGCGTTCTTCCAGTGCTGCCCTCTGCGGATTGTAAGTGCTGGTGCCATTAGCTGCCACAGTGGCATTCCAGGCCAGAGCACCACTGACAAATTGATCCGGTTTTTGCTCAGTCGCTGTGGGGCGCGCGCGCTTGGGATCAACAGTTTGCAAGCGTGCGATCTGCACTCGCGCTGCTGCCTTGTCATAATTGATGGACGCTTTATAGCTGCTGACATCAAATTCTGGCCAGGCCAGACTTGGTGCCGGTGCCTGACCAAACTGGAACCACTTGCCGGTTCCAGCCACGCTGACAGATTGTGTATTGGCGGCATTCAATGCTTCTGCCGCTGCCTGCAGGCTGGCAGCCTGAGATTGTCCTGTCAGCAGGACAAGTGGCAACAGATAATGCGCCTTGATTTTTATTGTATTCATATTGCTTCCCTATTATTTTGTCTGCTATTTTTAGTTTTGACTGATTTTTGCAGGTTGATAGATTTGGTCAAATACACCGCCATCGGCAAAATGGGTTTTCTGGGTCTTGGTCCAGCCACCAAAGGTATCGTCTATGCCAAACAGCTTGACCTTGGCAAAGGTATTCGCATATTTCTTCAGCGCTTTTTCAGTCGTTGGACGATAGAAATTCTTGCCTATGATGTCCTGGGCTTCATCGGTATACAGATAATTCAGGTAAGCTTCAGCAACCTTGCGCGTACCATGCTTGTCAACCACCTTATCAACAATGGCTACTGGGGGCTCTGCCAGCACACTGATGGATGGGGTAATGATCTCGAATTTATCTGCGCCAAATTCCTTCAATGCCAGATGCGCTTCGTTCTCCCAGGACAGCAAGACATCACCTATACCACGCTCTGCAAAAGTGACTGTTGATCCGCGCGCGCCAGAATCAAGTACCGGTACATTCTTGTAAACTCTTTGCACATAGTCTTTGGCCAGGGTTTCATTACCGCCCGGTTGTTTCAGCGCATAACCCCAAGCTGCCAAGTAAGCCCAGCGTGCGCCGCCCGAGGTTTTAGGGTTTGCAGTGATGACGGACACACCAGGCTTGGCCACATCTGCCCAGTCCTTGATGCCTTTGGGATTACCCTTGCGCACCAGGAAGACGATGGTAGAGGTGTACGGTGATGCATTATGTGGCAAACGCTTTTGCCAGGCTTTGTCGAGCAAACCGGCTTCTGCAATCGCGTCAGTATCGTAGGCGAGAGCCAGTGTGACGACGTCTGCATCCAGGCCATCGATCACTGTCCTGGCCTGTTTGCCAGAGCCGCCATGCGATTGCTTGAAGTTCAGGTTATCGCCACTCTTGGCTTTCCATTGTTTGGCAAAAGCCTGATTGATATCCTGATACAGTTCACGGGTAGGGTCATACGATACATTGAGTATGTTGATGTCCGCCGCAATGGCTGCTTGTGTCAGCGTGCCCAGTATCAGGGCAGAGATCGCCAGTTTTTTTAACAACATGGATAGTCCTTTTAAAAATAGCTAGAGAGATGAATGAGATAGATGAGTTAGAGAAATGTGTCAGAGAGTTTTAGCCACCAGTAGGGGCAGTAAGTACGGAGAGTTTGCTGACTCCTGACTTTTGTATGGTCGCCATGACCTTGGCGACCGAGCGATATGGGACGCCTTCATCAGCCTGCAGGCTGAGTGCCAGGTCAGGACTGGCGCTGACCTGGGATTTCAATTCAGCTTCCAATGCTTCTTGCGCGATTTCGCGCTTGTCGATAAACACTTTATTGGCCGCATCTATGCTGACCGTGACCGACTTGGTCGTGTCAGGCGTAGAAGTCGCAGCGGTTTTCGGCAGATTGATACGCACTGCGTTATTGAGCAAGGGCGCTGTGATGATAAAGGTCACCAGCAAGACCAGCATGACATCCACCAGTGGCGTGATATTGATTTCACTGACCACATCACCACGGTCATTTCCAGTTGAGAAGGCCATTATGCGAGTGCTCCTGTTACAGGAATATCGTGGGCAGGTGCAGCTTTGCCCGTATCAACAGATTTATTGACCGGTTTGCTGACGCGGAAGGCATTCTTTTGCGCCAGATTGACGAAGTCAGTTGCATAGTTATCCAGCTCGGCAGCCGTGACTTTCAGACGACGGATATAAAAGTTATAGGCCAGTACGGCAGGTACGGCAACGGCGATACCTACGCCAGTTGCGACCAGCGCTTCACCGATAGGGCCAGCGACTACGTCTATGCTGGCTGAGGCGTTTTTACCTATCGCACTCAGCGCATGGATAATGCCGAATACCGTACCAAACAAACCAACGAAGGGGGCAGTGCTGCCTATTGATGCCAGTACTGCCAAACCGCTTTCCAGTGATTGATATTCTTTCTGGATTTGCTGACGCAAATGGCGTTCCAACAATTCTTGCCTGTCCCAGCTATGTTCAAGATCATGGCCTTCACCATTTTTTTCATTCACATACAGGGCTCCGAAGCCCACTTTTGCCAAGCGGGATTTGGGGCTGGCATCACTGGCGATGGCAGTTGCTGCATCGAGGCTGGTGGCGCTCCAGAATTTTTTGGCAAATAATTTATCCTGCTTTGACAAGCGCCAGTGTTGCACCGCTTTGGCGAAGATCAGTATCCAGGTGACGACAGAAAACAGCAGCAGGGCATACAGGGATGCTTGGACGATAAGATTCAGGTAGTAATCATTCATGATGTGATCTCTTTACAGTTTAAAAATAAGGGGAACGTGTACCCAGCCATCGATAGCTGTCTGCCCGCGTTTTGCGGGCTGGAAAACCCAGGATGTCACTGCCTTGATGGCGGCTTCATCCAGTATTGGATGGCTGCTGGATTTGGCGATCTGGATATTGTCGGGATGACCGCTGGCCAGCACATGCACTTTCAAGGTGACCTGGCCTTCCAGACCACGGCGTTGTGCGGCTGGCGGATAATTAGGTGCTGGATTTTGCAAGTAACCAGCATAGCCTTTAGGTTCTGTTATTGGTTCTGGTGGTGCAGGCGCTGCAACTGGAGCTGGCGGTGCCGGTGGTGCCGCCACGGCAACAGCCACAGTATTTGCGCTCGGCGTTGTGTCTACAGGTGCTGCGTTGACGACAGGCACATTATCCGGCGGTGGTGTCCTTGTTGGAGCTGCCACAGGTTTGATCTGCGGTTGCAGCTTGGGTTTGATTTCAGGTGGAGGAGGTGGCAACTCTTTCACCGGTGGCGGTGCAATTTCTATACTGAGAGGCACTACTTTAGCTTTTTCAACAGGGCTGACATTTATGGGTTGGTGCAGGCCGTACACCAGCGCTACATGGACACCGGCGACAGCTACAATCAGCGTGTTCAGGCTCCAGTTGAGTTTGCCGGTCTTATCTTGCGCAGGTAAAGCCGTCGCTACTTTTACCGGTGGTAACTCTTGCGCTGCTTTTGGTTTCGGTGGCGTTGGCACTGCGCGATTGGATCTTCTTACCGCGGATTTACGCAAGAAAAAGTCACTGCTTTCAAATGTCATGCTAGTCATGTTTTTCCCTTTCTATGTACGAAAATCTGCTTGTGATATTCAGGTTTTGGCTATGAAATATGCAGGCAAATTTTTTACTGGACTTGCGTCTTCTATTGCAGGAAGTGTGCCAATGGAATTGCACAAAAATTGCTGGTATTGGTATGAGTTATGCACGGAATTCAGCTACCTGGTCGCGAGGTACTGCTGCAATTTCAACAGCCTGATGAAGTTGATACATGTAGAAATAATTCAACTATTCAAATGTATTTCTTAAATAAAAAAGCTGCCGTTCAGGCAGCTTTTCCAGAAGTAGCAAGTGTATAAACTGATGACTTACCAGGCTGGTTTTTCCTGCGCCACTTCCGGCGCTTTGATTTGAGTAAGATATGCACCGCTGGCGAAGTAGATAGTGATTGCAAACAAAGCCAGCGACAATATCAGCGCCAGCCAGTGTGGTTTGCTTGCTGCTGGCCTGATATCATCGCCAACTTCTTTCCAGCCAGTGACCATGGGTGTGAGCAGGTTCTGCTTTTTAAATCGCAGGTACCAGAAGATGGCGAGTATGTGCAGGGCGATCAATGTCAGCAATCCATAAATACTTAGTTTGTGAAATGAAGTCAGTGCAGCTGCAGTCTTTTCTGTGACAAGGCCAAACAAAGGGCCGGTAAAATCGATATCATTATTGCTGAACAAACCGCTGCCGGCTTGCGCAGCAACAGCCAGCAATAATGCAAAGACTGAAATGGCGCCTAAGGGGTTGTGACCCGGAGTTGACCATCGCCCTTGAAAAAATAAACGAATCTTTCCCGGTGATGGAAAAAAACTGCTGAATCGGGCATAGGTAGTTCCGACAAATCCCCAGGCCAGCCGAAAGCTGAGCAGGCCCAGGATAGCCAGGCCTGCCTTGGCATGCAGGTTCATCCAGTTGCCACCTATGAAGCCGGTGACAGTTGCAATCGTGATAGCCAACACCAGCAACCAGTGAAACAGGCGCAGAGGTAGGTCCCATAATAGAATACGCTTTTTGTTGCTGCCTGACGCATTGATCACTGTGTCTGCCATATCTGTCGCGCCCGCCGTGCCACCAGTCGACGTAGAAATAATGGATGAAGTCATGCTGTATTCACTTCTATTCTTGCAGCATCAATTACCAATCTTTTTTAACTGCAGCCGCCGCGGTAGTTACTGCAGGTGCGGCAGCCGCATTGCGTGGTGGCGGTACTGCTATCTTGGTGATAGTACCTCCTTGTGATTCATAGTCTTCAGAACCGGTTGCGCCTGCAACGGTAAAGCCCTTGGCCGCGAGTATGTCACCCGCAGCGCCAGCGCGCAGGGCATGATTCGAGACTGTCAAGATGACGCGGTCTTTTGGTATATAAGCCAGGCTTTTTTCCAGTTCCTTGTTCTGGATATTCAGGTACACAGGGAAGCTGCCCTTGGCTGTCAATTCATCCGGGCGACGTACGTCAATGACGACCAGTTTTTCTGGCTTGGCCAGCAAGGCATCAACTTCGCTGCGTTCCAGGCGTTTGGTTTTGTATTTCCATGCCTGTTCGGCAGCAGCACTGGCAGCAGCAGGTGTGCTTGCTTGTTGAGCCATGGCACTGGCAGCAGCGACACTGAGGAAGAGGGCGATAAAATTTTTACGTTTGATCATTTTGGGCTTTCAATAGTTGGAATGGAAGACGATGAGTCTGCCCTATCAGTGCAACTACCATGCCAAGCCGATAAATTGACTGCTTACACCGGACAATAAAATTTGCAGCGGTGCGGCGAGTTGCATAGCCAACACGGGCTGATGGCTACGCAACAGCTGCAAGGTTTCAAGCTGTTCATGGTCCAGCAATGCAGGGAATATGCATATGTGGCGGTATGCCTGATTAACAGCAAAATTTAGAAAAACACGGCAAAGACCTTGCTGCGTCCGCAGCAATGCATGAACAATGTCTTTGTATATGTCTGGTATTCAACAGGCGCCGAACAGATCAGGATTCAGATCAGAAGTTTTTATATGAATCCCGATACGCAGCTTGAGTGGCATGCTCTTTGCGATAGCACAAGGAAACATTTCCTTCAAATGCTACAGGAGCAACACGCATGAGTCACAATCATCAAGCAGCAAAATCGGCACAGTCAGTACGAACGCCGTCATTTTTTTCTCTCCGCCGTGGGCAGGTGCCATTCCGTCGCTCTCCCATCGCCAGCGTATTGGCTGGTGCTGCCTTGCTGGCGTCTGGTAGCCTGCATGCAGCAGATGGCCCCAGCGTCGCAGAATTGCAGGCGGAGATAGCCCGTCTAAAGGAGATTATTGCCAAGCAGGCTATCAGCAATGGCCCGGCAACGCCAACTGCGCAGCTTAATCCATCGGCTAATCCATCAGCTAGTACGGCCGCTACGCAGACAGCGAAGGCAACAGCGCCGGAAGAAGTTGATACTCTCGGTGCGGTAACAGTACGCAGCCGTAACCGTATAGAACGTCTGCAGGATGTACCCTTGTCAGTATCTGTCGTCACAGGCAAGGAACTCGACAGGTTGCAAGCTACCGACATAGGCGCGATTGCCCAGCGTGTGTCCAATGTATCCTGGAACCAGGGTAACCAGCGCACCAGCAGTCTGTCGATACGTGGTATAGGCAAGCAAGGGCAGACCGAGGCGCAAGATCCGAGTGTTGGCCTGATCGTGGATGGTGTCAATTATGCTTATAACGCACTTTCATCCAGCTATGACTTTACCGATGTGGATGCGGTGGAAGTCACCCGTGGCCCGCAAGGTACCTTACTCGGCAAGAATACCAGTGTGGGTGTCATCAATGTAACGACACGCCGTCCCTCATTTACACCTGATGCCAGCTACTCTCTGACCTTTGGGCAGAATGATACTGTGCAAGGTCGCTTCTCTGCTGGTGGCCCCATCGTCGATGATGTATTGGCATGGCGCGGTACCCTGAGTGTCAGCAAAGGCGCTGGCGATATCACAAATCTGTACAACAAGAATATTACCTATACGAATAAAGACAGGGTTTCTGGTCGCGTACAGTTTCTGTTGACGCCGACCAAAGACTTCAGCGCCCGCATAGCCTTTGATGCCCAGCCACGCGCAGGCGAAACCACCAATGGACGCACCATCAATACAGCAACGCCAACCACGTACGCCAATGGTAGCGTGAATACTTTGAGCACGGATGCCAGCGTACGTCTGGCGCGCCGCTGGTTCACACAGCAGAGCAGCTATACTTATCTCAGGGATTATCTGAATGGCGGTGGACAGAATGCAGTCAACAATGATTACCAGCGCCCTCTGGTTACCGGCAGCAATGGTGCATCTGCAGAGTTGAACTGGAACCTGGGTACGCATACCCTGACGTCGATAACTGCCTACAAAGACTACCATTTCAATGCTGTCAATGATGAAGGTACACCATTTGATATCTACCGCAATGCAGGTGGCTTCTGGAATGATTATCGCCAGGCCAGTCAGGAAATTCGCCTGACTTCGCAACCCGGTGGCAAAGTCGATTATCAGACTGGTTTGTTCTTCCTGGACGTCACCAATAGCGCGGACTATCGCCGTCAATGGGCCAATGATGCGGGGGCCTGGTTTGCCAGTGCCAGCCAGTACACCACCCTGGACAAAGATGCTGCGGGTCGCTATTTGCTGCAAAACTCGCTGGATGGTTTGAACATGTCCTTTAATAGTCCGGCTGGCCTGCAAAAAATTAAAAACAAAAGTGCTGCTGCTTTTGCTCAGGCCGACTGGCATGTCAGCGATGACTTCACTTTGACCACAGGTTTGCGTTATACCTATGAGAACCGCAAAAATACTGCCTCCACGCTGCTGAAAGACTATGGCAATGCTCCTGAGTTGAACCCTGTTGCCATCAATGGTGTGCAACTGGGTGGTTTTTCATCGAATAGTGCAGGCTTGCTGAATGCCGGTAACACCGACAGTCAACTGGCCCTGGCGGATCTGGCAGCCAGCAAGTACTTCGGGACAACAATCACAGGCGCAGCTGGCACTGCCTACAATAGCTTGACGACTGCACAAAAGGCCCAGGTGGCAGCTGCCAAAACCTTGCGCCAGTCGCAAATAGGGGTGGTATTCAATCCTGTGCAGGCAGAAGCTTTCAAGGGTGGTTTGCCAGCTTTCGTGGTCAGTCCATCTTATAAAATCAACGACAACATCACTGGTTATGCATCCTGGCAGTATGGTGAAAAGGCGGGTATATCCCAGGTCACCAATGGGGTATCCAATCTGGTCAAGTCAGAAAAGACCAGCGCCTTTGAATTTGGTTTGAAATCAGCTTTGCTGGACAATAAGCTGATTTTGAATGCCGCATTGTTCGTCATGGATATCAAGGATTACCAGCAAGCTGTGCGTGTGCTGGATGTGTACACGACCAATCTGAACAATGATGGCACCAACTACTACACATCGGCCACGGGTAACGTACCAAAAGTCAGGGCACAGGGAGTGGAAATTGACGGTGTGTATAGTGGCTTGCCCAATACCCTGGTGCGTTTCTCAGGTGCTTATAACGACGCGCGCTATAAGAGTTTCACTAACTCTGCCCAGCCTGCTGAAAATGGCTATACCGGCGCTGCGCCATATCGTGATGTCTCGGGTCAGGCCTTGCCGGGAGCCGCAAAATTCAGCTTCAATGTGGGTATAGATTATCGCTTGCCAATTTTGGGTAACAGGGAATTTCATGCCAGTACGAACACCCTGTATAGCAGTAAATATAACAGCGATAATTCCTTATCGGATTATGGCTGGATATCTGCAAAAAGCGTTACTGACATAGCGATAGGCATAGGCAGCCGCAATCAATCCTATGATTTGAGTCTGGTCGTCAAGAATGCCTTCAATGACAGTACACCCATACTCAAAACCTGGAATAGCTACACTCCCGCAGTACCGCGCTGGATAGGTTTGACACTGAGCGGCAAACTGTAATTCAAGCAGGACAAACTGAAGCAAAACCCAAACCCAGGCAGATGCCTGGGTTTTTTTTCGTTACAAAACGATACGTACTGTTGGACTTGAAACAGGTCGCAATAGCTGCTTGTTTTTAAATCAGCAGGGCAAATGCAGATGTTTGAAAAGTAAGCAGCCTGGAATTTCTTCTGGCGATGGACGTATATTGAAAATTCCATATTTATCAATGACTTATATTAAATTTCGCGTGAGTTTTGATGGTGGCGCGATAGTTGCTATTGATAGTGAAAATCGTTGTTTACTAATTATTTCCAGGGAGTATTTTCATGATTAAAACCCAGCATCAGCAAGGAGTGCCTCATGTATAAGTCACTCAATAAGCCACTTGCACTCGCCGTTATCTTAGCCTTGTCAGGCACAGCAATCAGCCTGAGTGCTGCAGAAGACACCAAAGCTGTCGCCAAAACTCAGGCTGCTGTCGCCCAGGGCTGGGCTTACCAGCCTTTGAAAAATCCTGAGCTGCCAGCAGTCAAGCAAAAAAGCTGGGTACATACGCCAGTCGACAATTTCATCCTGGCGCAGCTGGAAGCGAAGAACATCAAGCCCTCGCCAGATACTGACAGGGCCAGCTTCATCCGCCGTGCCACGCTTGATACCTGGGGCGTGATACCGACGCCAGAAGAGGTACAGGCTTTCGTCACAGACAAGTCACCCAAGGCATATGAAAAACTGGTGGACAAGCTGCTGGCCTCTACCCGCTATGGTGAACGCTGGGGCCGTCGCTGGCTGGACCTGACACGCTATGCCGATAGCGATGGTTTTAACGCTGATGGCACACGCCCGAATGTCTGGCGTTATCGTGACTACGTCATCAAGGCGTTTAACGAAGACAAGCCATATAACCGCTTCATACAAGAGCAACTGGCCGGTGATGAACTCTTTCCTGGTAATCAGGAGGCTCTGATCGCCACCGGCTTTTTGCGCAATTATCCTGATGAAGTCAATGCCCGTGACCTGAACCTCAAGCAAGTGGAAATCGCCACAGACCTGACTGATACCGTTGGTTCCGTCTTCCTCGCCACAACCGTAGGTTGCGCTGCCTGCCATAACCACAAGTTCGACAAGATTTCGCAAAAAGAATATTACCAATTGCAATCCTTCTTTGTGAATGCCAGTGCCAGCGATGACATACTTGCTGCAACGGGCAAGCAAAAAGAAGAATATGAGTTGAAGCAAGCGAAATGGGAAGCTGCCACCAAGGATGTCCGTGACAAGCAGGAAACCTTGATACGTCCCATCATAGACAAGGCAGAAGCTGACCGCCTGCTGGGTTTTGTACCTGCTACGCGTGACTCCATCACCAAACCAGAAAATGAGCGTAACGCTTACGACCGCTGGATTTATCACCGCAACCTCTGGACCATGCAGGGTCGTACCCGCAATGCTGTCAACCAGCTTAAAACCAAAGATAAGGAAGGCTACGAAAAATACCAGAAGCTCGAAGCCGAACTGAAAAAGTTTGACAACATCAAGCCTAAACATCCCGGTTATATCTCTGCCATGACTGAACTCGGTCGTGCAGATGCGCCGCCAACCTATGTTTTGGCAAACGGTATTTATGACAGGCATCTGGAAGAAGTGCAACCAGCCTTCCTGTCACTGTTGACCAATGAAAAACCAAACATCGTACCGACAGCCACATCATCTGGCCGCCGTACTGCCCTGGCGAACTGGCTGACAAGCGAGAACAATCCTTTGCCTGTCCGTGTGTTTGTGAACCGTGTCTGGGCGCAGTATTTTGGCCGCGGCATTGTTGAGTCGGTCAGTGATTTTGGCAAGATGGGCACCAAGCCCAGCCATCCTGAATTGCTGGATTATCTGGCCAGTAATTTCATCAAGGAAGGCTGGAGCGTCAAGAAATTGAATCGCCAGATCTTGCTCTCGAATGTCTACCGTCAGTCCTCTGCCGAACGTGAAGACACCAAAGTAACGGATCCAAGCAACAAGTTGCTGGCTTCTTTCCCAAGACAGCGTCTGGATGCAGAACAGATACGCGACTCATTGCTGCTGGCTTCTGGTTTGCTGGAAGAAAAACTCGGCGGCCCATCTGTCTTGCCACCGGTACCGAGTAACTTCAATGCCGGCAATGCCTGGGTCACGTCGACAGATCCGCATGATTATCACCGTCGTAGTGTCTATGTCTTCACCCGCAGGAATATTCCTTACCCGCTGCTGGAAACATTTGATATGGCGAACCCGCAACTGGTACACAGCAAACGCGATGTGACGACGACAGCACCGCAGGCATTGGCGCTGATCAATAGTGACTTGGTGTTCCAGTGGTCACAGGCATTGGCAGGCCGGGTATTGCGTGAGGCAGGCAGTAATGAATCGGCGCAAATAGACCGTTTGTACCAGATTCTGTATGCCCGCCTGCCGGATAAAACCGAGAAGGCGACTTTACTCGGTTTCCTCGATAACCAGGAAAAAATTACCAGAAAACAGATCGCTGACGGCAAGAAAGTTGGTGTACCTGAAGGCTTTGGTGAATCGCCTGAACTCAGAAGCAACATCGACAAGCTTTATAAAACTGCTTATGGACGTTCTGCAGATCGTTTCGAAAAAATCGCCTTCCTGGAATTTTTAGAGAAACAAAAACAGGCTAAAGCCAAATCTGGCCAGGGCGATGATGATGCTGACACCAGCAATACGCCAGCTGCCAAGGATGATAGCCAGAAGCTTAACAAGGCCAGGGCTGCTGCCTTCCTCAGCCTGGTGCATGCGGCGGCAAATTCAAATGAATTCAGTTACCGGTTCTGATGCCAGGTCATCAGCTTGAAAATACGAAGATACGAAAATTAATAATAGAGTGAAAAAGGAAATATCATGACCAATAAATCACGCCGCGACTTTTTGTCACATGCCGGACTGGGCTTAGGTGGCCTGGCTGCAGGTGGCTTCCTGGGTGGTGGCTTGCTGTCAAGCGCGCAGGCAGCGACATTTGATGATCCGCTAGCCTTGAAAGTTGCCCATCATGCGGCAAAAGCCAAGTCTGTTATCTGGCTGCACATGGCCGGTGCGCCAAGTACGCTGGACCTGTTTGACTACAAACCTGACCTGATCAAACTGGCAGGCCAGCCCATGCCAGATTCATTTTCCAAAAACCTCAAGACCGCGACTGATGGTGGTGTCGGTGCCCTGTATGCCACCAAGCGCACCTGGAAACAGCACGGCGAAAGTGGTGCCTGGTTTTCTGACCTGGTGCCGAATATCGCCAAACAGGCGGATGACATCTGCTTCATCAAAGGCAGCAAAACGGAGGGTAGTACCCATGTGATTTCTTCGCTGAAATTGCATACCAGCGCCCTGACACCCGGTCGCCCTGCATTGGGTGCCTGGATCACCTATGGTCTGGGCAGTGCCAATCCTGATTTGCCTAGTTTTGTGGTCTTGCCTACTGGCTATGACAATAGTGGTGGTGGCCGCGGCCAGACGATCTGGAGTTCTGGCTTCTTGCCTGCGACTTATCAGGGTACGGCTTTCCGCCAGGGCGATTCACCTATCCTGCATCTGGACAGACCAGCTGTGGTGTCATCTGCCGAACAAAAAAATACCCTGGACCTGATACGTAAGTTGAATACCCAGCATGCTTCACGCTATCCATCTGACAGTGAGCTGGAGGCACGTAATCGCTCATATGATCTGGCTTACCGCATGGAGTCGTCTGCGCCTGAAGCAGTTGACCTGAACAAGGAGAGCAAAGAGACCAAGGCGGCCTATGGTCTGGATGATGAAGCAACCAAAGACTATGGCACCAATCTCTTGCGTGCGCGCCGTCTGGTTGAGCGTGGTGTGCGTTTTATCCATGTCATTTCAGGGTCCAATGACAAAACTTATGGCAGTTGGGATGCCCACAATAATATTGAAAAAAACCATGCCGTCATGGCCAAGTCTGTTGACAAGCCGATTGGTGCCTTGCTGGCTGACTTGAAGGCACGTGGTTTGCTCGATAGCACCCTGGTGGTGTGGACGTCCGAATTTGGCCGTACACCCTACGGGCAGACTGGTGATGGCCGCGATCACAACCCCTGGGGTTACACCACCTGGATAGCAGGTGGGGGTTCCAAAGGTGGCTATACCCACGGTTCTACCGATGCCATAGGCTTGCGGGCAGAAACTGGCCTGGTCGACACCTATGATTTGCAGGCAACGGTATTGCACCTGCTGGGATTGAACTACCGTAACCTGACTTATACCCACCAGGGTCGTTCAGAACGCGCCACGACCGTGTTTGGCGAGGTCGTCAAGGAACTCATCGCCTGATTGCGGATTTGGGCGCTTAGCCTTCAGGCGAAAGTGCCCTGTCCGTAACGGCATGGAAGCAACAGGGTGTAGAAATGAAAAAGAAATTGATTAAAACAACTGTCCTGCTGTTCAGTTTACTGACAGGTGTTGCAGGGGTGGCATTAGCAGTAACTGAAGTAGATATGGACTTGATGCAGAGAATAGAAGAATCCACAAAAAGTGTAGATTCAAATATCTCGCTGAAAGATGGCAAGGCGGCTTTGGCTGATGCCCGTGAAATTGAAGAAATGTTCAGCCAGGTTGAATTATTCTACAAGCACAAAGGGGATGCTGCTGATGCGATTGAGTATGCAAGGAAAAGCAAGAATTTCGCCAGTGAATTGATACGGCAAGTCAGTGAAAAAGATTTTGACAATGCTTCTGCCACCGTCAGTGCGCTGGCAAAGTCGTGCAAGACTTGCCACCAGGTTTATAAGAAAAGTTGAGCGCTTTCAGTTATTGCAGATAGAGAATCCATGAAAAAAAGTGTAATCAAATTCAGTTTATTGCTGTCGCTGGCAGCGATGACTTCAATGGCCGTGGCTGCCTTGAAGGAGGGTGACGCTGCGCCTGATATCAAGGCGCAGGCCTCGCTGGCAGGTAAGAGTTTTACGTATTCACTGAAAGATGCATTGAAGAAGGGGCCGGTAGTGGTGTATTTTTATCCCTCGGCTTTTACAGGCGGTTGCAATATACAGGCACACAGCTTTGCTGTCAGCCATGAAAAATTTCAGGAAGCTGGTGCTACCGTAGTCGGTGTCTCCCTGGACAGTATCAGCCGCCTGAATGATTTCTCTGCAGACCCGGATTATTGTGCAGGTAAATTTCCCGTCGCATCTGATACCGATGGCAAGATTGCCAAAAGCTACGACCTCGCAGTAGCCGAGACGCCTGCAGGGCGCAAGGACACGCGAGGCAATGACATCGACCATGGGCGGGCAGAGCGCAGTACTTTCATCGTTACTGCTACTGGCAAAGTGTATGCAGCGATAGGTGGACTGACGCCCGAACAGAATGTGGCCAAGGCACTGGAAGCCGTACAAAAACTATCTGGTACCAAAGCCGCCAGGTCATGAAGTCAGGTATGACCAGAGGCCGCCATGTTTGCATGATGTTGCTGGTGTTGATGGCGACAGCAATGCAGTCGTCGCTGGCTGCCAGCATGCTCGATTTTGATATCTGGATGCGCAAGATAGATAAAAAGATAGTGGACGTGCAAAAACGCATATCGCAAAAAGAGGATGAGGCGGCCATACAAAGTGCAGAAGAAATCGAGGACCTGTATTTGAAGATGGAAAACTATTTCATACAGATTAAGCATCCTGAAGAGGCCGTGCAGATGTCCAGGGATGGAAAAGATGCCGCAGCTATCATCAGTGCATCTGTGCGTAATCAGGACTATGATAAAGGGGCGCTGGCCGCAGTCAGTATTGCCAAAGCCTGTAGCGCCTGCCACGACAATTACCGTCCTTTTAAATGATAGGACTTACGAAAAACCGCCCCAGCTACGTTGCGGCTCCTAGCCGTGCTAAAGCACTGTCTTCGTCGCCGACGCCTTGCTGGGTCAATTTTGCGTAAGCCCTATAAAATCAATATTACTCAGGAGAATAGTATGACACGCCAAACCTCAGATGATTTCAAGCCAGAAGTATTGCAACTGTTTGACCAGTATGTCCATGGGCAAATCGACAGACGTGGGTTTTTGCAGTCGGCCAGTAAATTTGCCGTAGGTGCGGTAACGGCAGAGGTATTGCTGCAGCAGTTAAGTCCCAATTTTGCCCAGGCGCAACAAGTGCCCAAGACTGATGCTCGCATACAGGCGCGCTATGTAGAATATCCATCGCCACAGGGTTATGGCACTTTGCGTGGCTATCTGGTCACACCAGCAGAAGTGAAAGGCAAATTACCTACCGTGCTGGTCGTGCATGAAAACCGTGGCTTGAACCCGCATATAGAAGACATCGCACGTCGCCTGGCACTGGATGGTTTCATCGCCTTTGCACCGGATGCACTGGCGCCGCTGGGTGGCTATCCCGGGGATGAAGAAAAAGCCCGCGAACTTTTCCCCAAACTTGACCAGACCAAGACCCGCGCTGATTTTTTGGAAGCAGCAGCGATCCTGAAAAAACTGCCAGAAGGGAATGGCAAGGTTGGCGTGGTCGGTTTTTGCTACGGTGGCGGCATTTCCAATTTCCTTGCTACCAAAGTGCCTGATCTTGCTGCAGCCGTACCTTTCTATGGTGGTCAGCCAAGCGAAGAGGATGCTGCAAAAATCAAGGCATCTCTACTCATCCATTATGCCGGGATTGATGAACGCATCAATGCTGGCTGGCCAAAATATGAGGCAGCCCTGACCAAGGCTGGCGTCAAATACCAGGCTTTTGTCTATGCCGGGGCCCAGCATGGCTTTAATAATGATACGACGCCGCGTTATGACCAGGCTGCTGCGACACTGGCATGGCAGCGCACGGTAGATTTTTTCAAGACCAATTTGCGGGGTTGACGAAACCTGACCTTAACGATTTTTTAACCACGATAGTCCGGGAACATCCATGAAGAAAACTGCATCAAGAATATTGCTAAACCTATGCGCAGCCACGGTTCTGATTGCATCAACATCTGTGTTGGCGCAACAGGCACCCAAGCCAGAGACGCTGATCAAATGGCGGCAATCGGCTTACCAGGTCATAGGCTGGAATTCGGGCCGTATCAAATCCTCGCTGGAAGGGCAATACAACAAGGAGGAGGTCATCAAGGCTGCCAATACTATTGCAGTCTTGTCGAATGCGGGCCTGGGTGCGTTGTTCCCGGCAGGTACCGAGCAGGGTAAGGGCTGGCATGATACTGCAGTCAAACCTGAATTGTTCAAGGACGGTAAACGCGTGGGTGAACTGGCTGCCAGCTTCAGCAAGGAGGCCAATGAACTGGCCAAGCTTGCGCTGGCAGGTGATCCGGCTGCTGTCAAAGAGCAGTATGGGAAATTGACGCGCACTTGCAAGGCCTGTCACGACGATTTCAAAGTATCGAATTAGATGCTGAATCAAGTGCGGTGTCGTCAGCACGCAACAAGCAAGGGGGAGACATTTTTTTGCATTCTGGTATGCGAAGCAAAAGAAGTCTCTCCAGATATCTTCCTCTCACTGGTATTGAATTTAATTTTCTGACAGAAATATTCTATAAAAAATGGATAAGAAAGTTTGGAAAAATTCGTTCTACTTGTGGAACTCGCACGTTAATCTGGTGTCGTCGAATGCAGAAACAGTGAAGGAGGAAGATTCCAGCCGCTCTTTACTCTATTTATTTCTGCATTCATTTTTCTTTCAGCAGACTCAGCCAGAAAGCGCGTCGTGAACAAATTACTGACTTTTCCTGATAATCAAAACATGATCTTGTCCATCCGGGCCAAGGCCATGATGTTTAATGATCCCCGTTCTGCCGCTCTCTTGCTGCAAGTGGAGCGTATTGCCCGCAGCGAAGCCACTGCATTGATCATAGGCGAAACCGGGACAGGCAAGGAATTGGTCGCACGCCATATTCATAATCATAGCGGCCGCAAAGGCCCCTTCATTGCCGTGAATTGCGGCGCATTCAGTGAAACCCTGATTGATGCTGAATTATTTGGTCATGAAAGCGGTGCGTTTACCGGTGCCACACAATCACGCTCAGGCTGGTTTGAGGCAGCTAATGGCGGCACTTTATTTCTCGATGAAATTGGTGATCTGTCACTGGCATTGCAAGTGAAACTGCTGCGGGTATTGCAAGAGCGCCAGGTGGTCAGGCTGGGTTCGCGCAAACCTATACCGCTGGATGTCAGGCTGGTGGCTGCTACCAATGTGGATTTGCACAAAGCCATAGAGGCTGAACATTTTCGCTCGGATTTATATTATCGCCTGAGTGTGGCAACCATCAACCTGCCGCCTTTGTTTGAGCGAACAGGTGACATACTGCCACTGGCCTATCATTTTATCGCCCTGTATGGTGAAAAAATGAAGCTTGAAAATGTACGACTGTCACCGGAAGCTGAGACTGCATTGTTGCAGTATGACTGGCCGGGCAATATACGAGAACTGGAAAACGTCATTCACTTTGCCCTCATCGTTTGCCGCGACCGGGTGATCGTCGCAGAAGATTTGAAACTAGCCAGTGCCGCGAGAAGGCGCGGTACCGCTGCACTGACGACGGTAACTACACAGCATGCACCCGCAGAGATTCAGCAACATGCGGTGAATATTCCGCAGGCGCCTGCTACGGAAACCAGTCTGAAAGACAGACTGCAATCCCTGATCGTCGAGAGCATGGAAACCGGAGACGCTGGTGTTTTTGAGTTTTTTGAACAGACGCTGATACATACGGCATTCCATTTCTGTGCACAAAACCAGGTGCAGACTGCCAAGCTGCTGGGCATCTCCAGAAACATTTTGCGCACGCATTTAAAACATCATGGCCTGATCGGTTTTGATGTGGAACCGAGACATCATGCAGATGGCAATGTACAGTTTGGATTGGCTGTGCAATAAAGAGTTGCGACCAAATCATGTGTGACCTCAGAACTCATTGCATCATTGATGCAATGAGCTTTAACGTCAGGCTCATTGTTTTTGCCAGCGTCCACCGATATTTTTCAACAGTATATTGGTCGCAGCAAGCTGGCGGTTGCGTATGGACAGTAGATTGGATTCACTGGACAAGGCAGCATTCTGTGATGTCACTACATTCAGATAACTGACGGTGCCTGCCTTGTATTGTTCTTGCGTGATTTCCAGGTTGCGCTGGGCTGCTTGCAAGGCTTCTGTCTGTAACTGTAGTTCTGCATCCAGTTGCTCCAGCACCACCAGATTGTCTTCCACTTCCTGTAATGAGGTCAGTACTGTCTGGCGATAAGTCGAAGCGGCAATATCTGCCGCCGCACGCGCCTGGTCACTGGCCAGTTGGCGTGCGCCGCCATCAAAAATAGACAGCAATATCGAAGGGCCCAAAGACCAGACCAGGTTGGGCGCATCAATTAATTTACTCAGGGTGGAACTGCGGTAACCCGCATTGGCCGACAAGCTGATGTCAGGGAAGAAGGCAGCATCCTTGACGCCTATCTGGGCATACGCGGCTACCAGTTTGCGTTCTGCTGCCGCGATATCTGGCCTGCGCTCCAGCAAGGTGGCCGGGATCAGGACAGGTACAGCAGGTGCTGCCGGCAGTGTAGCGGTGCTGCTGATATTCAGGGCTGCGGGAGTCACACCCAACAGTACGGCAATCGCATGCTCCAGTTGTGCCCGCTGTGCCACGGCATCTTTCAATTGCACCTGGCCGGTGGTCACTTGTATTTTGGCTTGCAAGACATCGCTTTGTCCTGCGACACCTGACTGGTATCTCGCCTCGGTCAATTCCAGACTGCGTTGATTGGAGGTGGTGGTTCTTTGCAAGATGGCTTGCTGAGCCTCGGCCACGCGCATGGCAAAATAGGTTTGTGCGAGTGTCGCCTGGGCAGACAGGCGGGCAGCATCATAGTCATCACGGCTGGCTTGCAGGCTGGCGTTGGCCGCATCAGTTGCTTTTGACAGCCGGCCCCATAAATCAATTTCCCACGAAGTATCGACAGCCAGTGAATAACTATTGCTGGTAGTGCGGCCATTCTGGCCTGAACCAGGATTGCCACTGCGCGTGCCACCCGCATTCAATGACACTGTAGGCCACAATGCTGACTGGCTGGCTTTGAGCACCGCCTTGGCATTGGCGATCTGGGCGGCGGCTGATTTCAGGTTTTCATTTCCCAGCAATAGCTTTTGTTGCAGCTCATTGAGGACAGGGTCATTGAACATTTCCCACCAGGACTCTGATACTACCGCGTCCGAACCAGCGCGCGTTGCTTGCGCTGATTTCCAGTAACTGGCTTCCTTGAATTCTGCGGTCAGTGGGACAGTAGCCGGTGGCGGTGGCTTGGTCTGTGCGCAGGCAGATAACAGCAAGACCAGAGTAAGCACACTCAGACGCGGAGCGGACAGGTGTGGAAAAGGGGAACTTGTAAAAGATGCGGGACGCAAGTTAATATTTTTTTTCATAATCGCTCTCATGCAATATCCAAAGCGCCTGCGCTCTCGACTGCTTTTACGGGTTTTTTCTTGCGGCGTAATCTGTCCATGCAGACAAAGACCACAGGCGTGGTGTACAGGGTCAGCAACTGGCTTAACAACAGGCCACCGACGATGGCTATGCCCAGCGGCTGGCGCAATTCAGCACCATCGCCGGTACCCAGTGCCAGTGGCACGGCACCAAAGATCGCTGCCAGAGTAGTCATCAGGATAGGGCGCAGGCGCAGCAGGCTGGCACGGTAAATTGCCGCACCGGCAGTCACGCTGCTGCCACGGCTGTTGGCTGCATGCTGCGCAGAAATCGCAAAATCGATCATCATGATGGCATTCTTCTTGACGATACCGATCAGCAGCACTACGCCGATCAGGGCGATGATGGAAAAATCAGTCTTGAACAACATCAGCGCCAGCAAGGCACCTATGCCTGCCGAAGGTAAAGTGGAAAGTATGGTTAGTGGATGTATCAGACTTTCATACAACATACCCAACACCAGGTAGATGGTAATGATGGCAGCCAATACCAGCAGAGGCTGACTGCTCAGGGATGACTGGAAAGCCTGTGCCGTGCCCTGGAAACTGCCGTGTACGGATATCGGCACCCCCAGTTTACTGACAGTGTCATTAATCGCATCCACCGCCTGCGACAAGGCGACATCCGGTGCCAGGTTGAAGCTGATGGTGCTGGCTGGCGAGCCGCTCTGATGATTGACAGCCAGAGGCGTATTGGTGGTCTCTACTTTTGCCACGCTGGCCAAAGGTATGCGCACACCCTTGGACGTGGTGACATACAGGCTCTTCAAACTTTCGGGGCTTTGCAGATAGGCAGGCGCGAGTTCCATCACCACGCGGTATTGATTCAGCGGGTTATAGATGACACCTATCTGGCGCTGCCCGAAGGCATTGTTAAGTGTGCTGTCGATGGCGCTGACGGTCAAACCCAGCCTGGCAACGGCATCGCGGTCTATTACCAGCGAAGTCTGTATGCCCTTGTCTTGCTGATCGCTATTCAGGTCAGCCAGTTCAGGCAGTTGTGACAAGGCCTTGCGTATGCGTGGTTCCCAGGTACGCAGGTCGGTCAGGTCATCGGCCTGCAAGGCGTATTGCCAGGAGGCGTTACTTTGCCGCCCACCAATGCGGATATCCTGTACCGGCGACAAAAACAGATTGGCCCCCGGCAGATGCGCGAGCTTACCGCGCAGGCGGTTGATGACCTGGTCTACACTCTCTTCACGTTCTGTCCTGGGTTTGAGTGAGATGAACATGTTCGCACTATTGCGCTGGCCACCACCGGTAAAACCCGTCGCATTGGCCACCGCAGGATCTGCCAGCACAATTTTACTGAAGGCATTGAGTTTCTCTTGCATGGACGTGAAAGAGCTGGCCTGGTCGGCCTGCACGCCACCCATCATCAAGCCGGTATCCTGTTGCGGGAAAAAGCCTTTCGAAATCGTAATGTACAGCGATACATTCAGGGCAATCACGCCAGCCAGTACCAGCAGCGTCAATGGCTGATGCCGCAAGGTCCAGCGCAGGCTGCGGCGGTAGCCACGCATCAGGCCACGCTGGAAGCGGGAAAGCGCACGCGAGAATTTTCCTGGAGCTTTGGCTTTTTCCACAGGCCGCAACAAGGCTGCTGCCATCATGGGTGTGGTTGTCAGCGATACCAGCATGGATACCAAAATCGACACCGACAACACCACCGCAAACTCACGGAACAAACGCCCGACTATGCCACCCATCGCCAGGATGGGGATGAAGGCCGCAATCAGTGACAGGCTGATGGAGACTACTGTGAAGCCAATTTCGCGCGCACCCTGCAAGGCGGCCTCCATCGGTGTCTTGCCGCGTTCTATATGCCGAGAAATATTTTCCAGTACAACAATCGCATCATCCACCACAAAACCGGTAGCTACCGTCATCGCCATGAGCGAGAGATTATCTATACTATAGCCAAGCAAATACATGACACCAAACGTGCCAGCCAGTGAAACTGGCACCGCCACCGCAGGCAACAAGGCAGCGCGGAAATTGCGCAAGAACGCGAAGACCACGACGATGACCAGGCCAAAGGCAATGGCGAGTGTACGCTGCACTTCAGTGATGGATGCGCGTATGGTTGGTGTCCTGTCCATGACGACATTCACATCAATGGCGGGTGCAATGGAGGCGCGCAATTGTGGCAACAGGGCGCGGATGGTGTCTACTGTCTTGATGATGTTCGCACCCGGTGCCTTGTTCAGTATCAGCAAGATCGCAGGCGTACCATTCGCCATACCGTAATTGCGCACGTCCTGCACGCTGTCTACCACTTCAGCCACGTCACGCAGACGCAGAGCTGCACCATTGGCATAGCTGATGATCAGCGGCGCATATTGTTCGGCCTTATAGGACTGGTCATTGGCACTGAGCTGCCAGTAATGCTGCTGGTCTTCAACCGAACCCTTGGGGCGGTTGGCATTGCTGGCCACCACGGTGGCGCGTACATTTTCCAGCGAAATACCATTTGCTGCCAACTTGTTGGGATCTACCTCTATGCGCACCGCAGGCAATGCACCACCACCGATGGTGACCTGGCCTATGCCATCCACCTGCGACAGGCGCTGCGCCAACACGGTCGAGGCAGCGTCATACATCTGGCCGCGTGTCAGTGTTGTTGATGTCAGCGCGATGATCATCACCGGTGCATCGGCAGGGTTGACTTTACGGTAGGTTGGGTTACTGGGCATGCCGGATGGCAGCATGGCGCGTGCAGCGTTGATACCAGCCTGTACATCTCGCGCTGCGCCATCAATATCCCTGCTCATATCAAATTGCAGGGTAATGCGACTGCTGCCCAATGACGAGGATGAAGTGATTTCATTAACACCAGCAATGCTGCCAAGCGCACGCTCCAGCGGCGTGGCGACTGTCGCCGCCATGGTGTCCGGGCTGGCACCAGGCAAAGAAGCATTGACTGAAATGGTAGGAAACTCAACCTGCGGCAACGGTGCAATCGGCAGCAAAAAGTAGGCGATGATGCCCGCCAGCGCCACACCCAGAGTAATGAGGGCAGTGCCGACCGGGCGTTCTATGAAGGGGCGGGAAAGATTCATCGTTTCACGCTGCAGTTTCTGGCGTAGTTTCTGAGTCCGGCTTGCGGGTAAATTTGCTCGCAAGCGCCGTGAAGCCAAGATAAATCACTGGCGTCGTGAACAGCGTCAGCAACTGGCTGACAATCAGCCCGCCCACCATGACTACGCCCAGAGGGTGACGCAATTCACTGCCGACGCCTGAACCGAGCATCAGTGGCAGGGCACCCAGCAAGGCTGCCATGGTTGTCATCAAAATAGGGCGGAAGCGCAGCAGGCAAGCCTTGTGTATGGCCTCACGCGGGTTCAGACCTTCTTCACGCTGTGCATACAGGGCAAAATCGATCATCATGATGGCATTCTTCTTGACGATACCAATCAGCAGCACGATACCGATGATGGCGATGATACCTAGGTCCAGCCTGAATGCCAGCAAGGCCAGCAAGGCTCCCAGACCTGCGGACGGCAAGGTAGATAGAATCGTCAACGGGTGTATATAGCTTTCATACAAAACACCCAACACGATATACATGGTAACTATCGCTGCGAGTATCAGTAACAGTGTGCTGGACAAGGATGCCTGGAAAGCCAGTGCCGCACCCTGGAAGCTGGTTTCCACGCTGACTGGCAAATGCAAGGCTGCTTCTTCTGCCTTGATGGCATTGACTGCGTCACCCAGTGCCGCACCCTGGGCGAGATTGAAGGAAATAGTTGCGGCGGGGAATTGCGCTGCATGGTTGACTGCCAGCGGGGCTATCCTTTCCACCACTTTGGCGATTGAAGACAGCGGCACCTGAACACCATTCGTGCCCGGCACATACAGGTTATTCAAGGCATCCGTGCCCACTTTGTATTGCGGTGCCACTTCAAGTACTACCCGGTATTGATTACTTTGAGTGAAAATCGTCGAGATCAGGCGCTGGCCAAAGGCGTTGTATAGCGAGTTGTCGATTGCTGCGACACTCACGCCAAAACGGCCTGCGGCATCTCTGTCTATATCCACATAAGCTTGCAGGCCCAGCTCTTGCTGATCACTGGCGACATCGGCCAGTTGCGGCAGCTTGCGCAAACGTTCCAGCAGCGCAGAGGTAGCGCGTGACAGTTCAGCAATATCGGGTGAACTCAGCATGAACTGGTACTGCGTCTTGGCTATCCTGTCTTCTATGGTTAGATCCTGCACTGCCTGCATGTAGATGGCGATGCCTGGCACCTTGCGTGTCAGGTCACTGAGGCGTCTTGCCACCAGGGTAGCCGATATCACGCGTACATTCAGGGGTTTCAGCACGATCAGCATGCGGCCTGCATTCAGGGTCGCATTTGCGCCATCCACACCGATGAAGGACGACACGCTTTCCACCGCCGGATCAGTCAAAATTACGCTGGCCAGTGCTTGCTGGTGTTCAGCCATGGCAGCGAATGAAGTAGATTGCGCTGCCTCGGTAATTGCCTGTATCTGGCCAGTATCCTGCACAGGAAAGAAACCCTTGGGGACAAAGATATACAGCAAACCAGTGAGTGCCAGTGTCGCCACAAACACCAGCATGGTAGTTTTTTGCCTGTCCAGTACCCAGGTCAGCATGCGGCCATAGCCTGCAATGGTCCGTTCAAACATCCGTCCCACGGCACGTTTGACCGGGCCAAAGTCTTCTTCTTTTTCATGATGCAAAAGACGGGCGCACATCATCGGCGTCAGCGTCAGTGACACGAAGGCAGAAATCAATATCGAGACAGCCAGGGTAATCGCAAATTCATGGAACAGGCGGCCCACCACATCGCCCATGAACAGCAGTGGTATCAATACTGCGATCAGGGAAACCGTGAGGGAAATGATGGTGAAGCCGATTTGTTGTGACCCCTTCAGCGCTGCTGCCATCGGGGTTTCGCCTTCTTCCACATAACGGGCGATGTTTTCTATCATGACTATCGCATCATCAACCACAAAGCCCGTCGATATCACCAGCGCCATCAGCGCTACCAAACCGCGCAGCAGGTTCATGTCGCTCGGCATCCGCGAACCCTCCGGTCGCAGTAGTAGCAACCGGTACGCCACTCCGCCAAGCCTCTGAGCCAAAAGAGTCACCGCTGCTCGGCCCCAAGCTGGACT
>JAZJXP010000005.1:87517-132928 GCA_040390835.1 Pseudomonadota bacterium
GTCGATATCACCAGCGCCATCAGCGTCAGGTTATTCAGGGAAAAACCTACCATGTACATGACACCAAATGTGCCTACCAGCGACAAAGGTACGGCAACACTGGGGATGATGGTCGCAGGCACGCTGCGCAAGAACACAAAGATGACGAATACCACCAGGCCTATGGCCAGCAGTAGTTCGATCTGCACATCGTCGACTGAGGCGCGTATAGTCGTTGTCCTGTCGCTCAGTACCCGCACATCGACAGAGCCCGGCATGGCTGCCTGCAAACTGGGCAGCAAGGCTTTCACGCGGTCTACTGTCTGTATCACATTCGCACCAGGCTGGCGCTGCACATTGAGAATAACAGCCGGGGCCCTGTCAGCCCATGCCGCCAGGCGCATGTTCTCTGCATCATCGACCATGGTAGCAACATCACGCAGGCGTATGGGATTACCGTTCTTGTAGGCAAAGATCAGGTTGGCATATTCTGCCGCGCTTTTCATCTGGTCATTCGCATCGATGGTTGATGCACGTAGCGGGCCATCGAAACTGCCCTTGGCCTGGTTCACATTGGCGCTACCTATGGCAGTGCGCAAATCATCCAGCGAGAGACCAAGATTGGCTAGTGCAGTAGGGTTGGCCTGTATCCTGACAGCTGGCCTGCGCCCGCCCGCAATACTGACCAGGCCGACGCCACGCACCTGTGAGATTTTTTGCGCCAGACGGCTCTCGACCAGATCATGTATGCGTATCACGGGCAGGGTGGTCGATGAAACCGCAATCGTCAACACCGGTGCATCCGCAGGATTGACCTTGCTATATACCGGCGGCATCGGCAAATCACTGGGCAACAGATTACTGCCTGCATTGATGGCTGCCTGCACTTCTTGCTCGGCAACATCGAGTGACAGACTCAACTCGAACCGCAGGGTAATCACAGATGCACCGCCAGAACTGGTCGACGACATTTGCGCCAGGCCCGGCATTTGTCCAAACTGGCGTTCCAGCGGTGCCGTGACCGACGATGTCATGACATCCGGGCTGGCGCCGGGGTAAAGCGTGGTCACCTGTATGGTGGGGTAATCGACTTCTGGCAATGCCGCGATAGGTAACAGGCGGTAAGCCAGCAAACCGGCCAGCAAAATCGCCAGCATCATCAGCGAAGTCGCGACCGGTCTTTCAATAAACAGACGTGAGGGGTTCAGGGTAGCCATGGTGTGATGAGCTAAACGCCCTTATTTCCTGGTTTCTGCTGCGGAGGCAGGGACGGGAGCTGATGCCGCTACTGGTGCTGGTGCTGAAGCAGAAGCGCCACCTCCTTTACGCCGCTTGCCACCACGAGGTTCGTCACTGCCGCCAGGTCTGGCTGACGCCGCTATGACTTCCACCTTGCCGCCATCACGTAAACGGTCTGCGCCATCGGTCACCAACTGGTCACCAGGCCTGAGTTCAGCCTTGACGGCCACCCAGTCACCATCGGTCGCCAGCGTGGTGACTGGCTTCAGGGTGACTACGCCGCCTTCACCAACGACATACACAAAATTACCTACCGTGCCGCGCTGTACCGATGCAACAGGCACTGCCAGCGCATCTTTCATGGTATCGAGCTGGAGACGCACATTGACAAACTGGTTGGGGAACAGGCCATTGTCCTTGTTCGGGAACAGAGCCTTGACCTTGATCGTGCCCGTCGTCAAATCTATGCTGTTATCGGTATTGGCGACACTGCCTTCTGCCAGGATATTTTTTTGCTCCCTGTCCCATGCTTCCACCCGCAAAGGCACGTCGTTCTTCATTTGTTGGCGCAATTTATCGAGGCGTACATCGGGGATGGCAAATACAATCGCAACCGGCTGGGTTTGCGTAATCGATACCAGTCCATTGGTGTCCGAGCTGTGCACGATATTGCCCAGGTCAGCCTGCTTCAAACCAGCCAGGCCAGAGATGGGGGCTGTTACGCGGGTATAACTCAACTGCAGTTTGGCATTGTCTACTGAGGCCTGGTCAGACAGGATGGTGCCGTGCAATTGCTGTACCAGTGCTTCCTGCGTATCCATTTGCTGTTTGGGGGCGGCCTGTTTCTCGACCAGGTCTTTGTAACGCTGGTAATCCAGCTCGGCATTTTTTAACTGCGCCTGGTCACGCGCCAGCGTACCCTGTGCCAGTGACAAGGCAATCTGGAAAGGCTTGGGGTCTATCTGCGCCAGTAACTGTCCGGCCTGCACAGCCTGGCCTTCCTTGAAATAAATCGCTTTGAGTTCGCCATCTGCCTTGGTGCGCACAATGGCAGTATTCGCGGCAGCGATATTGCCTATCGCGGTGACGATGAGGCGTATGTCACGTTTTTGTGCAGGGACAACTGATACGGGCTGCACTTTGTTGCCGCCATCACGTCCGCCACCTCGCTTACCTGAATTCCCTGAATTTCCTGAAGGGCCATTGCCTGCCTCAGCTGGCGCACTGGCATCAGTGCGGTGGTAATACCACCAGCCACCCGCTGCGACAGCGATTACTACCAGTACGGCAGTTGCCGATTTCCAATTGACGATTCTTGATGTCATCTTAATGCCTTCACACTGTCAGTACTAAAACGAATAGCAAATTAATTGGTATTCATGCGCATCTTGCAGAAAACTCCCTGCACTCAGGCGATATCTGCCAGGAACATCATCAAATGAGTTGTGCAGGTTTATTTCGTGAGACTTTACGAAGCACTTAAGCTGAGACTTAACAACTGTACGACTGTTTCAATCGTTGCTGATAATAGTTGCCGATGCGAGCAGCAATGTCAACGATAGTCTGCTGAGAATAGAGAGCAGGCATCCCTGCAAGGACTTGAATAGTGGGACAGGAGTAAATCCCGATAGTTCTCCCGGGAAATAAGTTCTGGTTGAAACTATACTATCGGAAAACACGCTGTCTATTCAAGGCGGAATTCAATTCGTTACCAAAGTGAGAGAATACGTTACTTAAGCGGGCATCCATTGGGTTAATAATATTCCGGCGACCAGGTGAGTTTCGGTCAAAAACTTGTTTTTAAGGATGCATGCGTGGAAAATACGATATTCTCAGAATTGAAGTTTTGGTTGATGATGATAGTTTCATTTGTCCTGCCTTTCGGGATATACAGTTTCCTGATATTGAAAAGAGCTATCTCCAAGAAAACCACTTTGATTTTTGGCTTTGCACTGGTGGCTATAGCAGGTCTGGATGTTTATTTTCTCAAGGTACTTTCAGCCGCCGCAAAGATGTCCCCATCGCTTGCGGATGACACGATATTTGTTTCTGAGATTTCGTTGGCACTGTATCTCTTGCCAGCCATGTTCGGTGGAATTGGGGTCAATATCATTTCGCATGTGCTGATACAGCATCTGGACGAAGCAAATCAACGTTTTAAGAAAGAACATCCTGAGTCTTGATCAGGCGGTCTATCAAGATAAATGCAGAAAATTTATAGACGCAATGCAGCGTCCAGATGGACAAACTGCATTGTGCATAAACTTATTTAAACGCCTTGACCAGTGCTTCAAACTTCGTACCCAGGGATTTGTCATGGGCCGTAATTGGCGGCACTTCACGGCTCACACCCAGCAACTGATACACTGCCATCTGTGCAGCACGCACTGAATATTCCACAGTGAAGACAACATCATCCGGCACTTCGACAAACTGGCTGATGAAAGCAAAGTTTTTTGTACCCGGCGGCACGGGCAAGGGCCGGTCGCCAACAGCACGGGGCATGAACATACTGGTGATGTAAGGCATGCGGCAAGGGATGCAATTTGCGTTATCAAAGACTTCGGCATCGAAGCGCAGGTGACCCAACAATTCTTCCAGGATTTCTGCGCCGCTGCATTCGCTCATGGGTTTCGCCACGTAGTCACCGATGCGGTCAGGGTAGAGTGCATACCCCCAAAATACCTGGACATCAGCAGGCTGGTTAATGAAATGCGGCTGGTGTGCCAGCACGATGGACATCAACCAGTTGGAATCCTTGAAAGTCACCAGGCCACCGGTACCAGCTTCATTGCCACTGAACTTTTGCATCAGATCAAAGAAACGCGGATCTTTGAGCGTGACCGTGAAAGATTCCCACCATGACTGTGCAATACAGGTATTGAAGGCTGCCGGATTACCCATGTTGGGTCTTTCAGCCGCAAGCTGTTCCCACAAGCGCCAGCCGCAACTGTCAAGCTTGCTGCGTTTTTCCGGCGCGCTGCTCATGGAACCCAGGCTTGATGCATCTGTCATGGAGCCGTTTTGCAGGAAAACCAGATCGCCGTCAGCAATGGCGATGCTTTCTGCTATGCCATCACGCAGACATTCCAGGCCAGTGACCTGGAATTGTTCATTGATCACAGTGTGCGTCAGTTTTTGCACCTGGCAATTCGTGATGAATTGCACGCCATTTTGTTTCAGCCAGGTTTGCAACGGCAATACCAGCGAATCATACTGGTTGTAGATGGTGCGTTTGACGCCAGCCAGCGTTTCTATGCGCGAAAATTCCATCATGAATCTGTGCAGATAACGTTTGAACTCGACAGCGCTGTGCCAGGGCTGGAAAGCAAACGTGGTGGCCCACATGAACCAGAATTCAGTCTCAAAGAAAGAGGGCGACAACCAGTCAGTAATCGTGCTGTTGCCCATCTCTGCCTCATCTGCCTGGCTGAGCTTGAGCAATTCCATGCGGTCTTGCATGGAGAACCCCATGGACGATACCGGCACCTTGGCGCGGCGCTTGTCTACCAGTCTGGCTTTGGAGTTGGATTTGTAGTGCTCATTGAACTCTACCGTTTCTTCAAATACTGACCTTCCCGGATTATGCAATGAAGGGATGGATTTGAACAAATCCCAGGTGCATTCATAATTGTCGGTCGTCAGCATGCGGCCACCGCGCAATGAATATCCCTGGTCGGGATTGCCAGCACCATCCAGACTGCCACCGATGAGGGAGCTTGCCTCGAAGATGGAAATATTGTCGCCCTTGATTTTTCCATCGCGTATCATGAATGCGGCAGCTGCCAGTGAGCCAATGCCACCGCCGATCAGATATGCTTTTGTATTGATAGTCATGATTTCCTTAAACTGTATTAACGTGTTTCGTTTTTAATTTGTATTGATATATTTCCATGCTGACACGCAAGCAGGTGCATGTTTTGCGCTATGACAAACAATGACAAACTATTGAACTTTTTCAGTGCAAGATCAATGCGTACTGTCACTGGCTTCAGCCTGAAAGGCGCGACATGATCAGGATTTTTTCCTCTCAGTTTTTTGCAGACTGCAATGCTTGTTCAACGCACTATCTGAAAAGCCAGAGTTACATCTCAGTGCAACTATCTGCGCAAGCGCGGCAGGCTTTTGCGCACTCGCTCATCATGCCGTCGGCATCGCTATGGGCTTCGCAAAAAGTGGCACAAGACAGGCAAATTTCTGCACATTCTCTGGCCAGATGCATGTGGTGCGGCGAACGACGCGCCATGAAATCAGCATGTACCAGACAAATCTGGGCGCAGTCAAGCAGACTGACAAGGTGTAGTACTTCACTATGGTTGCTGTCGCCATGCATGACGTGGGCAGCAGTGGTCGTGCAAACGCGATGACACGCCAGACAGTTGGCAAGGCATTGCTCCATTTTTTCATTAAGGGGCGTGAGTTTCATTTTGATTCTCCTGAATGACTGAGTGAGGTCAAGTTAGCAAAGGTATGAAGCCAGGGACATGAGAATTTATACGCCGCATTGCCGAAAATGAATGTGCGCTGACGTACATGGCGAGCTGCGGTAGCGCTTAATAGAATAATTCCACTAAGAACTTTTAGAAGTTAGTGGTCATAAAACTTGCCTCTAATAAATCTATCTGGATCTGTTTTGAATCTAGCTCATAAAGTGCTATAAATTTATGTGTGGCAGCGTACAGAAGGGATTTGTGAAAAATGTGATGCTATGATTCATGGTGCCCCGGTATGGATATGTCGTTCATACTGGCTCTCTTGCTAAGTCTGAATGGCGGACTAAACCATCTGCCATAGCTTTGTTCAGATTTCAACCTTGGAGAAACAAATGAAACAACAATTAAAATTCATCTTTGGTGTGTCCAGCCTGTTATTGGTCGCTCATGCGAGTGCGCAAATTGTGTTCTATGAAGGCGAAGGCTTTCGCGGGCGCACCTTTAGTACCAATGTGCAACAAAACAATTTCCGCAATAGCGGCTTCAATGATCTGGCTTCGTCAGTCGTGGTTACCTCTGGCCGCTGGGAAGTTTGTGATGACGCCAATTTCGGCGGTCGCTGCATGATTTTGAGCAGGGGTAGTTACGATACTCTGTCAGGTATGGGCATGAATAACCGTGTTTCTTCAGTTCGCCCTATCAGTAACAGGCGTCGTTATGATAATGAAATAGAAGCGCCTTTGAGTTCACCAAATTATGATTACCGTCGCCGTCCCAATGAAGGTGTGTATGACGCACCTGTGACTTCAGTACGCGCAGTGGTCGGCCCCCCAAATGAGCGTTGCTGGATAGAGCGCCAGCAAGTTCAATCTGAACGCAGCGAACCAAATGTTGGTGGCGCGATTGCCGGTGCCTTGATAGGTGGTATCCTGGGCCATCAGGTTGGGGGTGGTACCGGGCGTGATCTGGCAACTGCCGGTGGTGCGGTAGCTGGTGGTGCACTGGGTGCCAATGCAGGACGCAGTAACGGTGGTACCTACGAGCGCGATGTGCGCCGTTGCCAGACTACTGCTAACACGACACCGCAATACTGGGACGTGACCTATAATTACCGTGGCATCGAGCATCACGTACAGATGAGTTCTCCTCCGGGATCTACCATTGCCGTGAACCGTAACGGCGAACCCAGGCAGTAAAAATAGTTATCAGTAGATTCAAGTGAGAAAGGCCAGATGCTGAAAAGTATCTGGCCTTTTCTTGTGCCTGCTATCAGAACCCATCAGTAGCAGTGAAAATCATTGCGTCGAAAAAGCGATTGTCGTCGCGCCATTTGTGATGAGTCTTGTCAAGCCACCTTCTGTTAATTTCCATTCATTGCTTCAATTATGCGCATGGCCCTATATTGCAGGAGCGGCTTTAGCCGCGAATGTACGACACGGCCAGATGTTCGCGGCTAGAGCCGCTCCTGGTGTGCCCGACAATCAAGGAAGCTCTGCATTAAACACCGTTATTAAAATCAACTCCTGTGTTTAAGCGATTCCAGCGTGGCTGCCAATATTCAATCGGCGATGCCCGAAAATTTTTGGGAAGATCATGTGCACTTTCACCCATGTAAAAACCCGCTCTCGCAAAAGCGACGGCGGGTTTTTACATGGTGATCAGCTTTGGAAAAGACTAAGCAGCCGACTGAATGATTTTCCTCAAGTCGCGGTTAGATTACTTTGGAACCGGCTGCACATAGTTGAGTTCCACCACATGTTCACGCTGATCATCCATCAGAGGAATCAATAAGCTACCCATGGCGATATCATCAATAAACAACAGGCTTTGTCCATAAGCCACATCCCTGAGCTTGACGGTGATCAGGTAGGTGCTGCTCAGATGCTGGTAGCGCAGGCTGAAGCTGGTCCACCCTGCGGGGACGCATGGTGTCAGGCTCAGGTGTTTGCCTTCGCGTTTCAATCCCAGCAATGACTCCATCATGAAGGTATACATCCAGCCCGCCGAACCTGTGTACCAGCTCCAGCCACCGCGTCCTGTATGCGGTTCGACTGCATATACGTCGGCACAGATGACATAGGGTTCGACCTTGTAGCGGGCGATGGTATCTGGAGAGTTGCCATGATGTATGGGGTTGATCATGTCAAATGCTTCCCAGGCACGGGCGGCATCGCCCATTTTGGCGAATGCCATGCCAGTCCAGATGGCAGCATGGGTGTATTGCCCGCCATTCTCGCGTACGCCTGGCACATAACCACGGATATAGCCGGGGTTTTGTCCTGAGCAATCAAAGGCAGGATCGAGTAATTGTATGATCTGCTTGTCGCGCCGCATCAGGCGCTTATCCAGAGACTGCATGGCCTGTGTTGCCCTTTGCGGGCTGGCTGCAGCAGACAGTATGGCCCAGCTTTGTGATATCGAATCTATCTGGCATTCAGCATTTTGTGCCGAGCCCAGTGCGCCGCCATCATCAAAATAAGCCCGTCTGTACCAGGCACCATCCCAGGCATTGGCATCAATATTTTTAGATAACTGAGTTGCCTGACTCAGGCAATGAGCTGAAAACTCTTTGTCGTTACGGTTCAGCGCTATCACCGAAAATTTTGTCAAAACCTGATGCAGGAAGAAAGCCAGCCAGACGCTTTCACCTTTACCCAGATGGCCAACCTTGTCCATGCCGTCGTTCCAGTCGCAGGAACCGATCAAGGGCAAGCCATGGCTACCAAACCTCAAACCATGTTCTATCGCTTTGACGCAATGTTGATACAAGCTACCCGTTTGCCCCGATCTGGCAGGCAAATCGTAGTATGAATCTTCTTCCTGATTAACTGCACGCCCTTCCAGGTAATGCAGTTCTTCATCAAGAATACCAAGGTCACCGCTACTGTTCACATAGCGTGCCACGGCCAGGGGCAGCCATAAATAATCGTCAGAGCAATGGGTGCGTACACCACGGCCAACTGGTGGATGCCACCAGTGTTGCACATCGCCTTCAAAAAATTGATGGGTGGCAGATAAGAGTATTTGTTCACGCGCCAAGGTTTGACCCGTATGCACCAGGGCCATGCTGTCCTGTAGCTGGTCGCGGAAACCAAAAGCACCACCAGACTGGTAATAACCGCTACGCGCCCACAGGCGACAGGCGATGGTTTGATACAGCAGCCAGCCATTTGCCAGCAGGTTCAAATCCTGGTCGGGCGTAGTAACCTGTACTGTACCCAAAGTGTTGCGCCAGTATTCATGGACTTTATTCAGTGCCTGCTCAGCTGCAGCAATGCCTCTGTGCTGTTGTATGAATTGCGTGATATTGCCATGATCTGCCATTGCCATACCCAGCACAAATACCAGACATTTTTCTTGCCCTGGACTAAGTTCAAATTCTTGCTGCAAAGCTGTGCAGGGATCCAGGCCTGCTCCGGTTTTTCCTGACAGGCGTTGTCTTTCCATGGCGGCCGGGTTACGCAAACTGCCGTTGCGGCCTATGAACTCATTGCGGTCGCCACTGACACTACGATTACCACCATCAAGGTCAAAGAAAGCCCTGCGCCCAGGGAATTCGGTATTGTACGGGTTGCGTGCCAGCAGGCAGCCACTGGCCGGGTCAATTTCCGTGGCGATATGCATCAGGGATTTTGGTCGTAAATCACCCAATACCCATTCCACATAACCGGTAGCCGACAATTTTCTTTGCTCGTCCGATTCATTTATGACACGCAGTATAGAATATTTGGCTGCAGTATCTATGCTGACAAACACCGTCAACTCAGTACGTATGCCTTGTTCCAGGTGTGTGAACACGCTATAGCCAAAACCGTGACGCGTGACATAGTCACCGCTGCCACGGCAGGGCAGGGCCGTGGGTGACCAAAAGGCACCAGTGTCTTCATCGCGTATATAAAATGCTTCACCGCTACTATCGCAGACAGGGTCATTATTCCATGGTGTCAGGCGGAATTCATGGGCGTTTTCAGCCCAGGTGTAGGCTTGTCCACTTTCAGAAATCACACTGCCAAAATGCGGGTTGGCCAGTACGTTAACCCAGGGTGCAGGGGTTACTTGTCCTTCCCTGGTGGTGATGACATATTCGCGGCCGTCTTCAGAAAACCCGCCTATGCCGTTGAAACTCTGCAGTTTTTCAGGTGGATGACTGAGCTTGTTACTGGTCAGTGACTGATAGCCGGTTTGTTGATACATCTGTTTGGCCGGCAACAGCTTGGGTGCCCGCAGTTCTACCAGGTCGCGCCGGTTCAATTGCTCCAGCAAACTGCCTCGATGATCATTCAATATTACCCTGGCCACTGCCTGGAACAGGATTTTGTCTTCCGGCGAAATCTGCTCTGCCATCCTGACAAAGATACCACCTGGTCGCTCTATGGCATGGGTGCCGATGACAGAAGAGATCATGCCCATGATTTGTTCCTGCAGGGCCTGGCGGTAAGTGGCATGGTCTTCATTCCAGATCACCAGATCCACTGCCAGACCCTTGGAGCGCCAATAGGCATGTGCCTGCACCAGTTGCCTGACCAGCTCTATATGATCCTGATGATTGATTTGCAGCAGCACTATCGGCAAATCACCAGATATGGCATAACCCCACAAGCCAGATTGCCCACGGTGATTGCGGCTAAGCATACTGGCATCGGCACGCAGTAGCGGATTCATATAGATGACGGAATTAGCCAGACGCCCATACAACTGCGCATCGGCTTCACTGATATTTAGCTGACGTAATACCACCTGGCTATGCGTCCAGGAAAGCTCGATGACCCGGTCAGCCAGATGCTTGTCCTGGTATTTATCTATCATCGCCAGACAGAGTTCACGGTTTTCTGCAACGCCGGTGACTACATCCAGCGTGGCTGCCTGTTCTGGTTCCAGCGTAATTTGATAGCGTATGGCGACTACCGGGTCGAGTACCGAACCCTGGCTGTCTGACAAACGGCTGACACGCATGGCGGCCGGGGCTTCCAGTGTATTGCCGCGCCCTATGAACCGGGCTCTGTCGGTTTCATAAGAAACACTTTCCATGCTGGCACCATGCAAGGCCATCAGATGGAACATGCTGGGTATTTTTTCATCGACAGATCGCGGGCGGCGGGTACACAAAATCGCATGCTGCTCGTCCAGGATTTCTGTTTCAACAAACAGCTTGCTGAACGCCGGGTGCATGGCATCCGCGGCTGCGGGCGCCAGCACTACTTCAGCATAGCTGGTGAAATCTATGGTGCGGCGATGGCGTGAGCGATTGACGATGCGGGTGCGGCGTAATTCTATATCGTCTTCCGGCGAGACCACGATCTCGGTATGCATGTCGAGATTATTGTCACTCCGGCGGAATTCTGCCCGTCCTTCAGAAAAGATCACTTCATAGGTAGGGGAGTTGACCAGGCAAGGCTGGAATGCGGTTGACCAGTAACGTCCGCTATTGACGTCACGCACATAGCAGAAGGTACCCCAGTGATCGCGGGTGCTGTCTTCATTCCAGCGGGTGACAGCCAGGTCATTCCAGCGGCTATAGCTGCCGCCCACGCTACTGATCATCACATGATAACGGCCATTTGACAGCAATTGCACTTCCGGGGTGCGGGTATTCACATGATGCAAGACACGTAAGGGGATTTCCTGATCACCGCTGGCGTTGCGTATGTCAGCCAACTCGGTGGTATTGGAATACACGGCACTGGCTTTGGGCACGCGCTCATGCAGCAGTGACATGGTGGCCTGGAATAGCGGGTCAGATTCAAAGCGTTTTTGCAAAGGCTGGTCGAGCAGCAGATAAGCCAATGACAAGAAACCCATGCCCTGGTGATGGACCATGAAAGAGCGTATCAGTGCATGCGTCTGCCCGCGCGGCAAACGAGACGGAGTGTAATCAATCGCCTCGAAGAAACCATACATTCCTTCAAAGCCTTGAGCTGATAATTGTTCCAGGTTGCTGCAGGCTTGTTCAGGCGCAACCATCAAGGCCATCATGGAAGCATAAGGCGCAATCACCAGATCATCACCCAGGCCCCGTTTAAAGCCAATACCAGGAACCCCAAAGGCACGGTACTGATAATTCAGATGGGCATCGAAAGTGTTGTAGCCTGATTCGGAAATACCCCAGGCTACGCCGCGTTGCTGCCCATACTCTATCTGGCGTTGTACGACGGACCGGTAAGTCTGATCCAGCAAGGTGTTCTGGAAATTTGGCATGACCAACAAGGGCATCAGATATTCAAACATCGAGCCACTCCAGGACAGCAGTATCGGCTCACCACCTGCAATGGTCAACTGGCGTCCTAATGCGAACCAGCTTTCCTGCGGGATCTGTCCTTGGGCGATAGCGATAAAAGTAGCCAGTCTGGCTTCTGACGCCAGCAAATCATAGCTGGCGTTATCACGCCTGCGTTCGTTGACGTTATAGCCTATGGTCAGCAAGTGCGTGTTGGCATCATAGAGGAATTCATACTCCATCCTGGCAAATTCGCTGGTTTGCATGACCAGTTGCTCAATCTGCAGGATACGGTCAGTAGCGCGTTTGCTGGCTGTCATCAACAATGCCACCAGGTCAGTATTGTGTTTTTCTATTTGTTTAGCCTGATCAAGCGAGAGGCCATCTTCCTTGGGGGAGACATACCCATAGGCCAATTTTGCCAGTCCCTGCAAACTTGGTATGCTATCGAGCAAAGGAAACGCATGTATCCAGTTGGCAGGGTCAGGCAGGCTCAGCCATGGTGCCAGGTAAAGCAATTCTTCCAGTTGTGCATGGGTTTGTCTGCTCAGGGCGCTTGCCCAGATATGGCTGGCGTTGTCGGCAGTCACAGTCACGCTCGACAAATAGGCATCTGCCTGATGCGTCAATCGCTTCAGGCAATCATAGACGACGATCAAGGATTTTGGTGCACCCAGGCACAGTACATCCAGGTCAGTTTCAAATTCTGCCAACCTGTGTGCGATATTGCTGCCCACAGATTTGCGTAGCAGCAGATAAGTATCATGCAAACCACAAAACAGCCTGGGTTGACAAATTGGCGCGTCAATTAATTCGCTCAAGCCTGGCCGCAGTGTCAGTAAATGACCGGCGAGATTCCCACTGTCCACAGTTGAGACATATAAAGGCTGTAAAGGTTGCAGGCTTTTAGTGTCATACCAGTTGTAAAAATGGTCTTGATAACGTTCCAGCCTGGCCAGGCTGGTGTAGGTGTTTTGCGTGCGTTGTAAAAGCTGCCCGGCGGGGATATAACCAAAGTCATAGGCTGCCAGATTGGCCAGCAGGGACAAGCCTATATTCGTCGGCGAAGTGCGGTGTGCAACCACGCCTACAGGCTGGAACTGCACATTGTCCGGCGGCAGCCAGTTATCTTCGGGGCCGACATAAGTTTCAAAAAACAACCAGGTCTTGCGGGCTGTAGCTTGCAAGAACTCTACTTGAGCGGCACTTAACTGTGATTCACGTCTTTGCTTGGCACGGCTCATCTGATATGCGATGAGTGGTGAAATAAACCAAAGCAATAATATTGGCGCTGCTGCCTGCAAGGCAAGCGGATTGATATACCGCAGGAGGCCGAACGTAGCAATGGAAAACGCCGGGGCTATCCACATGCTGCGGATATTATTCCACAGGCTATTCGTGAACTGATGATTACTGAGCGTGGATGGATTCCACTCCAGCAAACGTCTGCGCGAAATCAGTATGCGCCATTGGGTGCGCAGTATCGCATCAAGGTTGATCCATGCTTCATACGGTAGAAAAATCAGGCTCAGGGACGCATGGACGAAATGCTGGCTACTGGAGCGCAACAAGGACAGCAGATGCTGACGAAAAAAAACATCCTCTGGCTTTTTACTCAGGCTCCAAAAAAATGCGCTGGCAGCGGGAATCAGCAAAAAACCAATAGCTGCTGCCGTCCAGAACCAGGCGTTTGGCAAGCTGCTCCAGGCGATCAGTAAAAAGGCTGTGAGAGCCAGCGGCACCATGCTGCGGCGCAGATTATCCAGCAACTTCCAACGCGACAGCAAAGACAAGGAATTACCAAGTTGACTGGATTGCCCGCTGGTTTCATCCTTTGGGCCAGGTACTTTGGGTAACAACCATGAAGCTATCTGCCAGTCACCGCGTATCCAGCGGTGGCGACGGCGTATGTCCGCCAGATAGCTGGAAGGATATTCTTCATACAGTTGCACGTCACTTAACAGACCGGCACGGGCATAGCAGCCTTCCAGTAAATCGTGGCTGAGTATGCGGTTTTCCGGCATGCGGTTTTTCAGGGCTTGCTCAAACACATCGATATCATAAATGCCCTTACCTATGAAGGAACCTTCATCGAACACATCCTGGTACACATCAGATACGCTGCGTGTGTAAGGATCTATGCCAGCTTCACCACCACAGAGCAATTCATAGAAAGAGGCATCGCTGCCAGGCAGGCCGACTGCTACGCGCGGTTGCAGGATGCCATAACCTTCGGTGACTCTTTTCAGGCCCTCATCGTAGTGGGCACGATTCAGCGGATGCGCCATCGTGGCGATGAATTTACGTGCCGTATCGCGTGGTAATTCAGTGTCAGTGTCCAATGTAATGACATATTTCATGTGTTCCAGGCCGGCCGCATTGCCGATGATACGCATGAATGCTTCCGCACCTTTAACACGCAAGTAGGCATTCAACGCGCCCAGTTTGCCGCGTTTGCGTTCATATGCCATCCAGGTTTTTTCTTGCGCATTCCATACCCTGGGTCTGTGCATGACCAGGAAATGATCGCCATTCGGGCGCGGATATTTCTTATTCAATACTTCGATGCTGCTGGCAATGTGGGCCAGCAAGGCTTCATCTGTTGGCAGTTGTTCCTGATCGGCGTCGGCAAAATCAGTCAGCAGGCAAAAGCGCAGATTGGCATCATTGTTCGCAAGAAAGCGCACTTCCATGGCTTCGCATAAAGCATCGATGTTATGCGTGTTGAACAGCATGGTAGGTACCACGACCAGAGTACTGGCTTCCAGCGGTATTCCTAATGAAAAATCCATGCGTGGCAAAGGGCGGGGCAGGGCAATGCAGGTCACCAGCCAATTCACCATGGACAAGGCAAACTGACTGCTGGCAATCAGGCTGACGACGATGAAACAAGCCAGTAAATAAGGATTGATGGCAGTATGTCTGGCCTGTTGCAGGAATAATCCAGTGCTCAACAGACTCAGGATAGTGATGCTGCCCAGATAAATACTCAAGGCTGATTCACGCCCGGCTCGTTTGACAGATTCAGGGAAGCTGTGTTGCATCGCGGTTGAACGCTCCAGCTCGGCCCGGCCTTTTCCTATCAGGAAATAGCCTATATGAGCACTGCGCGCAGTTTGGCCAAGCTTGTTGGCTGCTTCACGCGCAAAGCGCAAGGCATTGTGAGCTACATCGGCTTCAGAAAAACTACTGCACTTGGCAATTTTTTCAACCGCATGGCGATACAGATCACGCGTAGCGAAATCCATGCTGCCATAGATACCAGTCGGATCATCGCGCAGGCAACGATCAACCACACTCATGTTTTCTACAAATTCGCGCCAGTCCATGGATGTCAGCAAACGCAGGCTACCTATGCTGTTGCTGATAGAAATCTGATCAGCGGCCTGTTGCTGCGAATCCAGATGTACCAGATGTTCTATGGTTTGCCCGGTCTCTGCCAGGCGCTGCGAAAGCCAGTTCAAAGGTAGTGCCAGAGCAGGCCCCTGACCTTGCAAGCGTCTGAGCATTTCCGCCACGAAGGAGCTGTCCAGCGGTGGTTGTGAGCGCGACATGTCGGCCACCAGCAAGATCAGATTGCTGGGATCTTTCTCGGCAGTCTCTGCCATCTCCTCTGCCCATTTGGCGGCCAGGTTGCGATGATTATGGGTTGTCGTCAGATTGGTGGCGACCCTGCGCAGGTTTTCTATCAGCGCAAGGCGCAGCATGATGGGTATGGCCCACAGCTCGCCCAGTTTCAATACGGATACCAATTGATAAGCGCTGATGAAACGGCTCAGGTTTTCAGGATCAACCCTGCCATCCCCATGTGAAATAGTTTCCAGTGCAATGTCATATACCCGGGGGCGTCCAGCTGAGCTGCCGCGCAGCAATCTTGGTAATTCCTTGCTGTAATCTTTCGGCAGATGACGCTTGGCTGTCCGTATCTGTTCTTCTATCAGATAGTAATTATCCAGCAGCCATGCCGCAGCTGGCGTCACTGGCCGGCCATCCTTGATGGCTTCCGTCAGCAAGGTGCAGGCATTCATGATCACGTCCTGATTATCTGCCAGACGCGAGAGCAGTTGATCCTGGCCAAAGATCGAACTCAGTTTATGACTGTTCGCCAGTATGCGGCCATGCTGCTCCATTTGCAGGGCGCTGTACAAGTCGGCACGTAAAGGTAGTTCTGCACCAGCTTGGGCAACATAGGCGCGCAAACGTATCTGGCTGTTTTTCAAGACATTTTTGAGCTGATGCAGGCTGGATGACAGCATATCTTTGGCTGATTTCAAATCGCACACTTCTTTCTTTTATTGGGATTTGTCAGTGACCGTAGTGATTGGTCGTCGCTGCCACGCCTTAGACCATGTTTGCATGTATGGATTTTCAGTATGCAAAAAACGACGGTATGACCTATGAGAGCGGCTGTGCCTTGATAATAAAACATCAGCACTGGCGTGTAAGTTCGTTAGCGTACATACACTCCTGATACAAGCGTCTCACAGCACCCTGCGCAGAGCATTGGATCGCGCGTCCTTGACCCTTGTCGGAAGTGTGCGGCAACGAACAGACCCAGTCTTACGACCAGCGGTATAAAGGCGGCGAAGATCACAATAAATGTGGCTTGCGAGGGTACAGATACTTATCTACTGGAGAAAAAAAATGAACAAGAACTCGAAAACTGGTCTTTTGGTCGTATGCAGTGTAAGCATGGTAGTGATGATGGGTTGTGCCAGCAGCATGAAAACACCCGCGACGGCAGAAGTCGCCGTCTCTAAAGAAGCAGTCGATAACGCCACCGTAGCTGGCGGCAGTGAATTTGCTCCAGTAGAAATGAGTTCTGCGCGTCAAAAAATGGCATTGGCAAACAAGGCCATGCAAGACAAAGACTACAAGCTGGCCAATGACCTGGCAACTCAGGCTCAAGCTGATGCCAAACTGGCGCAGGCCAAAGCCAATTCTGCAAAGGCAGAGAAAGCGGCTAACGCATTGCAAGACGATATTCGTGTTTTGCGTGAAGAGTTGCAACGCGCTAATAACAAACAATAAACAATACGAACAAAGCAAGTAAAAAAAACTTTCGTTAGCACCTCTACTGCAGAGGTTGAAATTGAAATTTTAAGGAAAAATCATGAATAAGAAAATATTTGCACCGGTCATCTTGATGACAGCAATGCTGCTTTCAGCTTGCAGCACAGCACCAAAAACTACCAGCCTGCTGGATCAAACCCGCATGGATTATCAGGCCGCACAAAATAATCCAAATGTACAGACTCTGGCACCCTTGGAAATGCGTCAGGCTGATGTGGCAATGAACGATGCCAATAAGGCAGCCAAAGACAACGAGAGTTCAGAAAAAATTGACCGTCTGGCTTATATCGCCAAGCAAAAAATAGGTGTGGCACAAGAGTTGGCCAAGCAAAAACAGGCAGAAGCCAGTGTTGCCGATGCCGCCAAAGCGCGTGACCAGATCCGTCTGGAACAACGTACCAATGAAGCCGATAAAGCGAAAATGCAAGCTGACCAGGCCAAGGCACAGGCTGAGCAAGCCAGGCTGGCAGCACAAATAGCCCAGGGTGAAGCCAGTGATGCACAACGCAAAGCACAGGAAGAACAGGCAAAAGCGCTGGAAATGCAAAACCGCAATGCTGCTCTGGAAGCACAACTGGCAGACTTACAAGCCAAGACTACCGTGCGCGGCATCGTCATCACTCTGGGAGATGTGCTGTTTGGTGTGGATCAATCCAAATTGAACCCGGACGGCATGCGCACTGTACAAAAGTTGGCAATTGTCTTGCTAAACAATATGCAAAGAACAGTGTTGGTTGAAGGACATACAGACAATACTGGCACACAGGCACACAACCAGGATTTGTCAGAACGTCGTGCCAACGCAGTGCGCAGTGCCCTGGTCTTGATGGGCGTATCACGTGATCGTATTGAAACCAAGGGGTATGGCGAAGCCTTCCCTGTTGCTGAAAATAATACAGCGCAAAATCGTCAGTTTAACCGTCGCGTAGAGATCATTTTGTCTGATGTCAACGGCAAGATATTGCCACGCTAATTGCCAGAGCCTGTAAAGAAGAAAGGAATGATGATGAGCTACTTACTACATACTAAATGCACTAAATATATCTTGCCCCTGTTATCTGCCTCTCTGCTGGTATTGACAGGGTGCAATAAAGGGCCAGATGGCGCTGGAACAAATGCATCCACTACTATAGGCGTGGAAATTGATGACTCTGTCATCACCACCAAGGTCAAAACTGCGCTGATGTCTGACGATATCATCAAAGGTACGGACGTAAAAATTGAAACCCGCAAGGGTGAAGTTTTACTGAGTGGCTTTGCCGACAACCAGGCGCAAATCGACCATAGTGCCGCTGTGGCGATGGCTATAGAAGGCGTCAAGAAAGTCGATAATAAACTCGTGCTGAAAGAAGGCAAACAGACCGTGGGTAACAAGATTGACGACAGCGTTATCACCGCCGGCATCAAAACAGCCATGCTGCAGGATACACAAATGAAAAGCATGGATGTTGCTGTAGTCACCCGCAAGGGTGAAGTACAACTGAGCGGCTTTGTCGATAATGAATTGCAGGCAACACATGCAATTGAGGTCGCCAAGAGTGTTTCTGGTGTACAGAGCGTCATCAATAATCTCAAGGTAAAAAACTAATCAGGCTTTTACCAGGTTTTTGCAGTTTCGTACTTCCCCTCATCTTGAAATGATGCGGGGAAGTTTTACCAATTATTGAAGAATAAATATGATGACCAATGAACTAAACGAAAAACCAATACCAGTACCAGAACCAGCGCCAATTAAACCTGAGCCAGAAGAAAAGAAAAAAGTAATTGAAAAGAAAGAGGATGATCTGGACGAGGCCCTGGATGAAAGTTTCCCAGCCAGTGACCCTGTGGCTATCTCAATTACGCCGCAGAAGCTGGCAGATATACCAGCGTCTGACAAGAAGAAATAATTGCTGTAACTACCGAGTGCACACTTACTGGAGTCCGCCCAATTTACTGTCAGGTGACGAATTGATCTATTATTTGTAGCATCTATGATTTAGCTGACTCAGGTATATGTGGCGAATTAAGTATGGCAGGCCATTTCACAGCCAGTATTCAAGCCGCCTGGCCAGCCATTCTTTCAGCTTATTCATTTGCGGACGTTGTTGCCACCTTTCCAGGGTAATTTCTGTAGACAGGCGCAAATCTTCTTTGAATGCATTTTCCATCGCTACTGCAAATTCAGTATCAATGACGACGACATTGACTTCTTTATTGTGCAAAAAACTGCGGGTATCGATATTGGTCGATCCCACTGTTGACCATACCTGATCGATGACGGCGGTTTTTGCATGCAACACAGAAGTATTCAGTTGATAGACTTTGATTCCGCCAGCCAGCATCTCATCATAAAAAGACTGGCCTGCGTGAAACACAAGGCCGCTATCAGTCACCCCAGGCATGATGATCTTCACGTCCACACCGCGTTTGGCCGCTGCAATCAGGGCTTTCAATATCTGTGCATCAGGCACAAAATAAGCAGACGTTATATGGATACTGTCTCTGGCTTCTTGTATTGCCAGTAAATATGCTTTGTAAATAGTCGGGTTACTTTCCGGTTCACTGGCAAGTACGCGAACCATTTTATTGCCCTGGTTTTTCAGGGCAGGGAAATACAATTTATCAGCCGGCGGCTTGTCATCGACGCTCAGCCACGTTTCCAGGAATATCCATTGCAACGCGGCCACGGCTGGCCCGGTGATCTGTATATGTGTGTCACGCCAGCCAACTTTATCAGGATTTTTTGATTTCGAACGGAATAGCGAGCTGTTCGCGTAACTGGCGCTGATGTTGACACCGCCGGTGAACGCAACTTCACCATCCACGATCAGGATTTTCCTGTGGTCACGCCGGTTTGGTGACCAGGGACCCTGCAGTTTAGTCGGGTTGACTGGATTGAATGCCAGCAGATGTATACCCGCTGCCTTCATATTATCGAAAAAACTCTGGGGCGTACCTATGGTACCGACACTGTCATAGATGATATTGACCTCTACGCCAGCTTGCTGTTTCTCTATAAGCAGCCTGGCAAATTCCAGACCCAGTTCATCCTGATCAAAGATGTAGGTTTCCAGGTGTATATGGTCTTTTGCCTGTCTGATGGCGGTCATCATCGCGTTCATGGTTTGTGGACCATCGAATAACAAAGTGACCTGATTGCCAGCAATCAGCGGGCTGCCAGTAACAGCTTCTTCCAATGCTGCCAGGGCTTGCATATTGGCCAGCCCGGTGCTGGAATTTTTCCAACGCTGCCGCATCAAGGCCTGCGCTTTCGAGGTGCTAAGCTCACCCTTGGCATTGCTGATAGTAGGTTTGGCTGATGCATTTTTTTGCGGCTGGTCAATGGCGGGCTCAAGGTAATTGATTTCTGGCAGTGAACTGCAGGCATTGAGCATGATGAGGCAGGCTATGCTCACAGACCCCATCATTAAATGAGGCGGTAGTCTATGGTGAGCAGCCATGTTCAGTCCTTTTTGTAGAGTCAGGTTGTTCAGGTTGTTATTGCGATTTTCAATACGCCATCGCGCTGATTGGCAAACAAGTCATAGGCTTGTTCTATATCATCAAGTTTAAAGCGATGCGTCACCATGGCATCGAGCTTCACGCGTCCTGATTTGACGACATTCATCAGACGGCGCATACGCTCCTTGCCGCCCGGGCATAAGGTAGTAATGATCTTATGATCCCCCAGACCTGCAGCAAAGGCATCCAGAGGTAGACTTAACTTACCTGAATATACACCCAGGCTGGACAATCTTCCGCCAGGTTTTAATGCACGTAAACAACTTTCGAAAGTCATTTGCGTACCCAGAGCTTCTATCGCCACATCCACACCACGACCATGGGTCAGTCGCATGATTTCTGTTAATGGGTCAGTTTTGGTATAGTCAATAGTGATATCCGCCCCTAGCGTCCTGGCCATGTCCAGACGGCTGGCCACCCCATCCACTGCAATAATCAGGCTGGCTCCGCGTAGTTTGGCACCAGCAGTTGCACACAGACCTATCGGCCCCTGGGCAAAGACGACGACAGTGTCACCTATCTTGATATCACCACTTTCAGCACCGCCAAACCCCGTGCTCATGATGTCCGGGCACATCAGCACCTGTTCATCTGTAAGCCCATCAGGTATCACTTCCAGGTTACTCATGGCATACGGCACCAGCAGGTATTCTGCCTGGCAGCCATCGATGGTATTGCCAAAGCGCCAGCCGCCTGCCGGCTTTCCGCCGCATTGTGAATGCTGTCCATCCAGACAAGAATAACATTGCCCACATGGTGATATGGCACCAACGACGACGCGCTGGCCCAACTCATATCCAGTCACACCTGCACCTAATGCAGCGATCACACCTACCGGTTCATGTCCTATGGTTAAGCCAGGTTTGACTGGATATTCACCTTTCAATATATGGATGTCAGTGCCACAGATAGTCGTCGTCGTGATCCTGATTAATGCCTCACCGGGTCCGGGAGCAGGGATGGGTTTTTCTTCGATCGCGATCTTGCCAGGGCGCAGATAAACGGCCGCTTTCATAGTGGGCATTGTTTTTCCTTGTTAGAACCCATTTCATCGACAGATGAAAATAGTTCTGCTATCAACGTGGACGGATGCCAGATTTTCTATAAGCGTCAGCCATATCTTGTTGCATGGTTGCTTTGGCTTCACGCAGGCAAGCATTTTGCTGGCTGCGTTCCACCCGCTTACATTCAATTACTGACAACTGATATACCGCTTCTGCTTCTTTTTTCAGGGTTTTGAAATAAGCCATGGGTGTCATTTCTTCCTGATACCAGCGTTCGGGATCCCCACGTTGGGAAATCGCTGTCGGGTCTACATCCGCAGCCAGTGCAGGGCTCAGCATTGCGCCGCTGATCAACGCAAACAGAATGCCGTTCACAAATTGTTGTTTTGTCGTTTTCATGATAACTCCTTACAAGTGAGAATTGAGAAATTAAGAAACTGCATGAGTGACAAATGCATGGACATTACAAGCGGCCAGTCAGCAGTAATATAACGAGAATAATCACGATCAGGCCAGTAACGCCACTGGGACCATAACCCCAGGAACGGCTGTGCGGCCAGCTTGGAAATACACCAATCAGGGCCAGGATAAGTATGACGAGTAGTATGGTGATCATTTTGTAGCCTCTAGATTTGGTGAAATTGGGTTAAGGTTCAATTGGTTCAATTTTTTGTTGATTGTTTTTTTGACTCAGCCCACATGTTGCATTCAGGATTTATTTATCCTGGAGTTGGGCTTTAAAATAGTGGCAAGAATTGACAAAAGCGTCGCGTACCTTTTCGGTCGTGGCGATCATACTTTCCCAATTACTTTCACTTGCAGATTTGATTTCATCCAGTTTTTCACGTACTTGTTGTGCCTGCTCATGGAGCTTTTGCATTTCTTTCGTATACTGCTCATGCAGTACTTCTTTGGAAGCAGCAATTCTTTCTTCCATCTCAGTCATGCTGAGATTTAATTCATCCAGCTGTGCCTTGATACTGGCTATATATGCTTCGCGTTTGGCCATCATTGCGTCTCTCCTTATTGGATGGGTAATAATTTCTGCAGCCAGTCTCAGATATTGGCGTATTCCCCATGCTGATCTTTCCACGCTTCCAGCTTTTGCTGATCATCAGCCCTGGCTATCGGACAAAAACTGGCATTGGATTCCAGATCAGTTTCCAGTTGTTCAAATTTTTGACTGGAAACGCCCCAACCCAGCAAGGAACCGATGACCGCCCCGAGAACTATGCCCATAGCTGCACCTGTCAGTGCTGCCGCCATAGGTTCGGTGACCAATAGATCGAAACCGGGGACAAAGAACGGAGAAATCATGACCGCAAGTGTTGCGTTGATCATGCCCAGCACACAGCCAACGGCCATGCCTATGCTTGCGCCAGTGCTGATACTGGAACTGAATTGCCAATGTTCCATGGTTTGCCTTTTGAAGTCGCTGTGTCGTGAATAAAGATGTGCTGGCAGAGTGTGGGAGGACTGCGTTCCTGTGCTGCTCATGTTCAGTGATTGGGTGTCATTGATAGTGATCATGATGTCTGCTTCCCTGGTAAAAGCTGGCTCACACCGGGTGAGTACTGTTCTTATGGCTTGGTGATTTCTTTCACGGTTTTTTCTATGGCTTCACGGGCATCGCCCATGGTTTGTTCCATCTTGCCGACAACTTGTTTTTGCAGGCCCTTAATTTCCTGGTCCTTGCTGCCGATTATTTTCCCCGTGTTTTCTTGCACTTTACCGGCGATGTTTTTAGCGACGCCTTTGATTTGGTCTTTGTTCATGATTTTTCCTTTAGTGGTAAGCACATTTGCTTGATTTAGCGAGATACGAAGAGCGATTTGATTCAGATAAGAATCTGCCACATAACAAATTTATGCTCTTCCGGGTCTTGTCTCTGTGCGCTGGCACACTCTGCAAAAGAAAATTCAAGAAAACGCGTGTTTATGCTGTGTTATTGAAATATATATTGAGCAATGTTCGATACCGCACAGATGCGTAGTTGAGCTGACATCAGAATCGGGCATCGGACTTTTCCGACGCTGCAATTGTTGATGGCAGATTTTGATCTGCCTGACATTCACACCTAAGGGGAAAAATATGAATAAGAAATTAGCCATGATGCTGGTTTGTACTGCTACGTTGAGCAGCGCCGTTTGGGCAGCTGCAGATGAAAAATCAGTTGCTTATACAGCTGCAAAAGAATCAGCAAGTACTGAGTTCAAACTGGCAAAAAGCAAATGTGACGCTATTACTGGCAACCCAAAAGATGTCTGCCTGGCTGAAGCAAAAGCTGCCCGTGTGCATACTGAAGCAAATGCCAAGGCGGAATACAAAAATACCGTGGCAGCCCGCACCGGTGCCAGAAAAGATATTGCCGATGCTGACTACGACGTAGAAAAAGCCAAATGCGGCAGCATGACTGGCAATGATAAAGATGTTTGTATCAAGCAAGCCAAATCCAATAAAGTCGCCGCCGTATCCAATGCCAAGGCCGACAAAAAAGTAGTCGATGCCCGTGTTGACGCCAATGACGACAAGGTCAATGCAGAATACAAAGTTGCGATAGAAAAATGTGATGCCTTGTCTGGTCAGGGCAAAGACAGTTGTGTCGCAGCAGCAAAATCGAAATTCGGTAAATAAGTTCGCTTCAACACAAAGTCGTACCGGAAGCGTTACGCACCAAACGGCTTTGTGTTCAATTAATGTATGTAATTTTAATTAATCTCTGAAAGAAAAAAATGAAAATCGCTCAACGCATGATGACTATGGTATTCGTCGGTTCCCTGATGGTAATTACTGGCTGCGCTTCAACATCGACAAAAGAAGGCACTGGTGAATATGTTGATGATTCCGTCATCACCACCAAGGTCAAAGCTGAAATTTTTAATGAACCAACATTGAAATCGGCAGAAATCAATGTCGAAACATTCAAAGGCACAGTGCAACTCAGTGGCTTTGTGACTTCAAGTGCCAATATTGAAAAAGCAGTTTCTATCGCACGCAATGTAAAAGGCGTGCGTTCTGTGAAAAATGATATGCGCCTGAAATAAGATCTGATTTTGTATAAAAAAGCGCTGTCAATTGACAGCGTTTTTTTTATGTCCAATGAATGTCAGCCAGTCAGCCAGTTTAGTTCTTTCCCGCAGCGCTGATCCGCTTAAGCTCAATAAATAAAATTGATCTGCGTGATCAATGCCTGCCTCAATGTACAGGTGCGTGGCCTGCTTATTTTCACTTGCAGGCACGTGCATAGGCAGCTATTCATTCGACTCACTTAATATGCATTGCCAGATCTTTGCTTCATGTTGCGTGCGCAATGAACTTAGGGATGGCATCAGAGATAAAGAAACGGGAGCCTAAGCTCCCGTTTCTTTTTATGCGCTATTGATTACTTCACGCGTTTTTCAACTGTAAATTGTTCAATCTCTACACGACGGTTAGGTTCCAGGCAAGCGATCAGGTCAGCGCGTTTTTTATTGTTGCAAACAACGACTGGATTGCTTTCACCTTTGCCTACGGCATTCAACCTTTGCCCATCAACACCTTTTTCGTTCAGATAGGTTTTGACGGAATTGGCACGTCTCTCGGACAATTTCAAATTGTATTGATCTGAACCGATGCGGTCTGCATAGCCAGTGATAACTACCTGATTGATTTGTGGATTGGCATTCAGTGCTGCAGCGATGTCATCGAGTTTTGGTTGCGGTATGCTCAGCAATGAACTGTTGAAGGCAAACAGCTCAGTCGCAGACAGAGTGATTTTTTGATAAACCGGTGGTGGCGGTGCCACTGGCTCAGGTGGTGGTGGCGTCTGTACAACTACTGGTTCAGGTGGAGGCGGAGGTGTGTAGCTGGCAGTTTTGATTGCTGCTTTAGATTTGTCGAACGCATAGTTCAGACCAAATGACAGATGGGAATTGCTGGCCTGGCTGAAACCAAAGTCATTACCATGCAAGTAGCCATGCACTTTACGCCATTCTACCTGGGCAGACCATTGATCGTTCAGAGCAAACTGCGCGCCCAGACCACCGCTGACTGCAGGGGCTGTGCTGTCACCAGCTTTCAGGCCGCCATTGCTTCTGTCACGGTTTGCTGCAATACCTAACACCAGGTAAGGGCGGAATGCTTCACGGGAAAACAGGTACAGCACATCAACGCCAAGGGCATTTTGCTGATAGCGTCTGCCATTATCCGAGGAGCGCGTGTAATTGGTATTGATTTGCGCATCCCAGTTTTGTGCCAGTGGTTTACCCAAACGCAGCCCTACGCCATAACCACGGTTGCCCGCGCCAAAGGTTTCATCTGTTTCTGCTGCGTGGATGCTGCCACCTATATACCAGGATGGATTGTAGTCTTCTGCCATTGCGCTACTTGCGCAAAACAATAATGCCATTGCGGCAGGAATTACTTTTAGATTGTTCATGAGTATTCTTTCTAAATGGAAATGCAGATGAGGAAATGATTTTTGCCAACAGATGGGATGTCACTTTATTAGTAAATCCTGCGTGCCAGATTAGTGAGAATGCCGAATTTCATCGGTGCGCTGGCGTACAAATGTGGTTTTTGTGGCAGCGGTATAGCGAAAATATCGATGAAATGAGTTGGGGGCTTACAGTTGTGGCTTATGTGTGTTGACGCACCGAGCTGACGGATACTTCAGTCCATGATAGCTGGGCATTGAAAATTGAATTCAATTGAACAGGAGTTGCATGGCATTTTTTCTCTGGAACATAGTAAAGCAGCTTACCTGACCGACTTTGTTTTGTATGGCGTCGTAGTATCTTGCTTACTGATTTTTTTGCGCTTGAGTACTCCCTTTGAGAAGTCGGTAGAGATGGTCGCATTTGTATTGGCTGGCTTATTTGCATCCACTTTCATAGAATATTTTTTGCACCGCTTTATACTCCACGGTCTGCAACCATTTAAACGCTGGCATGAATTGCATCACGCCCGTCCTACCGCGCTAATCGGAACACCGACCATCCTGAGCCTGACTTTGATTATGTTTTTGGTTTTTACTCCAGCCATACTACTCGGTGATCTATTGCGGGCCTGTGCGTTGACTTTAGGTCTTACGGGCGGTTACTTGTTTTATACGATTACCCATCACGCCACCCATCATTGGAAAGCAAATCATTCCTGGTTAAAGCAAAGAAAAATCTGGCACGCACGCCACCATCATGCCGATGTGCGTCCTGTATGCTTTGGCGTGAGTACCAGTTTCTGGGACGTGGTTTTTCGTAGTAACGGAAAAAATGAAAGAGTGGAAATTGCGAGAGAAGCAGATGCACCATAAGCAGATGCAGCGATGCGTAGTGTGCATCAATTTTAGTCGTTAAGACCAGGATAGGATTTGATAGCCGGACCATCTGACACTATCGACTATCATTCCATTTGGATGATGTTGGTCCAGAATACCTGGAGACCCAGGCAATAAGCAGATCAATATGGTCTGTTATCTATGCAGATTACTTTATTGTTTTACGCCTTCGTTTTTCATCGCTTCCAGTTTGTCGTAACCAACAGTTGCTGAGGCTGTTTTGATAGTCGCCATATCGACGTTATCGCCATGGGTTTCTACCAGGAAACGGCCACCGACCAGCAGACTGTATTCGCCGGACGGGCCATCTTTCTGGAATCTTTCATGGGTAGGGCGCCCATTGACCTTACCCATCTTTTCGTAGCCAGTGTCAGTTTCCTTATCCTGTTCCATCATGCCCCAGGCAAACATGGCACCAAACATTTTGCTGCCGCCGGTGTCGGTGATCGTCATTCTGATCTGATGATTGTTTTCATCACCGTAGCGGGCTTCTGCCTTGGCAACCTTGAACTCACCCATGGCAGATTTTTCACCCTCCAGGCTATTGCGTTTTAAATTGCCTATGGCTTCCGGGAACAGTGCTTTCAACTTGTCTTTGTCCACTACTTCTGCCTGACTGCCTGCGCCCAGCGCTATGCCTAGCGCTTCAGTTGCGGCTTTCATTTCAGCCTGCGGGTCACCAGATTTTTTTGCGGCCTCCATCTTCTTGTTGGCCTCTTCCATTTTCTGACCCATCTTTTCCAACTCACCCAGAGCGCCGCTAGTTGCATGCGTGTTGTGTGATGTCGAAATGTTACCCGCGCCGTACATGGCGCTGCCGCCGATAGCACCGATTACCATGCTAAACACCACCATCAGCACAATGGAACAGATGACAGAGACTGCCGTGTAGGCAGTTGCCTTTTCTTCGGGGGCTTTCATCAGTACCGGCAAGCCCAGATACAGTATATAAATACCATATGCGCCAGCGATCAAGCTGAGTATGCTCAATGATGGCAGCAAGGATAAAATGCCGGCCAGCCACGACGGGGTAAAAGAATAGACGGCGACCTTCAAAGCCTGTGCAGGATTTTTTTCTGCGCCAAATTGTGGAGCGAGCGCATCGATAATCAAAGAGATCAGGTAGACCCCGATGAAGGCAAAGACAAAACTCAACACCATCGCAGTAATGCCAGTGACGATAGGGAGTCGGATATTACCTAGCATGGGCACACCAAAGCCAATAATGCTCATGCCAATGAAGCTGGCCACTGCAGGGATGGCGGCGAGTGGCGCGACATAGTTTTTGAACAGGTCTGCCGTGCTGGTGGTTTCTGCGGCAATGACTGGCCATTCAGTTTTAGGCGTCAGGACAATATTTTTCGCGCGTTCAACGAGATTCATGGGTTTTTCCTTTAATAAAGGGTAAGGCCGGTATCTGCGACCAAAAACAGGAAAACTGAAGAAAACAGGCTACTTAGCTTTTGACTAACTGACAAAGTTTATTACAGTTTTTTGCAAGTAGTACAAAATTAAGCGCTTTTCTGCTGTTTTTGCACAATGAATCTCATGTCTTGCTAGGTATCATCATTTCCCATCATGGGCAAGAACTGTATCCCTGTTTTATTGACCAACTCCTTATAGCTTATGGGTTTGCTGGTATGTGCCTGGTCCGTGTTTTCTACCCAGTGCGCCCAAGCGCGCCCACTAATAGGGTCATATACCAGCTTGAACAGGTATTTGGGTACCCAAACCTTATTGTTTCCCACCGTTGCCGGGCGGGAGTCGTAAACCGGGCCGGTAATGATGTAAACATCACCTGATGCCCGCAATACATATTGTCGCGTAGCTTTTTCTATGGCGGCCCAGGTTTTACGGTTATTGGCCGGCGCCTGCGGCACCATATTGGCCAGCGAAAAGCTTTGCGCCATCGCCATACTATCTGCCATGTCGGCAGCCGGTGCCATATGGCCACGGTCATAGCCCGAACCTCTGTAGTCATCCAGTTCAGCTCTTTCTGCACGCGGCAGGCGTGCATCGGCATAGAACTGATCAGTGCGTTCATTCTCTCTTGCCTTGTAAATGATCTGGCGATTCAGTCTTTCAGCCACATAGATGGGCGTATGGCTTTTACCAGAATGCAGTACGGCAAATGCCGAGAAACACAATGCTCGCGGACGCATATCAGTGGAAGGGCGTATTGCCGGGATCTGTCCTTTGGCAAAGAACTGGCGGCACCCGGCAAACTCCCCTGTGTTCTGAGTTGGAAAGTTGAGGATAGCGTTATCCAGAAACGAGAGATCAACAAAGGAAAGACTGACGACAGCAAAAACGAGCAGGGGGCTGAGTTTGGCGAGTTTTTTTAACATGAATATGAAAGCTGATGCCTGGTAAGGGCAATCCCGAAGTGAGCCAAATCCATTTGTTGACCAAGCCCCAGAGTGCAATCTGAGACTGGCAAATTGAGCAGAATACGAAAGGGCTGGATTCTATATGATTTTTCTCAGGTGATCTTGCTGGTAAGTAAATACCGGCATTTTTCAACAAAGGCAGCCAGTAACAAATAGAGACTATTTTGACAATAAAATACTTGCCTATTTAACTTACCTGGCTGACTATGCGGCAAATCAAAAAATGAATAATGCCCTAGATGTTTTCCACTGCGACCCTGATCACTGTCCGAAACAAATTGCTCAAGCTTGAAACGCATTGGGTATTGCCAGGCTTATGCTTGCTTGAAGCCATGCTGTATTGCCTTGATGAATTCACCGGCCCGCATAGTTTCTATGCGCCTTTCTATATCTTTCCCGTTGCCTTTAGCGCAGCCTTGCTTTCCCGGCGTATGACATTTTTCTTTGTCATGCTCTCCAGCCTGGCCAGGGCGCAGGTGTTCAGTCAATTTTTCCAGGCGGGCAGCCTGGTGCTGCTGACATTTGATATCGCCCAGAGCATGTTGTTGTATGGCGCAATTGCAGTATTGGTGATAACGGTCAAAAGCATGCATCAACGCTTGCTCAGATATGCGCAATATTTGCGCGCCAATATCAGGCAAATGCGTCAGCAAAGACGCAACAGGGCAAGCATACGCAGGGCTTTACCAGACGATGCCGATGGCATCGTACGCCTGGCTGTGAATGGTGCGCAAAACGGGGATTTGTCCGAAGATATCTCAAATGCGGTTTTGCAGCGCACGCTGGCTACCGCCTTCCGGCAAGGCATAGTCGAGGGCCAAGCTATCAGGCATATCTGGGCTGGCGGCCAGCAAAAAGTGCCGGTTGAATTTTGGGTTTCCATCATCAATGGCCGTATGGCCGGATTTTTCATGCTGTATGGCGTAGATGACCAGCAAGGCTCAGAACGCGAATTGCATGCCATGGTGGTGGCGGATGAATATCGCGGCCTGGGCATAGGTGCCGCCATGACAGATTTCTTTTGCATGCATTTTAAAAATCGCCGCCTGTTTGCTGCCTGCAAGACAGGTTCAAACATGATGAAGATGTTGAGCCGCCGGGGATTCAGTCTGTTTTGTACGACGGAAAACGAGTATGTCATCATAGAGCGGCATAACTGAAACCCTGCCAGGGCTTCAATCCCTTTGCAGGGTATCCCACTGCAAACCAAACTTGTTGAGATATTTCTTCAGCCTGTCTGCATCATTGGGATTGGCTTTATTGCTGCGTGAAGCGGCAAACAATTTACGTCCAGCTTCCGACATGTTTTTAGAACGCACACAAACTGCCAGCACGGCCTGTAATTGCACCGCATCGAATAAATCCAGTTGGGCGACTTGTTCTGCGTCCAGGTAGTCATGCAAATCCAGTTCATGGCTTCCGCTGTCGCTTTCACGCGCATGTGACCACAAGCGCTGCAGGCGCTTGATTTCCTCTCCGGCGTTATGATCATTGATACGCCCGGCATCGGCCAGCGTTGCCATGCGTGTGATTGAAGCAGATAAATCGCGAAAATTGCCTGCCCAAACCGCCTGGCCAGAAGTAGCAAATTCCATATAATTATCTTTCGCCTCTTTGTTGAAGCGCACCATCTGTCCATTCTCGACACTGTATTGCGACAGCAGATAATCGATATTTGGCGCGATGTCTTCCACCCGGTCACTCAGACCAGGCAATTCATACGACCACAAATTGATACGCGCATACAAGTCTTCGCGAAAGCGGCCTGCCGCCACTTCCTTGCCCAGATCACGGTTGGTACCTGCTACCAGTTGGAAATCGCTTTGCACTTCATGGTCGCCACCAACCGGGAAGAAGCGTTTTTCTTCCACCGCCTTGAGCAGCATGGCTTGTTCATCCAGGCCCAGCTCACCAATTTCATCGAGAAACAGCAAGCCCTTGTGCGCTGTCCTCAGCAAACCGGGGCGGTCAGACATGGCACCGGTGAACGAACCCTTGATATGACCAAACAGGGTAGAACCCGCGCCATCACCGCGCAGAGTAGCGCAGTTGACTTCGACAAACTTGCCTTCCAGTCTGTGCCTGGCCTTTTTCAATTCAAAGATGCGTCGCGCCAGGAATGATTTGCCCGCGCCAGTCGGCCCCATCAGCAAGATGGCAGCCTTGGACTTGATGGCGACACGCTCTATCTCATCGATCATGGTATTGAAGCGCGCATTGCGGGTGGCAATGCCAGACTTCAGGAAGGCCACGCCTTCTTCCTGCTCACGACTAAAGCGCTGGGCGATCTGGTCATAGCGTGATAAATCCAGGTCGATGATGGTCATCTCGCCAAAATTGTCCTTGGTCTGGCGCCGTGGCGGCGAAGTCTGCAAGAGCTTGCCGGGCAGGTAGCTGGCTTCCGTCATCAGGAACAGGCAAATTTGTGCCACGTGAGTGCCGGTGGTGATATGCACCCAGTACTCTTCTTTGTCGGTATCGAAGGGATAGGACCTGGCAAAGTCAAACAGGTTGCCATACACATCTTCAAAATCCCAGGGATCTTTTATTTCCAGCTGATGTGAATGTACTTTGGTCTCTGGTGAAGTGTCCGCGATGTCTTTTTCCAGTTGCGCGAGCAAGAGCTCATGCTGGCCGCTATGCAGCAAATCAATGCGGTCAATGACGATGTCTTCATGCTGTGTCAGGGCTACTGTTGGCCGCCATTTTTCCCAGCGACCACTGCCACGGCCACTATCGAGTTGCGTGCCTATAAAACCGATGACGACTTTTTTCTTCTTATTCATTTTTTGGATAAAAATTTATCTATTTGGATAATTATATATGAAATTAGTTTTGATGGTCATTCCGATAGTTTTCTTTTGAATTCTGTATTTATCTATTTAAATCAATAACTTAAGTCGTTTCGTTTGACGTTGGCACAGACCTGGCACGCCCATTGCAATAGAGATAGGCGAGAGCGAGTAAATAAACAGCTCTTCAAACATAAAAATAATAGATAGCGAGGAAATGAAATGGTTAACACACAATTGTTCCAGAGTTTAAAAAACTCACTGACAAACAAATTTTTGCCAGTCACAGATACAACGAATTTTTCCGGCGTTGCTGCATACAAGTTCACTGCCGAACACAAGCTGGCGCAATATGCAGCCACTGGTTGCCTGAACGCGACTTACTATGCCAGCGCAGAAGCGCAACTGGCAACAGTATTGGATTTGACCAAAGAGGTGTCCCCTCTGTTTGTGGCGCAAACTGCGATTTACTGCCGTGAACGTGGCTATATGAAAGACATGCCAGCCTTGCTGGTGGCAGCACTGACCATGCGTAATGCAGTTGAGTTGCCGCGTACTTTCAAGCGTGTGATGAACAATGGCAAGATGCTGCGTAACTTCGTGCAGATTGTGCGTTCAGGTGCGATAGGCCGTAAGTCTCTGGGTTCACGTCCTAAAAAACTGGTGCAGAACTGGTTGAATACTGCCAGTGAAAAAGAATTGCTGTCAGCAGCGGTGGGTGCGACACCATCACTGGCCGATGTCGTGAAAATGGTGCATCCAAAACCTGTCGAAGCATGGCGTGAAGCCTTCTTTGCCTGGTTGATAGGCAAGCCATACAAGGCAGAAGCTTTACCACCAGTCGTTGCAGCGTTTGAGGCTTTCAAGAAAGACCGCAGCCTGGCTTTGCCGGACGTGCCTTTCCAGATGCTGACAGCGATGGATTTGACGACAGAAGACTGGGCGCAAATCGCCCGTCAGGCTGGCTGGCAGATGTTGCGTATGAACTTGAATACCTTCGCACGGCACGGCGTATATGCCTTGCCTGGCATGGTAGAGTTAATCGCCGCTAAATTGAGTAATGCAGAGGCGATTGCCAAAGCCAAGGTCTTTCCCTACCAGTTGATGGCGGCTTACAAGGCAGCGAATGAAGAAGTACCACTGCCTATCAAGAATGCCCTGCAAGATGCGATGGAAATTGCCTTGAGCAATGTACCAGAAGTATTTGGCAAGGTCGTGGTGTGTGCTGACGTGTCAGGTTCCATGTCGTCTGCAGTCACGGGTTACCGTGGTTCTGCAACGACAGCAGTACGTTGCATAGACATCGCTGCTCTGGTTGCTGCTGCCATGTTGCGCAAGAATCCATCAACCCTGGTTTTGCCGTTTGAAAACCAGGTTGTGAAATGTGATTTGAACCCACGTGACAGCGTGATGACCAATGCGCAGAAGCTGGCAGCGATAGGTGGTGGTGGAACCAATTGCAGTGCACCACTGGTGAAGTTGAACAAAGAGAAGGCGCAGGCTGACTTGGTGATTTTTGTCTCTGACAATGAATCATGGATGGATGCAGGTCGTAGTCGTACCACTGCAACCATGGCTGAATGGAATGTGTTCAAACAACGCAATCCACAAGCCAAGCTGGTGTGTATCGACATCGCACCTTATGGCACGACACAGGCAGCAGAAAGAGATGATATTTTGAATGTAGGTGGTTTTTCTGACGCCGTATTTAAAATAATCGCTGCCTTTGCTGCCGGTCAGCTAAGTGCGGAGCATCGGGTAGGTGAAGTAAAGGCAATTGATATTTAAAGAACCGCTGGCGGGTCAAATGCAGTATGCGCCTCGCCAGTCCAGGTAGTAAAAGTTTTTGAACTCAGCATGAATGCAAATGTGATTACACCTCTCACTGTAAAATCACTTTTAAATCTTGTCATGCCGTGCTTCAAAGACCATCAGAGTGTGGTCTTGAGTTTGAAATGCAGTACGAATGCGCTGGCGATTACATCCCAAAAAAATCGCAAGCAATCCTTGTCGTACAGTATTTCTCAATACCGCAATCAGATGTCGCAGTACAGGTTTTGAATATGGCATGAATGCTGACGTGATTACATTTGAAACGTAAAATCACTTTCTATTTTTGTCATGCCACATTCAATAAATATCATTGTTGCAGTTTTCTTGAATACCCTCTGAATGCTCATGTGACTACATTTGCAATGTTCACAGTAATTCTTGTCAGAGGGTGGTTCGGGAAATAGATTTGTAAAGGTTTTGAATGAGCCAAGAATGCTGGCGTGATTACATTTTGCGAAAATGAGACTTCACTTCAAAATCTTGTCTTGGCTTGTTCAATCAGGTTGTACCCGAATGCCATCAGGATTACATAGATTATATTGGTGCGATTCCAATCTGTTTCATTCGCAAGGGTGAAGCAGTAAATCCTGGTAACACTTGTCGGGGTTTTATTTTAAAAGTATAGATGTGATGAAAAGCGGAAAACAAAGACGGACAGAAATCATGGAAAAGCGGCGCGCCCGTATACCTGTGAAAGAAAGCTTTGATGTTTATGTCTTGCCGGTTCCGGTTGGTGCGATTCCAGCGAATCGCGAGACACTAAGACACAACAATGCTTATGGCTTGTTGCCCTTGTTTTATGTGGACTATGCCTTCAACTGCAGGGATTGTGAGTCAGCACAGATTTGGACGGGCAAGCAGCAGAAGTGGTGGTATGAAATCATGCAGGGTAATATCAATAGCGTAGCCATTCGATGTCGTCCTTGCAGGAAGGTAGAGCAACAAAGAAAGAAGCTGGCCAGGGACGCACATTTGAGTGGCCTGGCAGCAAAACACAAACAATAGAGTTTCCAGGCGAATGCTGGTGAACATTCAACGGTCCTAAGCGGCGAAAGAGATGCATGAACGGTCTCGTGTAACCTGGGTACTGTCTCCTTACAGAGACTCCTGGCCGTGCCGTTTCACTATCCCTTGTCGCCGCAAGCAATTGGAAATGAAAGAGTTTGTGTGGTGAGTAAAAGTTTAGGCGAATGCTGGTGAAATTACATCACTTTTAATGAGGCGGTCGCGGGTTCGAAACCCGTCACGAAATCTCGGTTTCGTGTAGCTCAGTTGGTAGAGCACCTGTGGGTGACCACATACATTTCACCGAATATTGTCGCCATCCCAAAAAATGGCAGCTTGTAAAGTAAGAGAAGTAAGGCAACTGCTTATAGCTTTTGCGGTAAAAAAGTTTAGGCGAATGCGGATGAAACTACATCGCTACGAACGAAGAGGTCGTGGGTTCGATCCCCACCATGGGGCCATCTGGCACCGTGTAGCTCAGTGGTAGAGCGCTTGTGGGTAACCACAGACGTTTCATCGATCCTTGTCGCCACCAAAGAATCTAATAATAAAGAGAAAATATGAAACACGAAGATTATGATGTAGTGCAACACGAAGGCGGTCGTCCTATCAAAATGTGGACCAAAGGTGTTCCTGTTGAAGATGAAGCCAAGAAACAATTGGCCAATACCTCTCGTATGCCTTTCATCTACAAGCATATTGCCGTGATGCCGGACGTGCATCTGGGTAAAGGTTCAACTATCGGTAGCGTGATACCTACCCTGGGTGCAGTGATACCGGCGGCGGTTGGTGTGGATATCGGTTGTGGGATGATGGCTGCCAAGACTACCCTGTTCGCCCATGATTTGCCAGATAACCTGGGCCCTTTGCGTACAGCGATAGAAAAAGCCATACCACATGGTATGTCGCCTAAGACCCGTAGCTTCAAAGGCCGTGATAAGGGTTCATGGGAAGCACCGCCAAGCGCTGTAGATAATGCCTGGGCAGAATTGAAAGACGGTTTCGATGAAATCTGCTTGAAAACCCCGCGTTTGAGAAACACCAATAACTATCGTCACCTAGGGACTTTGGGTAGCGGTAACCACTTCGTTGAAGTGTGCCTGGATGAAGCCAATGCCGTATGGTTCATGTTGCATTCTGGTTCACGTGGTGTAGGTAATGCGATTGGTAGCCATTTCATCGAACTGGCCAAGCAGGATATGCGTACCCATTTCATTAACTTGCCTGATCAGGACCTGGCTTATTTGCCAGAAGGTACCGAGCATTACAAGGACTATATCGAGGCAGTAGGTTGGGCGCAGAAATTTGCGCGTATGAACCGTGAAGTGATGATGTTGAACTTGATTGCGGCTGTCCGTACAGTGATCAGCAAGCCGTTTGAAACGCATATTGAAGCGGTGAACTGCCACCATAACTATGTACAGAAAGAGCATCACTTCGGTAAGGATGTATTGGTAACCCGTAAAGGTGCAGTATCTGCGCGTGCTGGTGAATTGGGGATTATCCCTGGTTCCATGGGAGCGAAAAGCTTCATCGTGCGCGGTAAAGGAAATGAAGAAAGCTTCCATAGCTGCAGCCACGGCGCTGGCCGTACCATGAGCCGTACCGCAGCCAAGAAGCTGTACACCGTTGCTGATCAGATCGCTGCAACAGAAGGTGTGGAATGCCGTAAAGATGCCAACGTGATTGATGAAATCCCTATGGCATATAAAGACATCGACGCCGTGATGCTGGCCCAAAGCGCGCTGGTAGATGTGGTGCACGTATTGAAACAGGTAGTGTGCGTTAAAGGTTGATTTTTGAAGTTCAAGACCTCTCAATACAGGGGTCTTGAACTTGCTTTTGATTTGAATTGAAAATAAAAATAATGAATAAGAGAATGATAGAGCTGGATGGCTCTTTGGGTGAGGGAGGCGGGCAGATATTGCGTACTTCCCTGAGCCTGTCCATGATTACCGGTCAGCCGTTTCGCATCATCAATATCCGTGCTGGCCGTGCCAAACCTGGCTTGCTGCGTCAGCATTTGGTTGCCGTGCAATCGGCTGCGGCTGTCAGCGGTGCGCAGGTAACTGGTGCAGAGCTGGGTTCGACCACGCTGGAATTTATTCCATCGGGCATCTATGGTGGCACTTACCAATTCGCCATAGGCAGTGCCGGTAGCTGTACCCTGGTGTTGCAGACATTGATACCGGCTTTGCTGTATGCCGACAAACCATCGACCATCAAGATCACTGGCGGCACCCATAATGACATGGCACCGCCAGCACAGTTCTTGCAAAAGGCTTATGGCCGGGTTTTGCAGCAAATGGGAGCGGACGTCAGTTTTGAATTGAAACGCTATGGCTTTGTGCCTGCAGGTGGTGGTGAAATCATCGCCCAGATACAGCCATGCAAGCAGTTGAAACAACTGGACTTGCTGGAACGTGGTGAAAGACTCAAAGGATATGCAGAAAGCTTTGTCGCCGGTGTACCTGTCGATGTCGCCAAACGCGAGCTTGAATGCGTAGGTGCTGGCATGGGCTGGACTGCCGATCAATTGCTGGTGCGTGGTCTCAGCAATGATCAGGGGCCAGGCAATGTACTGCTGATTACTCTCGAACATGAACAGGTCACCGAAGTATTTTGCGGTTTTGGTGAAAAAGCCGTCAAGGCAGAAAACGTCGCAAAAAGGACTGTGCAGGAGTTGCGCGAATATGTCGCATCCGGTGCTGCTTTGGGCGAACACTTGGCAGACCAGGTCATGTTGCCATTTGCGCTGGCTGGTGGTGGCAGTTTTACTTGCGGCGTCGTATCTCAACATGCCAGAACCAATGCGGATGTGATCGCCAGGTTTTTGCCGGTCAGCACAGAATTTAGGCGACAGGATAAACGCTTTATCTGCACGATGAAGCACAACTAAAAAAGGAGAGCAAGATGAAACTTGCAGAGGCCTTGTTATTGCGAGGCGACTTACAGAAGAAACTGGCATCCATGCGTGAGCGCATAGTGCGTAATGGCCTGGTGCAGGAAGGCAATACGCCGCAGGAAGATCCTGAAGCCTTATTGCTGGAAGCGTATTCCGTGACCATAGAGCTGGAAAAACTGGTACTGGCGATTAATGCTGCGAACATGAGTAACAAACTGCCAGATGGCCGTTGCCTGACCGCCGCCATCGCCGAGCGCGATAGCTTGATACAACGCCACGCTCTTTTGCAGGCGGCCATAGGATCAACCCAGAAAGAACCAGATCGCTATAGTGCACGTGAAATAAAATGGGTGTCCGTATTTGATGTGAAAAAATTGCAGAAGCAGTCAGAAGACCTGGCCAGACATCTGCGTGAATTGAATGCGAAAATCCAGGAAAGCAATTGGCAGGTAGTGTTGTAAGTAAGCTTGAAAATGAGCTTGTAAAGTTTTTGGAATATAGAGCGAGCGTGACACCCCAGCAACGGTGCCGGGGGGTAGAAAATATACTGGGACCGATCACGGAGCGCGATGGGTAGCGCAAACAAATGACAACTCAGCTCATCACACCGCACTGTTGAAATTGCATGCTGCAAACTTGACCACCACACGCTGGCTATGTTCCATCCCGTTTAAAAATCCACAAAGGCATTCGCATTTTTTGCTAAGCAACTTTGTGGATTTTTTCTACGATAAAAATAATTTTTGTTGACACAGTAATTTATTCTCGTGCAGAATCGAGTCTCTTCGATATGCAGTAATTTTGAAATTTACCGCAATTCGATTTTTTTCGATTTTTTCATTAACACCCAATTCAAGAAAGGAACGGCCATGCCACGGAATACGGCTAGCAAGAATAATCAATACTTTTAGCCCCGTGCACGACGCTCGGGGTTAAGGCAAATCGCCAACCCGAGCCGGTCGTTTTTTTGAAAACCCCGGTGAGGAAACTCGTCGGGGTTTTTTACTTTTCAAAACGCTGATTTTTGTTGGAACGCCAGAACTTGCATAGCCTTATGCCATGCAGGCAGGGACGGTGTTCGCCAAAAAATACGCAGCACTATTGAAGAAGAAAAGCAGCCAGATATTTCTCATGCCAGCAGCACGATTTGCTGTAGTGGCAGGAATGAATCGCTGAAAAAACACCGGCATCACAAGAAGGAAAATTGTATGCCTATAGCTCAAAGTTTGCACAAGGCCAAAGTGCCTGTGCATATATTTACCGATGATGTTGATCATACTGCGATACAGCAGTTGCTCAATATCGCTAATTTAAACATCGTCCATCCTCACGTAGCCGCCATGCCTGATGTGCATGCGGGTGTGGGTGCTACTGTAGGTAGTGTGATACCTACCCGCTCGGCCATCATCCCTGGTGCTGTGGGTGTGGATATAGGTTGCGGCATGAATGCCGTGCGCACGACTTTGACTGCCAGCCAGTTGCCTGACAATCTGGCGAAACTGCGCAGTGCCCTGGAAGCCGAGATACCTGTCGGTTTTCGCCAGCATGCCTGGAACAGGATGCGCGGGTCTGCCCTGGTGAGGGTGGGCAAGCCCTTGAATGACAGACTGGACAAGATCGTTGCCAAGCACAAGAGCATCATGCGTATGCTGCCGAAGTTTTACCAGACCTGGATATGTCAGTTGGGTACCCTGGGTGGTGGCAATCACTTCATTGAAGTGTGTATCGATGAAGAACAGCGCGTCTGGATCATGCTGCATTCTGGTTCGCGTGGCGTGGGCAATGTCATAGGCCGTCATTTTATCTGGGCTGCCAGGAAAGAAATGTGGCGGCACCAGATACACTTGCCGGACAAGGACTTGTCTTATTTCACAGAAGGCTCGGAATTGTTTGATGACTATATCGAAGCAGTGCAGTGGGCACAGGATTATGCACTGGCCAACCGCAGTGAAATGATGCGCAGGGCTCTGGCTGTGCTGGAAAAAGAAGTCACCAGCTTCAAGCTTGATGGCGAGGCCATCAATTGCCATCATAATTATGTGTCGCAAGAAACGCATAATAATGAAAATCTGTTCATTACCCGCAAGGGGGCAATTTCTGCCCGCATGGGTGAGATGGGGATTATTCCTGGCAGTATGGGGGCGCGTAGTTATATCGTCAGGGGCAAGGGCAATCCTGAATCATTCTGTTCCTGCTCGCATGGGGCAGGGCGCAGGATGAGCCGGGGTGAAGCGAGGGAAACCTTTGATGCTGATGATCTGGCAGCCCAGACTCAGGGTATAGAATGTCGCAAGGACAAGGGTGTGGTCGATGAAATTCCGGCAGCCTATAAGGATATCGATGCAGTCATGGCGCATCAGCATGACCTGGTTGAAATCGTGCATACCTTGCGCCAGGTCGTTTGCGTGAAAGGATAAAGAATGAAAATCAATATCAAATTACCCAAACCGCGTAACCCGCTGGCTGTGCTGGTCAAGCAGCGCAATGCCGGTGTCCATGGTGCACTCAATCCCAAGCGCACTGAGCGCAGGCAGGAGAAGCAGCGCCTGCAGCAACTTAAAGGCGGGCGATTGAAGGATGAAGAGTAAGCACCTTACTTGTGTTAACTTGCACTAAGCTTGTTTGAATTTACTTAAATCAAGGCGCCCATTTGGCAACAAATGGGCGCTTTTTTATTTGCCTGGCTTGAAATGCTTTGCTGCAAGCCGCGAGTGCTGGATAGAATTGCTGCATTAAAATAAAAACTGCGCCTGGTCGCAGACGGTGGATAAATCATGATGCGGCAAAACCGGCTACAAGCCATAGACCTTTTGCGTGGCCTGGTCATCGTGCTGATGGCACTTGATCATACCCGCGACTTTTTTGCGGTTACTCCCTTTGACCCGCTGGATTTGGAAAGAGGTTCTGCGGGCTGGTTCTGGACGCGCTGGATTACGCATTTATGCGCACCCATCTTTGTGATCCTGGCTGGCATGTCGGCTTTCTTGCGGGCGCAGCAGCGTGATAAAAAAGATATGACACGCTATCTGCTAAGCCGTGGTGCCTTGCTGGTTTTGCTGGAATGCACCTGGGTCAGCTTCAGTTGGCAATTTGATTTCAATGTGTTCATCTTGCAGGTGATCTGGGCGATAGGCGTGGGGATGATGGCGTTGAGCTTGCTGATCTGGTTGCCACGCTGGGCGATTGCCCTGGTCGCTGCAGCTCTGATACTGCCACATAACCTGCTCGACGGCATGCATGCCAAAGGCAGCCACGTTTTGTTCATGGCCTGGCACCAGGGTGGCTTTTATCCCCTGACTGATAAACTGGGTATCGTTTTTGCCTACCCGCTCATGCCCTGGATAGGTTTGATGGCTGCCGGTTATGCGTTGGGACCGGTGATGTTGTGGGAGGCTGACAAGCGTCAGCGTTTCCTGTTCGCAGCGGCGGCAATGTTGTTAGTGAGTTTCTTGATCTTGCGCAGTGGTAATTATTATGGCGACCCTGACTTCTGGTCAGCGCAAGGCAAGGGCTGGTTTTATGACTTCATGTCTTTCATGAAGGTACATAAATATCCACCTTCCCTGCTTTACCTGTGCATCACCCTTAGCATTGGCCTGGGCACCTTGGCCTTGATGGATAAATACGTGAAAAAACCTTTGCCACTGTTGATGTTGTTTGGCAAGACACCCATGTTTTTTTATCTGGTACACATCGCACTCATCCATGCGCTGGGATGGATTTATATGCAACTGCGTTATGGGCAGATCGTTGATTTTCGCAAGCCTGAGGCGACACCGGAGTATGAAGCATCGCTGCTGGTTTGTTACCTGGCCTGGTTGTTTGCCTTGGCGCTGATGTGGGGGCTGACGAAATTGTGGCTGGTGCGCAAATCGAGAGCTGAACCCAAGTCGGGTCTTGCCTAAGACTCCACTTTTTGTTCAGGAGTCGCTCTATGCAACATGAGTCCAAGCAGGCTGACAAAGGCAAAAATGGCGCCGGCATAAAAGGTAAAAGCAGATCCAAATTCCTGCCATAGCAAGCCTGCGACGACACTGGCCAGCAACAGGCTGACGCCACTGGCCAGATTAAAAAAACCAAAAGCAGTGCCGCGTAAATCAGCCGGGGCGCTGGCGGCGACCATGCTGGACAACAAACCTTGGGTCATGCCCATGTGTACTCCCCATAGGGCAATCCCGACTGCTAGCCCATACCATTGCTGGCTATAGCCGAGTACCACGTCTGAGGCAACCAGCACCAGCAAGCCCCAGGCCAGTAACCGAGAGTGTGATACCCGGTCAGACAGTTTGCCGAAAGGATAGGCTGTTGCTGCATACACCAGGTTCATGGCGACCATGATAAGAGGTACATAAGCCACGGGTATTTGCATTTGCTGGGCGCGCAGTATCAAGAAAGCTTCGCTGAAACGGGCCAGGGTAAATATGCTGCCCAACGCGACGACCCACCAGTAAGCAGCGCCCATGCGGCGCAGATTGTGCATGCTGATGGGGTTGCCAGGCTTTTCTGCTAACTTGTTATCTGGCTCTTGTACGCCGACGAATAGCAAGACCATCGCAGCCAGACCGGGGATGGCTGCCAGCCAGAATATCCGCCGGTAATCATTCATCCACAGCAGCATCAAGGCGGTTGCCAGCAAGGGGCCAACCACGGCACCTATGGTATCCAGCGATTGTCGCAAACCAAAAGCTGCGCCGCGTATTTCTGCCGGGATAATGTCCGTGATCAGGGCGTCACGCGGTGCGCCACGTATGCCTTTGCCTATCCTGTCCATCATGCGGGCTGTCAGCAGCATGCCCATGCCCTGGGCGATGGCAAACAGCGGTTTGGTGAAGGCACTCATACCGTAGCCAAACACAGCCAGTGCCTTGCGCTTGCCCAGGCGGTCACTCAGTGCCCCTGAAAACACCTTGACGATGAGGGTGGTTGATTCGGCGATGCCATCAATCAGGCCAACGGCAAATACGCTGATGCCCAGCGTGCCGACCATGAACATGGGCAGCAGGCTATGTATCATTTCAGAGGAAATATCCATGAGCATGCTGACAAAGCCGAGTACCCAGATGCTTTTAGGCAGTGAAGGTTTGCTCATGAAGGCATCTTCCCTTGAAGGTAATGATGGGAGTGTGCCTTAATTTATGGATTGTGGGAATGCTGTCTTGCTTGTTGCAGCGCAAACCGGCTCCGGGAAAGTCACGAAGCCGGCCCAAGAAAGGTCAGACCTTATTTGCCAGCGTCTTGCGCAATCTTACGCAGGGTTTGCAGTGTTGCACCTGGTGTGATCAGGTTGCCGTCATAACGCAGTTCTATCAATGCCGGCAGATTGTGCTGGCGGCTGTGTGCCAGTGCTCTTTCCAGTGCTGGGGCAAATTCTGCGGTGGTATTGACGACTTCACCGCTGCCACCAAAGGCGCGGGCCAGTGCGGCAAAGTCAGGGTTGTGCAATTCCGTACCAGATACACGTGCCGGGAATTCTTTTTCCTGGTGCATGCGTATGGTGCCATACATGCCGTTATTGAAGACGATGATGACTACGCCAGCCTTGTATTGCACGGCAGTTGCCAGTTCCTGGCCATTCATCAGGTATTCACCATCGCCAGCAAAGGTGATGACGGTGCGTTGCTGGGCTATGATCTTGGCTGCAATGCCAGACGGTACACTATAGCCCATGGCACCAGAGGTGGGGGCCAACTGCGTGCGCATGCCACCATAAGGGAAGTAGCGGTGCGCCCAGGTGGCGTAGTTGCCTGCGCCATTAGTGATGATGGTATCTTTGGGGGCCAGGCGTTTGATATCCTGTACCACTTGCCACAAGTTCAGGGGAGCGTTTTCTTTGGCAAAAATCGCTGGTTCGGTTTGCCAGGCCAGCAGATCAGCTTTGGCTTCGCTGACTGTTGCCTTCCATTTGGTGGCGGCGTCCAGGCCTTCCATCTCGGCCAGGGCTTCGGCTATTTCTTTCATGCCGCTATTGATCATCAGGTCAGCCTGATAGACGCGGCCCAGTTCCAGTGCGTCGCTGTGGATGTGTACCAGTTTCTGTTTAGGTATCGGTGCTTCCAGCACGCTGTAACCGCTGGTGGTCATTTCACCCAGGCGCGGGCCTATGGCGATAATCAGGTCGGCATCTTTCAGCCTTTGTGCCAGCTTGGGGTTGATGCCTATGCCGACGTCACCGATGTAATTGGGATGAGCATTGTCCATCAAATCCTGGAAGCGGAAGGCGCAAGCTACCGGCAAGTGATTGCTGGTAGCGAATTCGCTGATGTGCTGGCAGGCGGCCTTGTCCCAGCCGCTGCCACCGAGTAAAAGTACAGGGCGTTGCGACACGGTCAGCATATTGCGCAGTTGTGCCAGTTGCTGTGGCGAAGCTGATGCCTGCACCGGTGTGTAATGACGAGTGTCGGCTACTTCCGCCACTTGGGCCAGCATGTCTTCTGGCAATGCCAGCACTACCGGGCCGGGGCGGCCGCTGGTGGCGACCTGGAAGGCGCGGGCGATATATTCAGGCACGCGGTCAGCGCGGTCTATCTGGGCTACCCATTTCGCCATCTGGCCAAACATGCGGCGGTAATCTATTTCCTGAAAGGCTTCACGCTCGACAAAATCATTGCCGACCTGGCCGATGAACAAAATCATTGGCGTTGAATCTTGGTAAGCCGTATGCACACCGATAGAGGCATTGGTAGCACCCGGCCCGCGGGTGACAAAACAAATACCGGGTTTGCCTGTCATCTTGCCATAGGCGTCAGCCATGAAGGCAGCGCCGCCTTCCTGACGGTTGATGATGAAGCGTATAGGGCTGTCATGCAGGGCATCCAGCACTGGCAAATAACTCTCGCCAGGTACACCAAAGATGGTATCAACACCGTGGACTTGCAAGGCATCCACAATCAACTGGCCGCCAGAACGTGATTTCAGCATGTTCAACATGATAAGCAATGATAAAAAAGTAAAAACAGTACGCTACCAGAAAGCCTGCTTAATTTGCATCGTATTTGAGGCTTGTGCACGGAATTATCATTGAGTAGAGGCAGATAGGGTAGAATAGCGCCCGAAGCAGGCCAGACAATCGCTGGTTGCCTTGAGCAATCAAGGTGACGGGAGGAAGGTCCGGACTCCATAGAGCAGGGTGACGGCTAACGGCCGTACGTTGAAAGCCAGGGTGCAAGCTTTGGTATAAGACGAGGAATAGGGCCACAGAGACGAGCGTATTAAGTTACGGTGAAACGCGGTAACCTCCACCCGGAGCAATTTCAAATAGGCACGCGTTGATGTAGCTCGCGGAGCGTGCGGGTAGAAAGCTTGAGCGGCGGAGTAATTCGTCGCCTAGAGGAATGATTGTCATAGCAGACGGCAGCAATGTCTATGCCGTAACAAAATCCGGCCTATCGGCCTGCTTCAATTTATTTAGATTTGCACAATTCGCCCCAGTTGCGCTCAGCTCACTATGTAGCTCTCGCCTTTACCTTTCCTTGTACTCAAGTACTGTCTTCGTCGCTACGGTGGAGTCGGGGTTTCAGACAATATATTGTCTGCCGACGTAACGAACCGCACTTGCAAGGGCGCTTTCCTAAAGCATGGCCTTGCTGGGACAATTTTGTGTAAGTCCTATTATTTAATTGCACATTTCTTTGGCTTCGTCCCAAACGTCCTCACAATATGCTGCAGTCTGCTCCAGATTGTCGCCATCAAGCATCATTCCTTGCAAGCAAGTCCTTGTTCTGAAAAT
>JAZJXP010000006.1:0-30540 GCA_040390835.1 Pseudomonadota bacterium
GCTGTTGCTGTTGCTGTTGCTGTTGCTGTTGCTGTTGCTGTTGCTGTTGCTGTTGCTGCTGGGTTTGACTTTGGGGTTGCTTTTGACTTTCAGCAGTTCCCATGTGTCGACGCCATTTGTGCAGTACAGAAAATGGAAAAAGAAGAGCCGCTGTCTGAGCCGCAGGCGAGTTTCGGATCTTCCCATTTTTTGTGCTGCACAAATGGGAACCCCGCAGGGGCGGCTACGCCTGGGTCGCCTTTCTTTGAATTCTTTCTTTGGCGACACAAAGAAAGAATTTCGGCTGCCGGGCCGAGTCCCGGCTTGGTTCCACGAAGGGCAATCGTTTTAATCAAAGCACGGCAATGCAACAAACGCCACTGGGCTCCAGCCTGCGCTGGAGCGACGAATCTAAGATTGCCGTGCATCATTTGATTGCAGTGCTTGCAGTTAGCAAGAAGCCGCAAGCGGCTCCCCGATTACTCAGCCTTCGCCCCCCCAGGCTTGAACTGCCCCATCACATCCCTCTTCCCCCGTTCCAGATAAGGCACAGGCTTGTCCATCCACTCTGGACGTGGACTACCGAGCAAATAATGATCAAAGAACTCGGCCATATGCACGGTATAAAACTTCATATTGTCGCGCTCTTTAAGGCCATGTTTTTCACCGTTGAAATTGAACCAGTAAGCTTCTTTGCCCAACTGGCGCAAAGCGGTGAAAAATTCTATGGCCTGATACCATGGCACTGCATCGTCATCATCGTTATGAATGGTCAGGTAAGGCGTCTGCACTTTGTCTACATAGAATATCGGTGAATTTTCTATGTATTCCGCCGTCTTGTTCCAGGGCGCGCCGCCAATACGGCTTTGCTGTTTTTCATACTGGAAGGCGCGGCTCATGCCTGTGCCCCAGCGTATGCCACCGTAACCACTGATCATGTTCGCCATGGATGCACCGGCTTCAACCGCGCGGAACATATTGGTTTGCGTGATCAGGTAATTGATCTGGTAAGCCCCCCAGCTATGGCCTTGTATGCCTACGCGCTTGGAGTCGACATAGCCTTGCGCCAGCACTTTTTGTACTGCAGGCACTACGGTGTTGTATGCACTCTTGCCTGGGTGCCCGGTTTTATACACGATGTCCGGGCGCAGCACGATATAACCATTACTCAGGTAGCGGGTGACATTGATATTCTGGCTGGGTGCAGGCGGGACATATTTATGCAAACTTTCCGACATGTTTTCATAGATGTAGACCATCATCGGATATTTTTTTGCCGGATCAAAATTCTCAGGCTTGGCCAGCAAGGCTTTGAGCTTCTTGCCATCGAGACTGGTGTATTCAATCATTTCCTGCTTGCCCCAGTTGTATTGCGCTTGCTGGGGATTGGCATTACTGATTTTCTGCGGGTTTTGCAAAGCAAGGTTACTGCTCCACAAGTCCGGGAATTCTGTAAAGCTTTGCTGGGTGAACAAGACTGTATCTGCCTTCTTGGCTTTGATCAGGCCAGCAAACATTTTATCGCCATGTATGAGTTTTACCGGCTCGCCAGATTTTGGATTCTGCTGGTAATAGCCAGTAGAGCGATTGCCTTCATTGGTGGCTGCCAGTATCCATGTGTCTGTTGGCAAAGCCTTGGCCTCGGCCACTGGTGAAGGTTCGTCAGCAGGCGGTTTTTTCTCCATATCGACAGGGACATAACGCAACTCCAGATTATGCTTGCGGCCATAGCCTGCAGTCACGTTGCGGCTGGACTGAGTCTGCGGATTGACTTCCCACAGATCGAATTGATCATACAAGACCACACTGGCATCATCTTCTGTCCAGCCAGCAAAACCGTAGGCGTCCTTGACTTCTGGTGTATCGCGCTTGGCATCTTCAAAGCGCGCCTTGATTTTGCCTGTCAGGTTGATCTTGCCACCATCGGCGGTTGACCAGCAATACCAGATACTGCTATTGGCATCAAAGGCCATGACGTATTTGCCACCTGGCGACAGGCTGGGCACATAGCGCAGTTTTTGCGCCAGCAAACGAGCCTGGCCGGTTTGCAAATCTACCGCATAGGCATCGTGATACAGAGCATCCCATGATTGCTGCATCTTGTAAGGCACATCGCTGGCCCCCATGGCAAAACGCGGATTATCATTGATCAATACGTTAGGAATATTCTTGTTGGCAAGCTGGACAAAGCGTTGGTCTGCAATATGGAAGACCGCTTTATAGCTGCGCTGTTTTTCTTTCTCTGCCCTGACCTTTTGCATGGATTGCAGCTCAGGGTCTTTCCAGTGCCACAAGTCCACCTTGAAGGGTTCTGGTGCATCCTTGGGATCAGCCTTGGCAAGCTCTGCTGTACCAAAAAACAGGCGCTGGCCATCTTTGCTAAAACTCAGGCTACCGTGTTCGCTGGGTAACCAGCCTGCTGGCAGGCCTGCCGTCTCGGCTGTGACGATAGCTTTGGCTTCGCTATCACCGGCGCGCCAATAATACAGATTGAATGCGGTAATTTCTTTTTCAGCTTTATCTGATTTATCGGCCTTATCAGATTTGTCAGTCTTATCAGCTTCAGCATTTTTTTTGCCAGACTTTTCAGCTTCCGCGTGTTTCTTCGCTATATCATCACGGTTGCTGACAAAAGCCAGTTGACGACCAGCCTCATCAAAATTCATGTGCTTGTAACTGCCTGCACCTGCCATGATAGTACGTGGAGTCAGGTCTTGCGGGCTGATCAGGTAAACGCCTTCGCGCGCAGTATCTTTATGTGCATCTTTTTGGGCATCTTTAGTGATGACATTGAAGGCCAGCAATTCACCATTTTTTGACCAGGTAAAATCAGCGACGTCCTTGAAGCTGGTGCGTTTGGTATTGGCGACATCGATCAATAAAAACTCAGTGCCCGTGTCTTTCTTCTTGGCTGCAGCTGCTGCGGCGGCAGCTTGCTGATCTTCATCATCCTTGGCGGCAGGCTCAGCGTCTTTTTTGGCATCTTTCTTTGCGTCCCTGGGTGCGTCGAACAAGACTGCCAGGAAATTGCCGCCCTCTTCCGGCCAGGCAAAACGTTTTACCCTATCCAGGCTTTCGACTTTACCAGTAGCCAGATTCATGATGCCCAAACCAGATTTAGGTAAGTCGTCGCCCTTCTTCTTTTCTTTCTTGGCCTTGTCCAGCTCTACCCTGGTTGGCGCAATCGCAAAAGCCAGGTAACGGCCATCCGCACTGAAGGCTGGTGAGGTGCCGCGTGGTGCACGCCATTCCCGGCCATCTTTGAGATTCCTGACGACGACCTCTCCATCCGACTCTTGCCCGACCAGGGCATAAGCTGCCCAGTTGCCGTCACGGCTCAGGACATTGCCTTGTATGCTGCGCCAGTTTGCATAGACATCGTGGCTGATGACTTTTTTTGCATTCACTGCAACGGCGGCAGAGCCTTCTGCCAGCACCGGGGCAGCATGGACGGCAGGAACATAGGCACCGTAGGCCAGACATACCAGCAAGGCAGTAGCGGTTAAGTTGCGCAGTTTGTAATGACTGGAGGAAGTTACGGAAGGAGAGGAATAAGGCGTGCTAAACACTGGAATTACCTTTCTGGGAGACGAGCTTTACATCACTGCATTGTAATGTCAAACCAAAATAAATCGACAAAACAATTATGAATTATCGGTGTTGCACTGCAGCAAGTTCAAGAATGTCAAGATTGCACCTGCAAGGTTTTAACCACGCGCATCTCACCTTTTTCACCAGCGCCTGAGCCGCTGTTTTTGCTTTCTTTTTTGGTGACCACCAGCCGGTCGCCACTGACGCCATACACCAGCTCTTCTTCATTTTTCGTTTCAAAGCTGATCACGACAAAAGCACGCCCGGAGATAGCCTGATGCATGCGACTGGCCAGCGGGATGCCATCAGCGCCTATCCAGACTTCAAGGCTACCCTCGAATTTCTTGACGTATTTACGATCTTTTTCGCTGAGCTTTTCAACAGGAATCTCGAAACTCAGCAAGCGTGCGGGCTTACCATTGTAGGTGGCATCGGCTTTTTCACTTTTGAATATGGCCCTCTCAAGAACACGCGAAAGATTGCCGACGGCAGAAACCATGGGGCGCAATTCTGATGAGTTGACTTCCCGGATAGCAGCAATGGTGGGGGTTTTGGCTTTGGGGTCTTTTTCCTTGGCGCGCTCTTCGGTTTCGAGGCGCGTCAATAAATCTTTGCTGTACAGGATTTGCAAGCCACGTGGGCTGTCATCAAGGCTGATGCTGGCCTGCCCATTTTGCTCATCCGCATCTTTGCCGTCGCCCTGGCGGCTCCAGGTTTTGGCTTCAACTACAGCTTTCACCGGTGTTTGCCCTGGCAAACGAGTCAGTGCGGCTTTTAAATCTGCCAGGCCATCTGCATGTGCAGACTGGTTGAACACACTAAGGCATGCCCCTGCAAGCAGTAAAAGCATTTTCTTTTTGGCCAGCATACGTCCCCTGTCAATATAGCTATCGTGAGCCATCTGACCGTCAAGACGCTGTAAAGTTCAGCCCTGCCGCATACTACTTAAGTGACAGCCATTTTCTGTAAACCAGCAATGCCACTTGCGCATCGTTGGCGGCATACATGATTTGTCTGTCATTCAAGGCTGGCGTAGCCCAGTTCGATGTTGAGGTCTTTTTTGATTTTTGCAATTGCATGCCAAAATATTTGGCGACCGCTGCTTTCGCCCCCATGTCGCGCTGCTTGCTCTCACGCATGGCACGTGCGAGGTCAAGCACATGTTGCGGCAAAATGCCGAGTTTGATCTTCAGGCGTTTCATGTCATCGCTGAGTCCGAAGCCAACTTTGAGTATCTCTTTGGATTCCAATAAGGCTTTCACAGCATCGGTATTTTGCGCCTTGATCATGGGGAACAGATAAGCCTTGTTATCGGTAGCCAGTTGTATCAGATGCGGTCCATCGGATTGCTGGCCTTTGAAGAATACTGGCTTGGATTCTGTATCAAAACCTAAAATATCGGCTGCGAGCATCTCTGCATAGGCTTGCTCTGCGTCTGCTGGCGTCTGTACCAGCAGTATGTCTTTTTCCTGGATACCAGGATAAGGGGGGAGGAGAACTTCCTGATCTTCTGTCATGACAGCATGATAAGGGAAATAGGGTGGATATGTCAGGTGCTAGCTTGTCGCTAGTGCTTGTGTGAGGGCAAAAACAGTGAAAATAAGCCACAAACTACAAGCTAGTTTGATAAATAATATATTTTTAACATTATTTAAACCCTGAATTTATCTGCATGCGCTTCCATCAGCTCAGTGAGCCATTCTACAAAGACCCTGACCCTGGGCGATAACTGCCGGTGGTGAGGGTACAGTATTGATACCGGCATGGACGGTGGCCGCATCCCTGGCAAGACTTCCTGCATGCTGCCTGCCGCCAGTTGGGCAGCAACGTGGAAGCGCGGCAGTTGTATCAGGCCATAACCCGCTTCGGCACCTGCGACATAGGCATCAACATCATTGACTGCCAGTTGCCCTTTCAATGGCAATGCCTGTGTTTTACCGTCAACGACAAATTCAAAATCCATATTCCTCCCGGTCTGTGACGAGAAATAATTCACGGCCAGATGTGCAGGCAAATCATCCAGCGTTTTGGGGACGCCATGCTTTTGCAGGTAACTGCTGCTAGCGCAGGTAATTTGCGTCATCAGCGCTACCCGCCTGGCTATCATGCTGGAATCGCGCAATTCACCGCCGCGCAAGACGCAATCGACGCCTTCGCGCACCAGGTCAACCAGGCGGTCACTCATGCCGACTTCCAGTTCTATAAGGGGGTATTTGGCGCTGAAGCCTGGCAAAGCCGGGACCACGAAATATTTTCCCAGCGAGCCTTGTAAATTGATCCTGAGCTTGCCACGCGGATTGAGCAAGCTGTGGCTGAATGCCGATTCTGTTTCTTCCAGGTCGGCCAGTAGGCGCAAGCAACGCTGGTAATAGGCATCGCCATCAGCAGTGGTATTGACCTGGCGCGTGGTTCTTTGCAAGAGGCGTGTGCCGAGATGGGTTTCCAACTGCTTGATGCTCAGGGTCACGCTAGCCCGCGGCATTTGCAATTGTTCTGCAGCACGGGTGAAGCTGCTTTGCTCGACCACGGCGATAAAGACTTGCATAGCCTGGAATTTGTCCATTGTCGTCTTCAACCCCTCAGTTTCAGCCTTTGCATTGTTTAGATTTTTTGCACAGTAAAGGCAATTTTAACGTATTTATCTATAAATTTAGTCTAACTACAATGACTACATCTTCAGCAAACCCGCTGAAGCAACAATGGCAAAGGAGTTTCAGCATGACACAGAACAAAATGGCAACACGTCAATTGGGCAAGCAAGGCCCGGCAGTTTCAGCACTGGGTTTGGGTTGCATGGGCATGTCCGATTTATATGGCCCGGCTGACCGCGGTGAAAGCATCGCCACTATCCATGCGGCATTGGATGCAGGCATAGATTTACTCGACACAGGTGATTTTTATGGCATGGGCCATAATGAATTACTGATACAGGAAGCCCTGCAAAACCTGCCACGCGAAAGAGTCAGGATCAGCGTCAAATTCGGTGCACTGCGCGATCCGGCAGGCAACTGGATAGGTATGGACGGCAGACCCGCAGCCGTCAAGAACGCCCTGGCCTATAGCCTGAAACGTCTGGGCACTGACCACATTGATGTTTACCGCCTGGCACGCATAGACCCGCAAGTGCCGGTGGAAGAAACCATAGGTGCGATCGCCGACATGGTGAAAGCCGGTTATGTGCGCCACATCGGTATGTCGGAAGCTGGTGCTGCCAGTCTGCGCCGTGCGGCAGCTGTCCATGCCATCAGTGATTTGCAGATAGAGTATTCACTGTTTTCACGCGGCATAGAAGCCGAGATCTTGCCGGTCTGCCGCGAATTGGGCATAGGCATTACAGCCTACGGTGTATTGTCACGTGGTTTGCTCAGTGGTCACTGGAGCCCGGAGCGCAATGCCGGCACCAGAGATTTCCGCAGTGTCAGCCCACGTTTCCAGGATGGTAATCTGGAGCGTAACCTGGCTCTGGTAGAAGCTTTGCGTGGCATCGCCAGCAGCAAAGGCATCAGCGTGGCGCAAGCGGCAATTGCCTGGGTACTGGCGCAAGGCGAAGATATCATTCCTCTGGTGGGCGCACGCCGTCGTGAGCGTTTGACAGAAGCCCTGGGTGCACTTGATGTGAAGCTGGATGCTGCAGATTTACAGGCGATAGCGGCTGCAGTTCCCAGCAATGCAGTAGCGGGTAATCGTTACAATGATCACGCCATGGCTTTGCTGGATAGCGAACATACGTCAGGCCACTAAGCGATTAAATCATTCAGCTCTTATCGTCAACATCTGAAAGCTGGCCAGTTTTCTCAGCTTTCAGCGGATCAACGCGTCGGCGGCGAGGCCTGCCGCTAGGTAGCGGCTCTATGATTAAAGCTTGACCATCGGGCAGGGAAATCGCCAGTTTTTCCTGTCCATCATGTTTGAAATGATAGACAGTCGCCGCGCCGACGGTGGCTGATTTTTCCAGTGTTGCTGCCATCAGCAATTCCGGGATTTCACTTACCTTGCCGGTGCGCCAGATCAGCTTGTTCATCGGCTTATTCATTGACATGCTCGCGATAGCGGGTGGCAAAGCCTGTCGCATCCATGGGGCGTCCAAAATAATAACCCTGCACCTGGCTGCAACCCATTTTTCGCAAAAGTTCAGCCTGCTCTTTCTTTTCCACACCTTCAGCGACCACACTCAAACTCAGGCTCAAGGCCATGGCAATGATGGCGCTGGCAATCGCCGCATCGTCAGGATTTTCATGGATGTCATTGATGAAGGATTTATCTATCTTCAGCTCATCGATGGGGAAGCGCCGCAAGTAAGAAAGACTGGAATAGCCGGTACCAAAATCATCCAGGGATATCGATACCCCCAGTTTTTTCAAGGCGCGCAACGCCACCAGAGTACTGTTAACATCTTGCATGACCATGCTCTCGGTCAGCTCCAGTGTGACATTCGATGGGTCGGCACCCGTCTCGGCAAAAATGGCAGCAACACGGTCAGACAAATCCTCTTGCCGGAACTGGCGCGGTGACATATTGATGGCGATCTTCAAATCAGCCATGCCAGATTTTTTCCAGCTGACTTGCTGGCGACAAGCCTCTGCCAGCACCCACTCTCCCAGAGGCAGGATGAGCCCGGTTTCTTCTGCCAGCGGGATGAATTCTATGGGGTGTATCAAACCTATCTGCGGGTGATGCCAGCGCACCAGCGCTTCTGCGCCGACAATATGACCGGTCGACAGTTCTATCTTGGGTTGATAGTGCAGAGTAAGTTCATGCCTTTCCAGCGCACGGCGCAATGCGCCTTCCATATTCAGGCGGCTGATGGCGGTGACACCCATCTCAGGAATGAACTGGCGCACACTATTGCGACCATGTTCCTTGACGCGGTACATGGCGATGTCGGCATAGCGTAGCAAAATCTCGCCATGATCGCCATCGCGTGGATAAAGCGAAATACCTATGCTGGCGGTGACAAACACATCATGCCCATTGATTTCAAATGGGCGTGACAGTGCGGCCAGGATTTTTTCAGCGACGATATCAACATCGCCCGTCTCAGGCAAATCAGTCAGGATGATGACGAACTCATCGCCACCCAAGCGAGCCACTGTATCGGTTTCGCGCACGCAATGGCTGAGCCGGTTGGCAACTTGCTTCAACATTTCATCCCCGGCACCATGGCCAGAGGCATCATTGATAAGCTTGAAATGATCAAGATCAAGCAACATCAAACCCACCGACAAATCCTGGCGCTTGGCCCAGGCAATGGCCTGAGTGATACGATCGTTGAGCAAATTGCGGTTCGCCAGACCAGTCAGGCTGTCATGCGTTGCCTGGTATTCCAATTCTTTCTGGTAATTGACACGCTCGCTGACGTCATTGATCACGCTGACAAAATGCGTGGTAGCGGCACCCGTCGCATCCTTGACGGGTGAGATATGCAATTCATTCCAGAATTGAGTACCGTCCTTGCGGTAATTGCGCAACAGCGCGCAGCCAGCTCTTTTTTCGCGCAATGCAGTGCGTATCTCCTCCAGGTCTGGTTGTGCCAGGTCTTCTCTGACCAGGAAGCGCCCTTCGCGGCCTATGACTTCCTGCGCCGTATAGCCAGTGATACGCTCGAAAGCCGGGTTCACATAGACGATGGAATGATCACTGTCGTCACTACGGGTAATCATGATGCCATTGCTGCTCGACACCAGAGCCTGCTCGCGCAAGAGCAGGGCTTGCTCGACTTCCTTCAACTGGAATTTGCTGTCGGTAATATCCTGTTTAATGGCAAGCAGATGGGTGATATTCCCATCTGCATTGCACAGCGGGCTGACCATCTGCCTTTCCCAGTATGCCGTGCCATCCTTGCGGTGGCTGAGCACATCGCCTTGCCAATGCTCACCCACCTTGAGTGCCCTGATGATGCGCATGACTTTTTCATCAGCAGGATCACCAGAATTCCAGAACACATGTTTGCCCAGCACCTCATTCAATGTATAGCCAGAAATACGGCAAAAACTGTCATTGCCATATTCGAGTTCACCATCGGCATTGGTAATGACTACCGCAAAAGGACTTTGCTGCACGGAGAGTGCCAGCATTTCCATATTGTCTTGCAGGTCATGGTGCTCTTGGGCGCTACTGAGGGAATGGATAGCTTGCGCCAGTTCGTTGGCAAAACGGCTCAGTATGTTGTACGCATTACTATTTTCGCTGAGATCGAAGTCAGCACCAACGCGCAATTGCGCCAGCACGTCGCCATAACGTTGCAAGGGTAAAACCAGGTACTTTGTCTCTTTTCCAGCCTGCCTGTCGGCACGAAAACGGTAAATTTCTGACTTGTCGCCCAAGTCCAGTTCCACTTCAGCACACAGATAAGCAGCACGTTGCACCAGTATGCGACAGAAGCCACGCAACATCTCAGGCAATTCTGCCGTGTACCACAAACAATGGGAAAGCTCCCCCAGCAAGAGATACCACTCTTCCAGTCGTTGTGACTCGGCATCCAAAGTAAGGGTCTGGTCAACTATAGCCATCTGATTGCGGTCTCCGGTTAAACTCGCTATTTTTATTGGCAGGTGGATTTTTATACCTCGTAGCCAAGCCAATTGCAACAAAAACCGCGATTGTGAAGCTGCCTATTCATGCTGCAATTGCGTCACCAAATTTCATACGAAAACTTATAAAAATAACAGCAATCTCTTGCTTCCCTCCTGAATTTCTCTGTGTCTCGGTGCCTCTGTGGTGAAAGGTCTTTAGATTTTCCCCATTTTAAGCCCAAAAATTAACAAAACAACATCAAGCAAATCGCCTATCCAGCGCAAAAGCCGTTAAAATCTAAGGTTTGGCAAACTTTATTCATCGCTTCTTTAAGAAGTGACAAAGGCAGATAGCGCGATGCTCACATTTCAACAAATTATCCTGACATTACAAGATTACTGGGACAAGCAAGGCTGTGCCCTGCTGCAACCTTACGATATGGAAGTGGGCGCGGGTACTTCGCATACCGGCACTTTCTTGCGCGCCATCGGGCCAGAGCCATGGCGTGCGGCTTATGTACAACCATCACGCCGCCCTAAAGATGGCCGTTATGGTGAAAACCCTAACCGTCTGCAACACTATTACCAATATCAGGTAGTGTTAAAGCCAGCACCGGAAAATATCCTCGACCTCTATCTGGGATCACTGAAAGCCCTGGGTCTGGATTTGCAGCAAAATGACATACGCTTTGTTGAAGATGACTGGGAAAACCCTACCCTTGGTGCCTGGGGCCTGGGCTGGGAAGTCTGGCTGAATGGTATGGAAGTCACGCAATTCACTTATTTCCAGCAAGTCGGCGGCATTGATTGCAAACCTATCCTGGGTGAAATCACCTATGGCCTGGAACGTCTGGCCATGTATCTGCAAGGCGTAGATAATATTTATGATCTGGTCTGGACCGAGCGTGAAGAAAACGGCAAGACCGTGCGCCTGTCTTATGGCGATGTATTTCATCAAAATGAAGTTGAGCAATCAACTTTCAGTTTTGAATATTCGAATACCGATTTCCTGTTCTCTTTGTTCACTAATTACGAAGCAGAAGCCAAGCGCCTGCTGGAAGTGACAGAAAAATCCCTGGCCCTGCCTGCTTATGAAATGATTTTGAAAGCCGCGCATACTTTCAACTTGCTGGATGCACGTGGTGCGATTTCGGTAACTGAGCGTGCAGCCTATATAGGCCGCATACGCAATCTGTCGCGTGCCGTAGCTGCAGCTTACTACGCATCGCGTGAGGCACTGGGCTTCCCTATGTGTGCTGCGGACGACAAGCATAAACCTGCTCCCGCTGCTGTTACTGCCACATAAGCACTTCATAGGCTTTACGTATAGCCCACAAGAACATCATTAAACAGATTCTGGCAAAGCGCCAGAACGTAGGATAAGAAACATGAGCCAAACACTGTTAGTAGAATTATTCACCGAAGAACTGCCACCCAAGGCATTGTCCAAATTGGGTGAAGCATTTAGTGCCGGTATCGTCGCTGGTTTGAAGTCACGCGATTTTCTGGAAGCTGAGTCTGTTGCGACCAGCTATGCATCCCCACGCCGCCTGGCTGTCAGCATCACTGGTGTGCGCGCGACGTCCCCAGACAAGCTGATGCGCGAAAAAGTCTTGCCGGTATCCGTCGCTCTGGATGCAACTGGCAATGCCACGGCACCGTTGGGCAAGAAACTGGCGGCACTGGGCTTCCCGGATTTGCAGGTCAGTGATCTGGAACGTGCGGTGGATGGCAAGGCCGAGAGCTTCTTCTACAGCTACACAGCGGCTGGTACTGCCCTGGCACCGGCAGTGCAAACAACGCTGGAAGAAACCATCGGCAAACTGCCTATCCCTAAAGTCATGAGCTATCAGCGCCCTGATGGCGAGACTGTGCATTTTGTGCGCCCGGTACACAAGATCATTGCCCTGCACGGTGCTGACATTGTGCCTCTGCACTTGCTGGGTCTGGATAGCAACCGCACTACTATTGGCCACCGCTTCCTGTCTGGCGGTGAAGTCAGCATTGCCAAGGCTGAAGACTATGCCACCAGCCTGAAAACCGAAGGCAAAGTCATCGCCAGCTTCAATGAGCGTAAAGAACAGATACGTGCCGCCTTGTTGGGCAAAGCAGGTGCAGACCAGGTGCTGATGCCAGAATCCCTGCTCGACGAAGTGACCGCCCTGGTCGAATGGCCAGTGGTGTATGAATGCAATTTCGAGCAAGAGTTTTTGGCCGTGCCGCAAGAGTGCCTGATCCTGACCATGCAGACCAATCAGAAATATTTTGCCCTGACGGATGCATCTGGCAAATTGCGTTCACGCTTTTTGATCGTCTCGAACCTGGAAACCAGCGACCCGCAATACATCATCCAGGGTAATGAGCGTGTCGTGCGCCCGCGTTTGTCGGATGCCAAATTCTTCTTTGAACAAGACAAGAAAAAGACCCTGGAATCACGCCTGCCTTTGCTGGCGAATGTGGTCTATCACAATAAACTGGGTAGCCAGGCTGAACGCACACAACGCGTTAAAACCCTGGCAGGCCAGATTGCTGCCAGCCTGAATGGCGATGTCGCCCTGACTGAACGCGCCGCCCTGCTGGCCAAGACTGACTTGCTGACCGACATGGTGGGTGAATTCCCTGAGTTGCAAGGCATCATGGGTACTTACTATGCCCAGCATGATGGCGAGCACGCTGATGTGGCCGCTGCCGCGTCTGAACATTATCAACCACGTTTTGCGGGTGATGCATTGCCTGCGACACTGACAGGCACTGCCGTAGCACTGGCCGACAAACTGGAAACCCTGGTCGGTATCTGGGGCATAGGCTTGCAACCTACCGGTGACCGTGACCCATTTGCGCTGCGCCGTCATGCCCTGGGCATCTTGCGCATGCTGGTGGAAAAACGCTTGCCGCTGTCGTTGAATACCTTGCTGGCACAAGCGGTTGCACTGTTTGCTGGCAATGCCAATTTCACTGACCCCACAGCCGATGTACTGAACTTCCTGTTTGACCGTCTGCGCGGCCAATTGCGCGACAAGGGCTTTTCACAAAATGAGGTTGAAGCTGTGGTTGCCCAGCAACCAGACACGCTCGATAACATCGTTGAACGTCTGCAAGCTGTACAAGCCTTTGCTGCCCTGCCAGAATCAGAAGCACTGGCTGCTGCCAACAAGCGTATTACCAATATCCTTAAAAAAGCCGAGGGTACGCCAGGTGAAGTCCAGCCAGCACTATTGCAGGAAGCTGCCGAGCAGGCATTGGCCAAGGCCATGGCTGACGTCAAACCGGAAGTGGATGCCGCATTTGCCAAAGGTGACTTCGCCAGCGCATTGAAAACCCTGGCAGCCCTGCGTGCAGCGGTGGACAGCTTCTTCAATGATGTCATGGTGAATGCAGAAGACCTGGCCTTGCGTAACAACCGCCTGGCCCTGCTGGCTAGCCTGCATTGCATGATGAACCAGGTTGCCGACATTTCCAAGCTGGCAGCTTGAAGCCGTATTGAAACACCAGAAACACGATGTGGAACACATGAGTAACACTAACCAGGATTGCAGATGAAACTCATCATCCTTGACCGCGATGGCGTAATCAACCAGGATTCGGACGACTTTATCAAGTCGCCCGAAGAATGGAAGCCGATACCGGGTTCACTGCAAGCCATTGCCCGCCTTAATCAGGCGGGCTACACGGTAGTGGTGGCGACCAATCAGTCTGGTATAGGCCGTAAGCTGTTTGATATGGCGACGCTGAATGCCATCCATCAAAAAATGCATACCAGCGCCCAGCAGGTTGGTGCCACGATTGATGCGATTTTCTTTTGCCCGCATATGGCGGACGATAATTGCGATTGCCGCAAACCCAAGCCTGGCATGCTGCAGGAAATTGCGCGCCGCTATGACACCAATCTCAAGGGTGTGCATTGCGTGGGCGATTCCCTGCGTGACTTGCAATCCGGCTTTGTACTAGGTTGCAAACCCCATCTGGTATTGACAGGCAAAGGTACCATGACACAGGAAAAAGGTGGTTTGCCTCCCGGCACGCAAGTCTTTGCTGACCTGGCCGCCATGGTCGACAAACTGGTGGAAAATTCGCCATCTGAATTTAATATCGCGATCTGAGTCATTGAGCAACATTGCACAGACTCAAACAGCATCGCTACAATGGAGACTACATGCTTAGCTTTACCCGTTTTGTTCGTTCGCTGATTTTCTTGCTGGTGATGGCGATAGTCACCATAGTCTGGGCACCCATCAGCATGCTGTTCGCCTTCTTGCCGTATAACCAGCGTTATTACATTACTGCCCGCTGGAATGTGACCATCATCTGGGCAGCAAAAGTGATTTGCGGCATACGCTACCAGACCAAAGGGTTTGAAAATTTTCCTGATGGTCCGGCCATCTTGCTGTGCAAGCATCAGTCAGCCTGGGAAACCATTTTCCTGCTGATGGCAACACCGCGTCCACTAGTCTTTGTCTTCAAAAAAGAAATTACCTATATACCTTTCTTTGGCTGGGCAATTTCCATGTTGCGCATGATCCCTATCGACCGCAGCAAGGGCAAGGATGCTTTCGCCCACGTCGTGACGCAAGGCCGTAAGCGTCTGGCCGATGGACAATGGATCATCATGTTCCCTGAAGGTACGCGTATTGCTGTTGGTAAAAAAGGCCAGTACAAAGGCGGCGGTGCCCGTCTGGCGGTAGAAACAAATACGCCTGTCGTGCCTATCGCGCTGAACTCTGGTGAATGCTGGCCAAAAAATTCTTTTACCAAATTGCCAGGCACGGTCACTGTGTCGGTTGGCAAACCTATCCCACCCAACGGCATGAATGCGGTTGAACTGATGCAGGAAGTGGAAAAATGGATAGAAGCTGAAATGCGCGTGATTTCACCGCAGGTTTATCAGGATGAGCAATCAAAATAAAATGAATGAAATGGCTGGCTGCTGCTCTCTGTATCAGCCTGCCGTCCTCTCCCTCAAAAGTAATTCCCTCTGTTGCTCCTCAGTAAATTTTCATTTTTAGCTGCAAAAACACAAAATCCTGAAAATAGGTCAAACTAGTGCAATACCAGCTTACAGACCAGGCTGAGTATATGTCCCACTTGCTATTGAATCAGGATCCCCCAAGCATAAATGAAGCCCCGCATTCCCTCGATAGGCAAGGCCATACAAATGGCTTTGCAACTGGATTTATTCAGTGATTTTCTGGTGCCGGATAAGTTGCGTCCTGCGCCTGTCAAAACACCAGTGCCAGCACCAAGCCTGCTCAAAGATATCGTTCCACGTGATGAACAGCGACCTGCTGCACCACCACCTTCTACACCACCACCTTCTACTTTCGTTAACACCAGTAACAAACGCCGTATCCTGATACAGGATTATTTGCTCGAATATGATTTGCAACGTTCGAAACGGCGCAGTATAGGTTTTTTGATCAACGAAGATGGCTTGCGCATCACGGCACCGCGCTGGGTAACGATTGCCGATATAGAAACGGCGATACAGGAAAAACAAGCCTGGATCTTGCGCAAGCTGACTGAGCGGCGTGAACGCACCCTGCGTCAACTAGAACCTACCATGCATTGGCAGGACGGGGCAAAATTACCTTATCTGGGTGGAGAAATTACCTTGCGGATTGCGCCTGCCTCTGTCAGTGGTACGCACTTTCAGAGTGCACAGGCTGAGTTGATTATCAACCTGCCAGCGGATGCCGGTGAACAGCAATTGAAAGACCGGGTACAAGCCTGGCTGCAGCAGGAAGCCAAACGGGTTTTCAATGAACGTTTGCCGGTATTCGCTGAAAAACTCAATGTGCGCTATCAAAGCATGGCTTTGTCGGCAGCAGCAACGCGCTGGGGTTCTTGCACTTCACAAGGCAAGATACGCCTGAACTGGCGTCTGATCCATTTTTCACCGATGATTATTGATTATGTGATTGCGCACGAGCTTGCGCATTTGCGCGAGATGAACCACAGCCCGCGTTTTTGGGCGACCGTGCAGTCGGTATTCCCTGACTTTGAAGTCGCACGTAACACCCTGCGTCAGCATGCCAGTGCTGATTTGCCTGCTTTCTAAAATCAGCCACAGAACTTCAATAAAAAAAACAGGATTTGCCACTACGGCAAATCCTGTTTTCATAAATATCAATTACCTTACTTCACAAATCAAACTGCCAGACTTACTTTCATTATTGGTATTATCCTGATTCAGGCTTACCGGGAAGCTACCCGGTGGCGAGAATTGCATGCCGGGGTTGTTAGGTAAAAGGATAGGTGGTCTGCTGAAACTGATGGCAAAACCAAATTGCCCGGCGGTGACATCCAGGTTCCCTGCACCATTTCGCAGGAAAACGGTGCCATCCAGAACTTGCACATACAAACCAGGAGCACGCCCTGTTCCAGGATTCGGCGTCTCATTTGCAGCAAGCTGCAATGGCAATATCGCGGTAACTGGAACCTCAATGTCACTGCGCACCGCATTGCCATCCTTCGCAGATGGCAACTGCAATGCTGCCGTAGTTGCCAGATTGTAGGCAGCCAGATTCGTTTCAGGTGGAACATACTCGGCGATGAAAATCGTGCCGCGTATGCCTATCGATGCGGTTGGTGTGTTCAGGCCAAAGCGTTCTTTGTTACGCTTGCCCAGCAAACCTGTGACGGCACGCAAGCCCCCTTTGATCAGGGTCATGGTGAAACCATCATTATTGGGTTTGTCTTCTTCAAAAGAGAACTGGTCTATCTTGATCTGGGTATTCGGACGCAGGACGATTTCACTATTGTCAGCAAACTTGATGCGGGCATAGGTGTCTTTCTCGGCAATCAGGGTGTCACCCTGCTCTATGCCAGACTGCAGGGACAATATCTTTACCGTGCCATCAGCCTTCTTGGCAATCAATGGCCCACTCAGGTGGGTCACCGTACCGGCAATCTGCACGGCAAAACTCAACGAGCAGCTCAAGCACAGTGCCGCAATAAAGAAAAACTTAATTGCAGTAGAGTTTTTTATCTGTAGCATTTTTTAATACTCCGTTATCCCTGGTGCCGCCAAAACTGCTTCTTTGTTCGAATCTGGTTTCCCTGCCGGAATCACTGCCACCACTGTCAAAGAAGCTATTCGGATTGCTAATCGAATTAGTGATGAACAAGGTAGAACTGACAAAGTTATTCAGCGCAAAATTAATTGAGTTATTCAGGATATTCCCGGTCCGGAGATCACCGATAGGCAAGACCAGTGTGCAACCCACCAAAGCTGGATTGACTGCGCACTGCGCCTGAGTTGGTAAGACCGCAGCACAACCAGGCAAACCCGGATTAGCCGCACAATTAGCCAGTGCTGGCAAAACGGCAGAGCAACCTGGAGTCGACGGATTAGCAGTACATGCAGCCAGGCTAGGTAACACGGCACTACAACCAACTGTCAGCGGTGAACCTACGCAAACAGCAAGACCAGGTAACACGACGCTGCAACCAGGCAAACCTGGATTAGCTATACAGGCATTCAAACCTGGCAAGACGGCAGAGCATCCTGCAGTTGATGGCGTAGCAGTGCACACTGCCAGGGTCGGCAACACGGCGCTGCAACCTGCTTGCGTTGGATTGGCCGTACAACTTGCAAAACTTGGCAAAACAGCAGAACAACCTGGGGTAGCCGGGTTCGCAGTACACGCGCTCAGAGTTGGCAAAACGACGCTGCACCCTGGCAAGGTTGGCGCTGCGGTACAAGCCGTCAGCGTAGGCAAGACATTGCTGCAACCTGCCAGTGCAGGAGTGGCAATACAGGCACTCAGGCTAGGCAAGACCACGCTACAGCCTGGCAAACTTGGCGTAGCCGTACAGGCAGCAACAGAGGGCAGGATAGATGAACAGCCCGCCAGGCCAGGGTTGGCGATGCAGGCAGTCAGAGTAGGCAGAACTGCGCTACACCCTGGCAAGGATGGGCTGGCAAGACAAGCCGCCAGGCCCGGCAGGATGGATGAGCAACCCGCCAAAGCAGGATTGGCAGTACAGGCAACCAGAGTTGGCAAGACCACGCTACAACCCGTCAGGGAAGGATTGGCGACACATGCTGTCAGCGTCGGCAAGACATTGCTGCAACCAGCCAGCGCCGGGTTGGCAATACAGGCACTAAGGCTAGGCAAGATTGTGCTGCAACCCGGCAAACTAGGGCTGGCAGTACAAGCCGCCAATGTCGGCAATACAGCACTGCAACCAGCCAGGCTGCTATTGGCAATACAGGCAGACAAGCTAGGCAAAACAGCAGAACAGCCAGGCAAAGTCGGGCTGGCAGTACAAGCGGCGATGGATGGCAAGACTGCCGAGCAACCAGCTATATTGGGCGATACCAGACAAGCTGCCAACGCAGGCAAGACCACGCTGCAGCCTGGAGTACCTGGGCTGGCAGTACATTGCGTCAGGCTAGGCAGAACAGCACTGCAACCAGACTGGCTGGGGTTACTGATGCATGAATTCAGGCTAGGCAAAATGGCACTGCAACCAGATATGGAAGGATTGGCCAGGCAGGATGACAAACTAGGCAAGACTACACTGCAACCTGCGATATTCGGGTTGGCCAGGCAACTACTGAGACTAGGCAAGACATTCGAGCAACCAAACAGCGAAGGGTTGGCAATGCAAGAACTCAGACTAGGCAGCACTACACTGCAACCCGCCACGCTAGGGTTGGCCTGACAAATGGCCACACTCGGTAATACTGCACTACAACCCAGCAAATTAGGATTGCTGACACAGGCTGCCAGGCTAGGCAAAACTGAGCTGCAACCAGGCGTAGCCGCGTTGGCAATACACTGTTCCAGAGTAGGCAGGGGCGCATTCTGAAAAGCTTGCTGAGTCACGGTACCACCGCTGACATTGCCAGAAATCAGGATGGCATCACCGGCCTTGAGCAAAATATTGCCACTGGTTGTAACCGAGCCGGTACTACCTACAGTCAGCTTGTCGGCAGTACTGCCACTGGCACCAGCTTCCAGAGTGATATTGCCACCATTCGAACTGGCAACCGTACCATTCACTGTCAGAGGGCTGTGCGCCACCAGACTGATATTGCCAGCTTTGGTGCGTACTGCATCTGCACTGTCCAGCGTGATAGCACCGATATTATCGATCAGGATATTGCCGGTGCTGCCGACCGAGCTTTGTTGCACATTACGGATATTCAGAGCACCGGTATTTTTGATGTTGATATCAGTATTGGCTCCAGTGTTGTTCGCCAGCAGGATGGGCACGCTGGTTTTCAAACCAGTGCTATGTCCTATGCCGCCGTTAGCGGTAGCATCCAGCGCCCCGGCACTGAGTATATTGCCACTTACCTGGGTAATTGCCCCGTTGCTTGCAGCCAGTGTGGTAGTGCCGCTGCCGCTGTTGACATTGGCACCCAGCGCAATATTGCCGGAGTTGGCAGTCAGGTACAAATTGCCGGTAGTAGCGATACCAGCCAGGTTGTACGCGCTTGAACCATTACCGCCACTTAAAGTAGTGACATTGATACCCTGGGTATTTACCAGGCTCAGACTGGCATTGCTTTTGGCTGCCAGATTGGCAATCACATTCGGGCCATTCAGCGTGATGCTGTTACCGGCAACCAGGCCAAGATCCTGTACGGTAATGGGATTCACCTGAGTAATGTCACCACCACTCAACAAGCCTATGCGTGTTGTTGTCAGATGCTTGATATCGGTGATGGCGCTGGTATTGGTATCGGTGATGCCAACAACAGAAATGGAACCTGATGCGTTGCCTGCATCACCGCTGCCAATAGCAATATTGGCAGCGGTGACCTTATACAGGTTGGTCACACTCAGACAAGGTGACGAAGTACATGTGCCAGAACCGACCGTGATTGCGCGGCCAGTCGTGAATGGACGTATGCCAAAGTCACCCGCAGTGATACCGCCAGGCCCGCCAAGTACCAATTGATCAGCAATCAGACCAACTTTGCCTGTGCCTGCATTGACATTGTCAGAAACCGTCAATGTGCCGGTACCTGAACTGACAGTTACTGCCTGATTATTGGTTGTAATGCCAGTGATGGCAGCGAGATTGCTGATAGTCAGATTGCCAGAATTAAAAATATTCAGGCTGCCACTACCCAGGCCACCAGGATTAAGGTCTGCGGCTAGTGAGCTGAAACTGTTGCTGGTATTGGTCAAATTGACTGAGCCTTTGGTTTGCAAGGCCAGGCCAGCAGTGGTAATGGCATTGCCTGCAGTCTGATTGATACCAGAGACAGAATCAGACATCAGCTTGACAGTGGATGGTGCGCTGATGCCGCTATATCCATCGACTGTAGAAATACTAATGGGATTGATTGAACGGTACAAGAAACTACCGGTGCTGGCCGAGCCAGATACAACACCAATAAAATTAGCTTCGCTCAGGTTGACGCTATAACCACGCGCTTGCACGGAACTGGCACCATCGATAGTGGCACCAGCCTGCTGAGAAATAGTATTGCCAGAATTTAAGGTGAGGGAGGTATTCACATGTTGCAATGCACCACCTGCGCCGGAACCCATGACGCCTTTAATATCGATATTGGCGCCACTCATATTGCCAATCTTCAGACGCGTGGCAGTGACATTATTCAATTCAGCAGCAGACAATTCCAGCGTACCGGAGTTAAGATTAGTTGTCCCTGTTGCCAGATGGATAGTACCGGCTATACTCGTATCCAGCGTGACGGCACCACTACCAGCGTTGACTGTGCCCAGCAAATCCATCTTGTCGGATTTGATGGAAATCCCAGCACCAGAACTATTGATTTGTGTACCAGCTGCAGTACCAGTCAGTGCATCAGCATCCGCTGCCATCAAAGTAATGCTGCCACCAGCACTATTGATATTGCCGCCCACATTCAAGTTGATACCACCCTGACCAGTAATGCTGAGCAAGCCATTATTGGTGAGAACAGGTGCGTTGATTTGCGTTGTAAAGCCGCCAGGAGAACCCAGGTGTATCGCGCCACCCGAAGTCTGCTGTTTAACGCCGTAGCCAGTTCCACCTACATCATTGATGACCAGGTTGGCGCCGATGCTGGCGATACGGATATCACCGCTACCAGTATTAAGGGCATTCAGTTTGGCAGCCTGCACGCCCATGCTGTCAGTAGATATATTGCCATGCAAGCCACTCACGGCACTCAGCTTCAAATCTTTGGCATAGATGATGCTGCCGTTTTGCTGAGTAATATCCGCACCTGTAGTAATCGTGACATTGCCATTGGTCGAAGCATTGCCACGTGCATCTACACCACCGGTACCGACATTGACATAGCCAGTGCTGTTGATCAGGATATCGCCACCAACACCAAACGTTCCCGGTGTTGTTTGCAGGGTTTTGAATATGGTGTTGCCACTGGCACTGGTACTGATCTGGCTGCTGTTGCTGGTGAGCCTGGCCACCACGATATCGGCAGTTTGCGGTGACGAACCGGTACCGGTTTGCAAGGTGATGGTGCCTGTACCATTGGTCTTGATTTCCAGATTTGGATCTGCAGCCGTCAGATTAATGCCGCGTGTAGCACTGACATCAGTAGAGGCATTGCGTGTTCTTAAAGTAATGTTGGAATTGTTTGGCAGCGATATCTGGCTACCCAAGAAAGTACCGCTGGTGTTAATAAAATTTGTCGCCTCCAGCACGATATTCGTACCCGGAGTCAAGCCAGTCAGCTCTGATGCGTAGACAGTAGTCGGGCCACCATCAGCAAAATTGATGCTACCTATCGCCGAACCTTGAAATGTCCCAGTACCGTCAGATGCACCATCACCAGTACCACCGGCAATCGTGATGGAAGATGGATCAAGTAATAAAGTACCAGCCTTGCCACGTGCTGCCCCGACATTTACTTTCGCATGAAAATCCAGACTTTGCTTACCCGAAGTTTCTACAAAGCCGCCATTCCCGCTTTGATCCCCTCCCTGTGCTGAAATACTGCCGTTCACCCGCGTCACTTCATCAGACCAGACGACGACCTTACCGCCGTCGCCGCTCTTGACTGCATCGGCACTGATTTTGGCATCGCTGGAGACGAAGGCACGTTTGGCATTCATGATGGCGGGATTGTCGCCGTGATAATCACCACCTACCAGAACCTGGCCACCACCAGTGTCACCACTGGCATCCACCTGTGCATTTCCAGCCAGCGCTACGCGTTGTCCAAGCACTTGTATATCACCACCCTTGCCTTTGCCTGTTGCCGTGGTGGCGCTGCCAGCGTCGAGTATCGTATCCTGGCTGGCTTTGAAATAAATTTTACCATTCTCGCCAACCACTGCACTATTGGCGCTGACCAGGCCACGCTGGCTGATCAAACCACCATAAATGCCGACCTTGCCCCCCTGGGAAATGACTTGACCCAAGTTGACTGCCTGATCGGTATCAGCGCTGACCACCACATGCACATCAGGGTTAGCCGAATCCACCAGTTTCACCGAGCGCCCTGCTGCCAACAAGACTTCACCTTTGGGTGAAGTAATGATGCCGCTGTTTTCTACATCAGGCGCTATCAGGTATACGTGGCCACCTGATGGTGTAGTGATCGCACCCTGATTACTGACTTTGCCAGCGACTGTGCCTGCATTAAAATTCAGCTTACCTGACTTGAAATCAGCATCGGTCATGCCCAGGCTGGAAACCGTCAATCCATTCACATCGACTTGTGCCCCTTTGCCAAACAGGATGCCATTTGGATTAATCAAAAACACTCGTCCATTGGACTGCAAGGCACCCAGAATCTGGGTCGGGTTCTGACCTATGATGCGGTTCAATACCGTGCTGCTGGCGCTCTCTTGTATGAAGCGGGTAGTCTCGCCGGCATTGATGAAAAAATCCTGCCAGTTAATAATCGCGCCCGGTGTATTGGTAATCGTAAATACCTTGCCATCCTGATTAAAAATCACCTTGCCATTGACGATCTGTGGGCCAACTGGATTTGCCTCGGCAATGCCAGCAGCAAAGCAGGCGGCCAGCAATACGGGCATCAGCTTGGGTAATAACTTGGATGACAACTCAGGCAACTGAGTTTGCCTCAGGTTCGGTCTCAATACAGATTCAGATTGAGCGAACATATCGATTTCTTTTCTCATGCTCTTCCTCATCCATCATTAATAGTTGACGCCTAGCCTGACATGCAAACGCCTGTCATCTTTGCTCAATTCATCCGGGGCATGCAGGGACTTGCCATAGTCCATCTGCAACGACATCATGCGCGACATGGCCAACCTGATACCTATACCTATGCTGGAAATGGAAGCTGAACTTTGTTCCCCAGGCAACGCCTTGTTGCGTGATAAATGCGCGGCATCATAAAAACCAAGTAACTGACATTGCGTAAGACTGGTACTCAAACCTGCACACAAGTTGGGCGTATAAATTTCTGCACTGACCAGTGTGCCGTAATCATTGGCCAGCGCACGCTCGGTAAAGCCACGCACGCTGCTGGCACCACCAGCACCAAACTGCTCACCGGGTACCAGGCTATCCCTGGTGTATTGTCCACTAAGCATGAGCTTCAATTGCCAGGTTGCTGGCAAGACCTTGCTGTAACCAAAACCATAGCGCAAGATGCTGTATCCAGCCGTCGCGCCGCTGCGCACCCTCTGGAAATCTTCAGTCTTGCCCTTTTCACCACCGGGCAGGTTGTGCACTGCAGTCACATAGGCATTGGCATCGCCCGCCGTTGAATTCAAATTGGCAGCGTAGCTGATACTGATGGGGTGTACAGTCACATCATTACCCAGTTGTATGCCTTGCAAGGCGACATTATTCTTGAAAGCCTTATAGTCCCAACCAAAACTCAGACGTGAATCAAAATCTTCACTGCGGCCAAGATTAAAGTTATAGCGCCCGCCGACCACAGAACCACGGCCACTGACATTCAAGTCAAAGATGCCTGCCGCGACTGAGCCGGAATCAACATTCGAATAACTCGCATACAAATCCACACTATCACCTAGCTGATACAGGGGCAGGTGGTAGCCAACACCAAACACTGCATACTTGCTGGGCTTTTGCAGCGTGGTTGTATATTGCAGGCTGAGTACATCGTCACGCCCGCTGACATTGGCATGTTGGAACAGCAAACCCAGATGTGACTTGCCAGTATTGCTATCACCAGCATTGTCAAGATTAGCACCTACAGCCCAGGGCTTGCTGTCGGCAACGTTCAGGACGGCATTGACTTCGCCTTCCTTGCTTGCTGTCTCAAACTGCAGACTGGTTTTCTTGGCCGGGTTTTCATTCGCTGTCTTTAAACTTTCAGACAGCTTTTTAATATTGGGCGTATCGCCTATGCGCAATTGCGGCAGGCTGCGTTTGATATTGTCGCTGTCAAAATGGCGGTTACCCTTGACGCTGACGCTGGCAATGCGCGCCTGTATGACGATAAACTTGACGACACCCTGGTTCAATTCCTGCTCAGGCAAGACCACTTGCACCAGACTATAGCCTTTCTGGTGATAGGCTTTTTCCAGTGCTTCCAGCGCCCTTTGTACATCGGCAAAACTGCGGCCCTTGCCTGTATAGGGTGCCAGCAAGCTTTCCAGCGCTGTGGCGGTCAGCAAATTATTACCCTTGACATCGTAACGACTGATATCAAAGCGCCCAATGACGCTATCGGTATCTTGCGCCACCAAAGGCTGGCTAAGCCCCAATGCCACGGCGAGCAGCAGGCTGAGGGTAAGACGGAATTTGGCGTGCTTGTTCATCAACGGTCTCATACTAAGATTTCCCAGTTACTGAGTCGTGCTATACCAAGTTTTTCTGTGTGCGGAGCGATGTTGGCCTCCTCCATCGTGCTGATTTGTGCTGATATTGCCAGTCGACTTCTATTTTTGTATCGAATTCTGTGCTGAAGATGCGCGCAAAAAAAACTGCGGCTGAAATGTCTGCTTACAAATGTCTAGTTACAAGTATCCTGCAATCCAATACGCACTACAAGCACTATGTTGTTAATTCAGACATGGTGTCTTATTTTGCATTCAGGAAATTTAAAACTGATGACTTAAAAGCCAAGTTAAAGCTGAGAAATGTGAATGTGAGATGTTTTAAGCGTGAGAAATTTGAATGTGTGAAATTTAAACTTGTGGAATTTAAACTTGTAAATCAGGGACGAGTAATACGGCGCTTCAGCTTTCCGTCTTTGCTTTCAATAATATGGTCAAATTCATCGACGCTGAAGCTACGGGTGATCGCCAATGACGGACAACACATGGCGTCGCGGGAAGCCATTTCCTTGCCTTTCAGGGTCACAGCACCTTGTTTGATGCTCGCACTATTAAAATCAAAGGAGCGCCAGCCGCGCTCACCCAGTTTGCTGACTGCTACCAGTAAATATGGCCGGCTACGCTTGCCGGCTACTTTAAATTGTTCCAATTCGGTAAAAAAGGCGATAAATTCCGCATGATGGTTGCCGCCACCATATCCCTCAAGATTAAACAAGACTACGGCATCATTCTTATGGTCATCAAAGAAATTGCCATAGACGATACGTGCGGGGTTTTCGCTATAGGTTTCGGCAATGCCATCGCCAAACTGTTCTATCAACCTGGTCAATTCAAGCTGCATTGCCGCTTGTTGTGCTGCCGATGCGGTAACTGCGACCCCTGCTTGCGGCGATGCCGGCTGAGCAGCAGTTGCAACTCCTGCTGCAGCTAAAGTAAGACTACACAATAATGATGACAAAAAATGCTTCATCATCAGACTACCGTATCTGGCTTGAATTCTTGCCAGGATGGCAGCCCATGCTTGCGTTTGCCATAGGCGTAATAACTGGCTAGAGCCAGGCCAAACAAAATACCGGCAATCAAAGCCGAATTCAGCATGGCGGTAGCCGACATGCTTGTTTTGGACCAGACAAAAAAATACATCAACGCGCCCCAGGCGATTGCGTAAAACGATCCGGTGAACAGGGCGTTTTGCCAGAATTGGGCGAAGTGTGGCGGCGGAATATCAAAACCCATGCGCCATAACAGACGCAAATAAGGCGGGGCATAATTACTACGCATGATGCCGGTTTTTTCCAGTAACTTTAAAGCCGCCTGGCGTTTATGCTCACGGCTAGTTTCACGACTGTTTGATTCAGTGGTATTCATCGGTCTGCTTATAAAGAAGAAATATTCAATTGAAGGTCTGATTCACTTTTCAGTGCAAATAGGCATTCAAGAAAACAGTATTTCAATAATAGATTATATGCAACTTAATCCCTGCTTAGAACTTTCTCCGCAGAGATAAACTACAAAAGAAGAAATACTTTTAAGCTCGCCCCTCAAGCACTCTGTTGAAAATATTGATTTACAGAAATAAAACCAAACATATGATCAAGAGAGGATAACCTGGGCTTATATCTGATGAATAAAAAATCAATCGCAGTAAACTGGTATTAGTGTCTATGATGTACCTAATCCTTCTTTCCTCGTTGGATTACTCTCATGACTCCCCCAAGACGAACGAGATTTTCAAGGGCGCGCAAGCGCCCTTTTTTTCGACTGATGTCACCCATTGCGATGAATAAATCAAGACTGCTGTCATTCGATGCATTTCGCGGCTTCACCATTGCCAGCATGTTTCTGGTGAATAATCCGGGTGACTGGGGACACTTGTATCCACCGCTTGAACACGCCGCCTGGTCAGGCTGGACTTTTACTGACTGTATTTTCCCCTTCTTCCTGTTCATTGTCGGTGTCTCGCTGCATTTATCGCTGCATCAAAAACTCATGGCTGGCTATACCCAGAGGCAGTTGTTCAGGCAAACTGCCAAGCGGGCTTTATGGATATTCCTCATCGGCCTGATGCTGAATCTCATCCCCAACTTTGATTTTCAGACAGTACGCATACCCGGTGTGTTGCAGCGCATCGCCCTGTGCACTCTTTTGGCAGCGCCAATACTGATTTATTGCGACTGGAGATGGCAAGCAATCTGGAGTGGCATACTCATCGCTTTGTATTCCGTACTCATGCTGACTGTACCTGTACCGGACGCGGACGGGGTCTGGGCAAGGGGTGTACTAGAACCTGGGCGCGATGCCGGTGCATCGCTGGACAGACTGTTACTCGACGGGCATTTATGGAAACGCGCAAAAACCTGGGACCCTGAGGGTGTGCTGAGCAGCCTGCCCGCTGCCTGCAGCGTGATCTTTGGTGCATGGGCTGGCCGCTGGCTGAGCAGCAGACAAGATGCCGCCATAAAAACCTCCTGGTTCTTCATTGCCGGCATGGCTTGCCTTGCTATCGGTCTGATGCTGGATGCCTGGTTCATGCCCATCAATAAAAGCCTGTGGACACCTTCTTACAGTATCTTCATGACAGGCTGGGCACTCATCAGCTTTGCCTGTTTTTACTGGCTACTGGATGGAAATCCATCAGCCATGATTAAAAAATCGATGGCAAAACTCTGCCATCCCTTTGTCATGTATGGCATGAATGCCCTGTTCCTCTTTACCCTGTCTGGCCTGATTGCCAAAATGCTGGGATTTATCCACATCAATCAGCTCGATGGCACTACACCCAGTCTGCATGCGATTATCTATGCGCCCATCAAGGTACTGCCCATCAATTTGCAGAATGCGTCACTTTTATATGCGGTGCTGTTTAATCTGTTGATGTTGCTGATTGCCTGGGTAATGTGGAAGAAACGCTGGTTTGTCAAAGTGTAATGCAGTAGCATCTCAGGTCTTTCGCACTTAATTGCACGTTAATAGTCCCGGCTTATCCATGTTTTCGCTACCATCATCGTCACGACCTGCTTTTACTTTGTCTAATTTGAAAATCCACCTTCAGCGGTTCAAGTTGCCTGCGCTCGTCGCAACAACTTGTGCGTTATTGCTTGCCTGCACTACTGCTGCGCCTCCAGAAAAACCTCTGCCGGTCAAGCCAGCCATCACAAACCTGACTATCATCCCACAAAATGCCCTGGTCAATTACCCGGTGCAAGTCAAAGATGCACCGCCATTACCGCGTGAATTCCGTGCGGCCTGGGTGTCGACCGTGGCGAATATAGACTGGCCATCACGCCGTGACCTGAGCACTGAGAAGCAAAAAAAAGAAGTCATCACCATACTCGACAATGCGGTGCAATTGAAGCTCAATGCTATTGTCTTACAGGTACGCCCGGCTGCAGATGCCATCTACCCCTCCATGATAGAACCATGGTCAGAATTCCTGACGGGTGAGCAGGGCCGGCCCCCATCCCCTTACTATGACCCACTGCAATTCTGGATAGAACAGGCGCATGCACGTGGCCTGGAATTACATGCCTGGTTCAACCCCTATCGTTCCCGTACTGCGCAATCAAAAATGGCGCTGGCGACCAACCATATCAGCAAGCTGGCACCACAGGTGGTGAAGACATATGGCGACCTGCAATGGATGGATCCGGGTGAACCTCTCGCCATGCAGCAGACCCTGAACGTTATCAGTGACGTGGTGCGCCGTTACGATGTCGATGGCATCCATATTGATGATTATTTTTATCCTTACCCGGTCAAGGGCAGCAATGGTGCAGAACAGGACTTCCCTGATGACCCATCCTGGGTCGCCTATATTCAATCCGGCGGCAAACTGGCGCGTGCTGACTGGCGCCGTGACAATGTCAACCGCCTGGTCGAGGCAGTCAACCAGCGTGTGCACCTGGAAAAACCCTGGGTGAAGTTCGGCATCAGCCCTTTTGGCATAGGCAGGCCAGACCGCTTGCCACCCGGCATTGCCGGGTTCAGCCAATATGACAAGCTATATGCAGATGTCGAACTCTGGCTGGCCAAGGGTTGGCTGGACTATCTGGCTCCCCAGCTTTACTGGCCCATCAATCAGGGGCCACAGGCCTTCAAGGTATTGCATGACTACTGGCTGGCACAAAACCCCACTGGCAAGCATATCTGGCCTGGCCTGGCCACCAGTCGCATAGACAATAGCGATAAATCCTGGCCTGCCGATGAAATTTTGAATCAGGTAGATGCCATGCGTGAAAAAGCGGGCAACGGCCACGTACATTTCAGCATGGCAGCGCTGAACCAGAACCGTAAAGACATACGCAAACGCCTGGCAAGCGAGAAATACACCTCGCAGGCGCTAATCCCTGCCAGCCCCTGGCTGGACAACAGCCTGCCCGCCAGCCCGGTGCTGGAAGCCAGTGCCGACAAGAAGTCATTACGCCTGCAACTCAGCTATACCAGCAATACTCGCTTGCTGGCCATCTGGAAGCGCACGGACCAGCAATGGCTGTTTTCTGTAGTACCTGCCCAGAACATGAACATCGATATCACGGATGATCCTCAGCTTGGTGCCATCAGGCAGGTAACTGTTTCAGCCATCAGTCGCACTGGTGTAGAAGGCTTGCGTGCAAGTTATAGCTTGCCCTGAAGCTTGCCCTAAAACAAGATTTGCATAAATCAGTTAAGCAAGTGTGGTTTTTAGATGCGTATGGTCGGTCTGGTCCATACGTATTTTTCTTTGTTGCTTTCCCGGTTTACCCTCTGAAATCATCGCTCTCACTAGCAACCATGTCAATCCGGGCAAACCCCATATCTTTTGGTTATCGCCCGTCATGATATTTTCATTTGTCACTCTTAATAGCAAAACTCTAGTCTGGCATATACAAAAAATTTATATCAAAAATTTATATCAATTGCGGCCAGAGCTGACAGTTGAAAGTAAAACCGCTCACATATCAACGTCGTACGACCCAAGGAGAGACCAGTGAAGTTAAAGACCATAGCCAGGTGCATCGCCCTGATAGGCATTTCTACCGGTACCAGCGCATGGGTACAGGCACAGGAACTGCCTGCTCCGCCACCACAAAAAGTAGAAATTACCGGTAGCAGCATCAAACGCATCGCCTCCGAAGGTGCCTTGCCTATTGAGGTCATTACCCGCAAGCAACTGGAAGCTGCGGGCATCGTCACTGCCGAGCAATTTATCGCCAACCTGAATATCAATGGCAATGGTTCTGACAACCTGGCCAGTAATGCCGACGTCACCTCCGGTGCCCAGCGCGGTAATAATGGCGCATCCTCCGCCAACCTGCGCGGTCAGGGTGCTGATAGCACACTGGTGCTATTGAATGGCCGTCGCGTTGCCACCCATGGCATGAAGGGTTCGGCAGTTGACTTGAACTCAATCCCCATGGCTGCAGTAGAAAGAATTGAAGTCCTGAAAGACGGCGCTTCCGCCATCTACGGTACGGATGCGATTGGTGGCGTTATCAACTTCATCCTGCGCAAGAATTACAATGGACTGGAAGCCCAGGCCTTCACTGACATCTCCCAGCAAGGTGGCGGCAATATCAAGCGCGTCTCTGTCGTTGGTGGTTTTGGTGATCTGGACAAAGATAACTACAATGTCCTGCTCACAGCGACGCATAGCGAGAACGATGCACTGCGCGGTGACCAGCGTGATTTTGTGAATACCTTCCAGCCCAACCGTGGTTTGTCGGTAGATACCCGTGGCACACCGAATGCAACTGTATTTGCAA
>JAZJXP010000006.1:30550-31035 GCA_040390835.1 Pseudomonadota bacterium
ATTTGCAACCTCACTGGCGAATACCATACTCAGCAACAAGAGCAATAATGGCCCGCTCTTCCCTGGCACTACCCAGGTCATGAATGCCATCAACGTATTAAATTTGCCGGGCGGCGCAGGCTGTAGCGCTGTCGATGGCATGGCGGCATATGATGCCAAATTGTGGGATGTGGCATCTTCCAAATATGCCTGCGCCTGGGACACTGGCCGCGCTGCAGTGTTGCAACAGCCAGTCAAGAACGACAACTTTGTCGCCCGCGCTACATTCAAGATAGGCACACACCAATTGTTTGCCGAAGCAGTTGGCTCCCAGGTTGAAGTGTCAAAACGATTTTCACCTAACCAGGTTTCCCCAGGTACAAACTTCCCGGCGTCTTCATTTTATCCAAGCACGGGTTCTGCCTATAACGATGTATTCAATGCCATCGTCGCGGTATTCCCCAGCATAGAAGCCAACCGTGGCGCACCTATTGCCTACCGCTGGC
>JAZJXP010000006.1:31045-53060 GCA_040390835.1 Pseudomonadota bacterium
GTGAAATCTCTACCCGGACAGAAGCTGGTCGCCTGCAACTGGGTGCCGATGGTCAGATAGGTAAATGGGATTACCGGGTTGGCCTGTCGCGTGCCTATAGTGAGTCTGAATCCAAACTGGGCACTGGTTACAACTACACAGTCGCCTTCGCCAATGCACTGGGTACGGGCATCATCAATCCTTTCTTGAAGCCTGGTGAAAAGCAATCACAAGCTGCGCTTGACCTGATCAATAGCACCTCGGCAGCAGGCGTCACATTGTATGGTGGCAAAACCACGCTGACACAGGCAGATGCTGCCCTGTCTGGTGAAATCTGGCAATTACCTGCCGGTGCTGTCATGGCTGCCGTGGGCACGGATTTGCGCAAGGAAGAATATACCTTCAATGGTGATACCAGGGCATCCAGCGTCCGCCCTGCCATCCTGAATGCACCGTTTGATGACAGCAATGCATTGCCTAAAGTCAGTCGCGATATCCGCGCTGTGTATGCCGAGGTATTGGTGCCGGTCTTGAAATCACTGGAAGTCACCGTTGCCGGTCGCCAGGATCATTACTCCGGCTTTGGCAGTACTTTCAATCCAAAAGTGAGCTTCCGCTATACACCGACAGATACACTGCTGTTCCGTGGTTCGTACAACACCGGCTTCCGCGCACCGTCATTCAACCAGTTGTTTAACGGTATTACGGATTCACCTTATGCTGGTAAAGACCTGGCCGATCCTGCCACCTGCCCTACTTTAAAGGTCGACAGCAGCAAGCCTGGTTGCGCCGCCATTACACCGAATATCCTGACTGGCGGTAAAACCACGCTGGGCCCTGAAAAAGCCAAGCAAGGTACGGTTGGTGTGGTCTGGGCACCGAGCAGTAATTTCAGTGCCAATGCCGACATCTGGGAAATCCGCAAGGAGAATTCCATCACGTCCATAGACCTGACTACCATGCTGCAAAATTACGATCTTTTCAGGGATCAGTTCTTGCGTGACAGTACTGGTGCTTTGATCTTTGTTGACCAGCGCTGGGTCAATGCCGGTTCCAGTGTCACCCGTGGTGTGGAGCTTGGTGCAAAAGCGAATGGCGCAATTCTGAATGGCAGATGGGCTGCCGGCCTGGATGGCTCTTATCTGCTGGAGAAAAAATCCCGCCCCATGGCTAACGCACCTTATGGCGAAAGCGAAGTTGGCCGGTTTACCTTCACCGGCGACCTGGGCTTGAGATGGAAGCATACTGCTTTTGTCAACTACACCCAAGGCGACTGGACAGGTACTTTCACGCAGATTTACCGTGCTGGCTACAAGGACCAGGTCTTGCCGGGCGTACAGAGTGGCCTGGTCATGCCATCCAACTACAATCCAAACGTCAAAGCCTACATCATCTACAACATGAGTGTGACCTATAGCGGCATCAAGAACCTGACGCTGACCGCCGGTTTGAAAAACATCTTCAATACCGACCCGCCATTTGCCATCACTTATGACAGCAACACCGGTGCAGGCAGCTCCTGGGAACCACGCGTAGCAGATCCACGCGGACGTGCATTTACTTTGCTGGCGAATTACAAGTTCAAGTAAATGCGTATGTAAGTGAAACAGCTGTAGCACAAAACAAAAATCCCCCGATTTAAAAACCGGGGGATTTTTTTACGCTACAACCTGATGCATCTATAGACTAACTTGCGGCTGGATTCATCAGCTTACCCATGAAGATGATGAGACCAGTCTGCCTGTCCCTGATCATGAACAGGAAAGGGCGATCCAGCGTCAGCTTTAAGGGTTGATTCGCATTGATACTGGTGACACCGATCAATACGCCTGTAGCTGCAGCAGCTTCTGTTCCCTTTTCATCCACATTGATGAATGCCTTGTGCACGACCCCAGAAATCGACAACTCACGGTTACCGTTTATCCCGGAAAAATCTGCCTTGGCTGCATCAAAAGCCGCGCCCATGCCCAGGCTGCTCAGGCTGGAATTCATCGCCGGGCTGGCACTGAAGTTAAACTTGGGCATGCTCAAGGCAATGTAATTGTCTTTCAAGCCCGTAGTAATGTCACTGATGGTAGTGCTACTCAGGCCCTGGATAAAACTGTCAAACTTGCCAGCATCGGGCACGACGACCAGCATGGCCAGTTTGTTGTCGACGTAAGGCAGCTCTACCGCCTGGTAACCCTTGCCCTGCACATAAGGGAAATAGTTGGTCAGGTTCATGAAGGGCAGATTTTTCACAGCACCTTTACGGTCAGTGAAATCCTGGTTTCTCGTCGCTTCCTTGGTAAATGGCTGTGCCCAGTCTGACTTGAACCAGATGGCATTTGTCAGCACCACGCGGGTCTGTGGTGAAACGCCACCAGCAGGTATCAGATCCTTGATTTTTTGCTGAGTCTGGTCAGCTACCCAGTTATTGATCGTCAGGCGTGAAGGCTCAGCAGCGTTGACAAAATCCTGCAGGTTCACTGCAGCGCCAAAATTCACACTGAGTGCATCCAGATAACTGCTTTGCAAGCTGTAACCCTGCTGTGCCCACAAGGCATTGGAGATATTCAGATTGGGTAATTGGGCGTTCGGTTTGGCGGCAGTCGAGGTTTTATCTGCCAGCAGTAAATCAAGGCGATTCAGGGCCGGTTGCAAACGGCTTTGCTGCAACTGGAAAGCCAGCGCTTTTTCCATGCCACTGAGGGTATCGCCCTTGGCACCGGCTGCCGCCATCTCCAGTGCCAGTGTCAGGCTGTACGGTGAATACACCAGATTGCTGTCGCCTTGCGCATCCAGCAATGGCAAGATTTTCAAGGCAAATTCGGTATTTCCGGCCACTGCCGCAGCCAGATCGACATCGCTGGCTTGCGGAGCAACATTGCGTGCCAGCGAGGATTTGGCTGTACTGACAGCCTGGGGCTTACTTGTATCAGAATTGGTGGCTGTAGCTGCAGTGCCAGCACCGCCGCAGGCAGAAACCAGAGCAAGTAGCAAGCTTGAGCATATAAATGTAGGACGCATTTTGAGCTTTCAATTGAGCTGTCAGAATAGAAACACTTGGCCATGATACGCCTGCCACTCTATTGAATCAGTTCAAAAATGTACTCAAATTGTCATCAAATTGTAAATCCTGAAAGATATTTCCAAATAGACAATCAAGATATTGCTATATCCACGGGCTTTTCAACTATGTCGACCACTGCCCCTACTCCCACGCGCTCAAACAATTCGGCAATATCCACAGAGCGCATACGTATGCAACCATAGCTGGCAGGCGTGCCCAGCAGGCTTTCCTGCGGCGTACCGTGGATATAGATAAAACGCGGGTAGGCATTGCGGTTGCGCACTTCGGTACCCCGCAACCAGAGTATGCGCGTCACTACAGGATCACGCCCAGGTGCGTCTGCCGCCACAATCTCGCCCGTAGGCTTGCGGTCCTTAAATACTGAACCCAGCGGCACACCAGCGCCAATTTTCTCGGCGATCTGCATGCGACCACCTGGCGTCATATAACTGTCAGGCATATCACCTATGCCGCGCTTGGCTGTGGAAATTGCATAAGTCGCTACTGGCTTGCCATCTTCGAGCAAAACCATTTTTTGCCCGGGGACTGAAATGATCAATTGATGGCGGGTATCGCCGCCTTGCAGCCAACCCCACTGGCAAGCGGATAGCAGCAAGCTGGCAGCCAGTATCAATATCAGGTGACGGCGAAGAATTTGCATTGTTTATCTGTGCTTTAACGATAAGCCAGCATAAGCTGATCAAAGGGTATCTGCAAATAATTCCTGCAGCCGCATGCATTACCTGAAGTTATGGACCGGGTATCAGCTTTCATTTGTGCTCTGCCTGCTCAGGGCATAAGGTAATGAGAGAAAAGGAATCAAGCCATGCTGAATACAGAAGCGCCAAGCATTAACCACACCGAACTGGATTTATACCCGACCACGCAACTGGTCAACGTACTCATTGATGACCAGTTGCATGCGATACGCGCAGTCAGCCTGGCTGCAGCACAAATCGCGGCAGCCGTTGATGCCGCAGCGCCACGCATACTGGCAGGTGGCCGTCTGGTGTATGTGGGTGCTGGTACTTCTGGTCGCCTGGGTGTGCTGGATGGGGTCGAATTATTGCCGACTTTTTCATGGCCAAATGAACGTGCTTTATCCTTGCTGGCAGGCGGCAAGCAAGCCATGTTTGTTGCTGTTGAAGGCGCAGAAGATGATGCTGAACAAGGAGCAAAAGAAATTCAGGAACTGGCTTTGACAGCAAATGATGTGGTGATATTGATTGCAGCATCCGGTGCCACACCCTATGTACTGGGCGCTTTGCAGGCAGCGCGCCAGGCTGGTGCCCTGACCATAGGCTTTGCCAATAACCCAGATGCACCTGTGACTTCGCAGGCAGAGATAGGCATCACGCTGGATACTGGCAGCGAAGTGATTTCCGGCAGTACCCGCCTGAAAGCAGGTACGTCGCAAAAAGTCGCCCTGAACAGCTTTTCCAGCGCCCTGATGGTCAGACTGCACAAGGTTTACGGTAATCTGATGGTGGATGTCAAACCGACCAATGTGAAACTGCTCAGGCGCACTATCAGCCTGACCATGCATGCAACTGGCCGGAATGAAACACATTGCCGCCGCATATTGGAAGAATGTGATTTCCACGTCAAGACAGCGATACTCGCCATCCTGAACAATATCAGCGTCACTGCTGCCCATCAAAAACTGCTTACCTGCGGCGATGACCTGCGCCTTGCGCTGCATAGCAGGCCATAACGCCATAAGCCGCAGGCGCGCCAATAAGCGCGACAATATCCCCTGTCAGGCGTTACAATCAAGCTCGATTTTTTGCTGAATGGACTTTTACCATGCGTTTGCGTCATATCGAAGTTTTTCATGCCATCATGCAGGCAGGCACGATCAGCGGTGCTGCGCAATTGCTGAATATTTCACAGCCGGCAGCCACCAAGGTCTTGCAGCATTGTGAAATACAACTGGGCCTGAAACTGTTCGAGCGCATCAAGGGCAAGCTGCACCCCACACCAGAAGCGCATAAGCTGTTTGCTGAAGTTGACAAGCTCAACCGCGATTTGCAATCTGTACGCAGACTGGCCAGCAACTTGAAAAATCACCCTGATGAAGCAGTCAGGCTGGCATCGACACCGACCTTGTCGATTACCGTAGTGCCCACTGCACTGGCCGCCTGGCGCAAAAAATTTGCGAACGTACATTGCACACTGGCGACCCATCACACCAGCGAGATTGTGAATGCACTGTTGCTAGGCGACGTGGATTTTGCTCTGTCCCTGTACGACCCCTGCCACCCGAATATCGCTTCTGAACCCTTGATACGCGGCAGCATGACTGCCATCGCACCTCTGGGTAGCTGGGCAAAGAACCTGGACAATACTGCCTTGCCCGTTGCCGACCTGCCCAAGAACCTGATTGCACTGGATCTCGACGACCATCTCGTCAGCCGCGTCATGGATGCCTGTGAAGAACAGGGTTTGAGCTTTACCTCTTACACCGTAGTGCAGACCTACTTGCTGGCCAGGACACTGGTGGAACTTGGTGCAGGCGCAGCCGTCATCGACCCCTTTACTGCCGCCACATCTGACCATAGCAAAGTCCAGTGCCGCCCGCTGTCGCCGAATGTACCTGTGGATTTGTATTTATTGACGGTGAAATCAACACCACTGTCACGCTCGGCGCGCGCTTTTGTAGAATGTATCAAGGAAGCAGGGGCCGAGTTTATAGCCCGCACCAGCTAGAACAATTTGTAAGTCGCGGTAATTATCTGCTCTTCCCAGATACTCAGGCTGGAATAAGCTCCCTGATTTTTATCAGGGTCTGCGGCGACACCGCCTATGACATAGATAATGCCATTACGTGTTGCCGGATCAAACAGGAAGGCCGATTGCAATCCATAAGCAAACCCCAGATGACCAACAGGTTTGAAGGCAGGCTGAGCCTGTACCAGCCTGTCCCCATAATGCGCAGCGCTGGTATCGCTAAAGCGCTGGAAACCCAGTCCCCAGGATAAAAACAGGCCACGGTAATCATCGCCATTATGAGTCTTCTTATCGCACTGCCATTGCTCCGCTGTCAAAGCCCTTATACTAGTGGGTTTTAACAGGCGTACACCATCAAGCTCGCCCTCGTTCATCAGCATCAACATGATGCGGCTCAAGCCTTGCACGCTGATACGCAGGCCACCTTGCGGGCTGGACAGGGTCGCATTCGTGCCAGGCCGGTAGTTTTCCATTTGCCTCTTGACCAGAGGCTTATTGCGGAGATCATCCGTCTGCGCCACCCATGGACCTTGCGCATTCCAGACTTCATTGGCTTGCTTGCGGTACAAGACAGCCAGCCGCGACAAGGCGTCTGTCGACAGGAGTTCAGGATGATAAGCAGCTTCTATCTGCAAGGGCTGCAAGACCAGATTTTGCATGAGCACATCAAAACGCTGGCCGCTGACAGCTTCCATCACGCTACCAAGCACACCCCAGTTCAGGTTCACATAATGGAAATAAAGACCAGAAGCAAAGTTCTCTCCCGCTGTGGCATTTGCCGGATCAGCCCATTGCAAACCTTGCGCATAATGCTTGCCACCAGTCTGCAGAAAACTCTGCATGCTGACATCTGCCGGGAAGTTGTAACCACCGTCATCCCGCAAGGATGAGGTATGGCTCAGCAGCATGCGGGTAGTAATCACTACATCTGGATAATGCGGGTTCCTGAGTTTGAAACCCAGGTAATTGCTGATATCTGCATCCAGATCAAGCTTGCCTTGCTCTACCAGACACATAGCACCTATGGCAGCCACCATCTTGGACACCGAAGCAACGCGAAACAGGGTTTGATTGTCAACTGGCAGACTATTGGTGGGATTTTGCTGATCGATATAAGCTTGACCAAACTGCTGCTGGTAAACGACTTTACCAGACTTGATTGCCAGTACGGACAGGCTGGCGAGCGCTTTATCAGGCTGCGTGACAATCGCAGCCAGCTGCTGGCTTACCTGCTTTTGCTGGTCAGTTTCGGGAATGACTTGCGCCATAGCCGGGTTAGACATTAAGGACACGAGTACAAGCAGGCAGCGGGCAATCATCCTTAGTCAATGCGCAAATAGGTTTCACGCACGAGCACCGGGTCGCCACAATTGAAGTGCCACCATTCGCTATTGATGCCCCTGAAACCACCATGTGCCATTGCCGCCCGCAATATGCCGCGCTGATCCAGCTGGTGCTGAGTCAGTTGGCCTTCGGCCAGCATTCTTTGCTCCAGCGCCGGATGGGATTTTTCTTCGAGTGCATCAAAGCCACTGCCCATGTCCAGTTCCTTACCGTTGGCATCAATGAGGGTGACATCCACCGCCATGCCAAAGGAATGGATGGAACCACGTGCCGGGTCGGCGACATACATGCGCAAGGGTGTGCCATCCAGATGCTGCCATAGCATTTCCTGCACGCGGTGTGGGCGCAGGGCATCCAGCACCAGTATGCGTAAGTCAGGGTGATGTTCTTGCAACCAGTCGGCTGCAGCCTGCAGGGCAGCCACTGCTTCACGATGCAACCAGCTACAGTCCAGATCACCATACAACTCGCGACCGACAAAATTGTCAGCGCCAACATAACGTAAATCGATAACTATGCCGCTGACGGTATCGAGCCGGCAAAAATCAGGATGATCCGCAATCAATTCACAACGCACACATTCTCCACACAACAGAGTTTTTCATAATCGCAGCATAGGGTGAGTCACCTGCACCTGCCAATGAAAACTTACCGATGACATATAACCAGATGGAATGATCAGGCTTTGAACTTCCATCAGACTATCAATACAATTTATTTTAATACTTTGGCACGCGCTGCAGTATCAACATCCACGTATCGCCAGCTTGTGAAATCCACCGGATGTCTATAGTAGTTTTGCAGCCAGGGTTGAGATAAATCTGCCGTCACCGGATGTATGCGCGGCACCCAGGGGGTATAGCCGTGCATTAGCTGGGCCATTTGCCGGTAAATTGTCGTTCTTTCTGGGCTATCACTGAGGCGCATCGCGTCTTCATACAGCTTGTTAAAGGCAGGCAGGTTAAAGCGTGAATAATTGGCCCGGCCAGCATTGGGGCCATACAGGAGCTGGTAAAAGTTCTCGGCATCGGGGAAGTCAGCTATCCAGTTGGCCTCAGTCATCTGCACCTTGCCCAGACGGGCAGCGCGCAAAACCTCTGAATGCTTGTCGGTCTTGAAGCTGACATGGATACCAATAGCGTCCAGGTTCTTGCGCCAGACTTCATCGCGCAAGCGGCCAGTAGTGCTGGCCAGGCTGTGCATTTGCAAATGCAAAGGCTGGCCATCGGGTAGCTTGCGGTAACCATCTTGTGCGCGTTTGTAGCCAAATTTATCGAGCAAAGCATTGGCCAGCTTCACGTCATATTGCACCGGGGTTTTATAGTTGGCGTCGTAGCCAAGTACATTCGGCGGTAAAGGCGATTGCGCCTGTATTGCCAGGCCCTTTTCCATCAGGGCGATGTCTTCCTTGCTGTCATAACTGAGGGCAATGGCACGGCGTAAGGCGATTTTTTCCGGGGTATAACCGCCTATTACCGGGTCTTCCATATTCATCCACATGTAATAGGTTTGCAGTGGAGTGAACAGCGACAAACGAACGCCCTGCTGTTGCAATGCAGGCTTCAATTTACCATCATCCAGAACCATATTCGACAGCGGTGGTGGCACTTGTTCCAAATAGTCCAATTCGTGGTTCAGGAAACCCAACACGCGCGACTGCTGCTCTTCCATGATCTTAATTTCAACCTTGCTGACACGCGGCAAAGTCTGCCCTGCCAGGCTGGCAGCGATTTTCCTGGTGTTGTCATCACTACCCTGGTCATTGAACACGACTTTACGGTACTGCGGATTAGCCAGTAACTCTATGCGAAAGCTGCGCTGCCACTGACCAAGTATGAAAGGACCAGTCCCTATGGGGTGATTACCGACCTGGTTGCCATAAGCCTCGACCACTTCCCTGGCCACTGCACCAGTGGCGGTAGTCGCCAGAATGAACAGAAAGTTGCTGTCAGGTGCGTTCAGGCGTATGCGCAGCGTGTATTTATCTACGGCTTGCAAACCCGGTATGCTGGTTTGCAAATTGAAGTCCTGGCTTTTGCCATCTTTAGCTGGTCTAAGCTTCTCATCACCGAGCAACTTGCCTTCAAACATGAATAGCCAAGGCGACTTGACCGCAGGATCATAGATACGCTTGATGCTGTAGATGTAATCTTCTGCCGTCAATTCCTTGGGCTTGCCCTTGAATGCGGGGTCAGGTGTAAACATGATCCCGGATTGCAGATGCAGGACATAGGTTTTACCCTGATCCAGGATTTCTGGCATGCTTTTCAGGGTATTCGGTTTGAGCTTGACCGGTCGCGCCAGGTAGTCATAGCGCAACATGGGCTCAAAAATATTTTCATTGATACTCACCGAAGGTACATCCGATGCCACTGCCGGGTCCAGGCTGCTCTCCGGCGTCGTTACCAATACACGCAAGACTTTTTCTGTACTGGCTGCTGCATGTACAGGTATTACGCTGATTACGGCAGACACGCCCAGCAATGCCACAAATAAGAAACGCAAACTCATGCTTTGGCCTTTCCAAATTCGGCCAGACGAGGATTAGGTTTGGTCAGGTAAAACCATTCTTCACCAGCGCTGGCACCGGCATCAGGGAAAATGATGCGGCCATCCTGATCTGCCCTGACCTCACTGCCATCGGCGCGCAGGCCTATCAGCTCACCTTGTTTTAATTCATCAAAGCTGCGCCATTCACGCACGAAACTATCGCCATCATGCAGTTTGTCAATGACATCATAAATACGCAGGGCTTCCATCTCCGTTACAGGCGCAGGTGCCTCGCCAGCGATCACACCCAGATGACGCAGGCTGTTGACGATGGCGGCATAGGCCACTGCCGGTGCTTGCGGGTCAAGATGCTGGCCGCATTCCAGCGTCATGGCATAACCGCCAACAGAGCGCATGTATTCTGTCGTACCTACACCAAACTGCGTATTTGCATTTGCTACGGTTTTGGCATCTGCATCGTGAGCGAGTCGCTCCTGGCGGCGTTGTACACCGCGCGCATAAGTTCCTAACCAGCCATCGACCAGTCTGTGCACACCCAGACGCATGGCCATGGCCAACTCATGTTTTTCATGACTGAAAGATTCTATGGGACCGCGATTATTTTCTGGTCCGATCAGGACAAAAGGCTCGCCCTGCCCACGGAAAGAATGCAGATCCAGCAAGACATCATGCTGAGCCATGAGAGGGCATAACCAGTTGGCCACATGGTCTTCAAATTCCTGCACATCTGCTGTCGGTATCAGGCGGCGATTCAAGTTGCGTTCACCTTCCCTTTGTCCCAGTTTATAGGCCAGCGGATTGCATACCGGCACCAGCGTCAAACGGCCAGCCAGCAATTGCAGGCTACCCTCTTCCAGTTCAGCAATGACGCGGCGTATGGCCTGGGTGCCGCAGGTTTCATTGCCATGTACTGCACCAGTGATAATGACACTGCTGCCTGGCTGTGGTGAACTGCAGCTGCTACTTTGAAAATGATAGGGGTAAGCGATTTTATTCATGTTTGTTTTACTCAGCCTCTATTCAGTTTTTTTGCCAAAAGCCGGATCCACTTTAATGAGGGCGGTGACGACAAAGGTAGGCACGGCAGCGATACATATCCAGACAAAGAAGTGGGCATAACCCAGATACTCTTGCAAACGGCCACTGAACATCCCCGGCAACATCATGCTCAGCGCCATGAAGCCCGTACAAATCGCATAATGCGCGGTCTTGTGTTCGCCATCAGCAATCATGATCATATACAGTACATAGGCTGTAAAGCCAAAGCCATAACCCATTTGCTCTATGGCGACTGCAGCACCGATCAGATAGATATTTTGTGGCTGCACAAAAGCCAGGTACACATACACCAGATGCGGCACATTAATCGCCAGCGCCATCGGCCAGAGCATGCGTTTCAGGCCAAAACGCGAGATCAGGGCGCCGCCTGCGAGGCCACCTATGGTCAGGGCAATCATGCCCATGGTGCCATACACAATACCGACTGCCTGCGTAGACAAGCCCAACCCGCCCTTATCTACGCCATCGAGCAAAAATGGCGGAGCCATCTTCACCAGTTGCGCTTCACCAAAACGGTACAGCAAGAGAAAGGCAATGGTCAGCAAGATGTTTTTCTTTTTGATGAACTTGCCAAAAATCGTGAAGAAAGTTGCCACTACCTGATTGGGATCACCATGCGCGCAATCGCTGGCCGGGCGTGGCAAGGCCCATTTATGATAGGCGGACAAGCTGACGAACATCACAGCCAGCACACAAAAGACGACGATCCAGCCAAACCTGGCATCGCCCGTCATGTCGCGCAGTGTGCCAGCCAGATAAACCAGAGCCCCCTGTCCAGTCAGCATGGACATCCTGAAAAACATGCTGCGCACACCAACAAAAGCGGCCTGTTGATACTGTTCCAGTGCCAGCATGTAAAAACCATCCGAGCTAATATCATGGGTAGCCGCACTAAATGCCAATAGCCAGAAAACCAGCAAGGTCGCCTGGAAAAACGCTGGCATGGGAATGGTCAGGGCCACCAGTCCGAACATGGCACCAATCACCAGTTCCAGCGTAACAATCCAGAAACGCTTGGTCTTGAACATGTCCACAAAAGGTGACCAGAAAGGCTTGATCACAAAGGGCAGGTATAACCAGCTTGTATATAAGGCAATATCGGAATTGGAAATATCGAGGTTTTTGTACATAATGACGGAAAGTGTCATTACCACGACGTATGGAATGCCCTGGCTGAAATACAATGACGGTATCCAGCGCCAGACCCCGCTCGCCGGAACGTCAGGATTGTTGACTGTAGTAGCTGTCTCGCTTGTCATCTTGATCTTTTTCTTAAGTGGTAGGGTCTATCTTCCCAGTAAAATACCGGGATTGCGATTGAAATTTTGCTGCTGCTTCATAGCAAAAAGTTATAAGCCGGATGCATCTTTTCATTCGCTGCCAGTGCCAGAAGCGCCCTATGATAAACGAACAACTGCCAGTTATTGCGATTCAGATCCACGATGTTTCATCAAATCCCCCAGAAATCAGCACACCAAGCTACATTTATGTCATCTGACCAGCAAACGCCCTTACAACAGCAAACGACCTACATTGCGCTGGGTATAGATGCGGGCGGCACGCAAACCCGCTGGGCATTGGCAACTAAAGATGAACAAATCCTTGCCAGTGGTACTGCTGCTGGCCTGACCGCCCTGCAAACCGATAATGCAGAAGGTGTACAAGCCGTGCATCAGGTATTTGCCGGGCTGGCAGCAGCCACGCGCAGCCATGGTCAGGTGAGCAGCATACGCGCAGGCATCACCGGTTTTGGTGGCGATGCCCATACCCTGCCAGACATGCTGGCTGACTGCTTTGATCTGGAAAAAGAACAAATCTTGGTCAGCAATGATATAGAAATTGCCTATCTCGATATTTTCAAACCGGGCACGGGTTACCTGATCTATGCCGGCACCGGCTCAATCGCTGCCTACATAGATGCAAATGGCGAGTTTCATCGCGCTGGCGGCCGTGGTTATTTGCTGGATGATGCCGGTGGTGGCTTCTGGATAGCGCGTGAAGCCATGCGCAAACTATGGAGAGCCGAAGATGAACATCCCGATCACTGGAAAAATTCAGAAATGGCGAAGCGCCTGTTCAAACTCATCGGTGGCAATGAATGGAACATATCGCGTGATTTTATTTATCACCGTAGCCGTGGCGACATCGGCAAGCTGGCAATGGCTGTCGCCGCTGCAGCTGACAGCGACCCAGTCGCCATGGCCATATTACAAAGTGCGGGCAAAGAACTGGCGCGTCTGGGCATGGCCATGTGCACCCGTTTTGGCAACAAACCCATAGCACTTAGTGGTCGTGTACAGGAATTGCATCCTGCCATAGTAGAATCCCTGCGCCTGCATTTACCCCCAGAAATCAGCCTTCGCCAGAGCACTTGCGAAGCCCATTTTTCCGCAGCACGACTCGCTGCCCGACAACTCAAAAAACAATCATGAATAAAGTCAGTCTATATAGCCTATTTGCTGCTGTCAGTATCTTCATCAGCGGCTGTGCCACGGTTGGCCCCATGGGCAAACTTGATGCCAGCATTTCTGCCAAAAGCCAGGAAGAACGTGTGCAATTCATCGTCCTGCACTACACCGCACTGGATCAGTCCACTTCATTGCGGGTACTCAGCCAGCAAGCCGTCAGCGCCAATTACCTGGTCGGTGACGAAGATCCCATTAAGGTATGGCAACTGGTGCCAGAAAACCACATGGCTTATCATGCCGGTCTCAGTGAATGGAAAGGCTATAGCCGCCTGAACGCCAGTTCCATAGGCATAGAAATCGTCAACCTCGGTTTCAAGGATACGGCAGAAGGCCGCATTTATTTCCCCTTTCCACAAGCCCAGATAGACCGTGTGATTGCCCTGGTCAAGGATATCTCTTTGCGTTACCAGATACGCCCTGAATACATACTCGGCCACTCCGACATCGCCCCTCTGCGCAAATCAGACCCTGGCCCGCTTTTCCCATGGAAGCAACTGGCCGATGCCGGCCTCATCCCCTGGCCCAAGGCAGATGAAGTCGCACAACGCATGACAGCCTATGAATTACAATTACCTGATATCCAATGGTTCCAGCAAAAACTCGCCCAATATGGTTACGGCATTCCGCAAACCGGCCTGCTTGATGAAACCACCCGCAGCGTGCTGGTGGCCTTCCAGACCAAGTACAGGCCAGCAAAATTTGACGGCATGCCAGACGCAGAAACCGCCGCCATGCTTGATACCCTGATCGCTAATCTGAAAGCGAAATAAGCATGGCAGTTGCTCACGCTGCAAACTTCACCATTCCGCCGCAACTGCTGGAACAGCGTGGCCCGCTACTGCAGCAAGAAACCACAGAACTGGTACTGGCAGAAACCGGGGAAGATGGCAGGCAATACCTGCTGACACCTGCCACCAATTCAGCCTGGCAAGCGATGAAGAAAGCTGCCAGTCAGGATGGTATAGCACTGCTGATGATCTCCGCCTTCCGCAGCATTGCCAGGCAAACCGAGATCATCCGCGACAAGCTGGTTGAGGGCCAGCAACTGGAAGACATTTTGCTGGTCTGCGCCCCACCCGGCTATAGCGAACATCACACTGGCCGCGCCATCGACATCGCCACGCCAGAAGATCCTGAACTGGAAATCTCTTTCGAAACTACGGCAGCCTTTGCGTGGTTGCAAAATAACGCCGGGCGCTTTGGTTTTCAGATGTCTTACCCGCCGGGGAATAGCAGCGGATTTCAGTATGAGCCGTGGCATTGGTGCTTTCAGTCTTAGTCCAGCGTCTGCCTGTACCTCTTCAAAGCCACAAACCCCGCCAACAGCAAGAACACCAGCATGGGCCAGAGTTCTGGCGTAAGTTGCCCTGCTGTATTTCCCTTCAATAAAATACCCCGCACGATACGCAGGAAGTGCGTCAGGGGCAAAGCTTCGCCTATGACTTGCGCCCATTCTGGCATAGCGCGGAAGGGGAACATGAAACCGGACAGGAGCATGGATGGCAGGAAGAAAAAGAAAGTCATCTGCATGGCTTGCAACTGGTTTTTGGCTATCGTCGAGAAGGTGAAGCCGACAGCAAGATTGGCCAGGATGAAGACGCCTATCATGCTCATGAGCAGGCTGAAGCTGCCCATCATCGGGACTTCAAATAACAGGAAGGCGGCGCTGATGATGACACCCAGTTGTATATAGCCGATCAGCACATAGGGCAGGATTTTACCCACCATGACTTCTGCCGGTCGCACTGGTGTTGCCAGCAGGTTTTCCATGGTGCCACGTTCACGTTCTCTTGTCATCGCCAGTGAAGTCAGCATGACCATGGTCATGGTAAGTATGGTACCTATCAGGCCGGGAACGATGTTGTAGCGTGACAAGCCCTCGGGATTGTAACGGCGGTGCACACGCACTTCATAAGCAGGCGTACCGGTTTGCAGATATTGCAAAGGGCCTTTCAAGTCATGATGTAAAGCCTGGGTAGCAATGACGTTCAACGCGGCGATGGCATTGCCAGAGGCTGAAGGATCGGTCGCATCGACAGATATCAGTAAAGCCGGTTTTTCACCGCGCACCAGTTGCTGGGTGAATTGTGACGGTATCACCAGCATGAATTGTATTTTGCCGGTTTCCAGCAAGGCTTCTGCCTCTTGCTCGCTCTGACCTATCGAGTCGATACGGAAGTAACCTGTGTTTTGCATGGCAACCACAAAGCTGCGTGCCATGGGGCTGTTGTCGGTGCTGACCACGGCAGTTGGCAAACCCTTGGGGTCGGTATTGATGGCATAGCCAAACAGGATGAGCTGCAAAATGGGGATGCCGACCGCCATGGCAAAGGTCAGGCGGTCACGCATCATTTGCTGGAATTCCTTGATGAAGATGGCGAACATGCGTGCCAGCGAAAATTTTTTCATGCTGCTGCCTTTTCCTGTTTTTGTCGCAGGTCATCCTTGGAAAAATTATCAGGTGCACTGGCGATCAGGCTGATGAAGACGTCTTCCAGATTGGCGGCACTGGGCGTGATTTGGATATTGGCCTGATGCCTGATGGTATCCAGCGCCTGCAAGACCAGTGCTTCATCCAGCCCGGCCACATGAACAGCATTGCCGAATGCAGCGACACTTAATACACCCGGCGCTGATTTCAAGGGCTCCAGTAAGGAACCTAGTTGCTCACCTTGCAATGTCCAGACCTTGAGTTTGGAGTCACGTATGATCTCGGCCTCGGTGCCACGTGCCAGTATTTTGCCGTAGGCGATATAGCAGAGTTCATGGCAGCGTTCTGCTTCGTCCATATAGTGGGTGGACACCAGCACGGTGATGCCCTGGTCAGCCAGCAAATGGATCTGGTCCCAAAAATCACGACGGGCCTTGGGATCCACGCCAGCAGTTGGCTCATCCAGCAAGAGCAGTCGCGGTTCATGAATCAGGCAGGCAGCCAGTGCCAGCCGCTGCTTCCAGCCACCGGACAATGACCCTGCCAGTTGATGCTGGCGGGCGGTCAGGCCCAGTCTTTCCAGCGACTGGTCAACCGCATTTTTTCTGCTTGGCAGTTCAAACAGGCGTGCCACGAAATCCAGATTCTGGCGTATCGACAAATCATCATACAGGCCGAATTTTTGCGTCATATAACCAACCTGGCGCTTGATCTGTTCTGCCTGTTTGATGATGTCCAGACCAAGGCAGGAACCGGTGCCAGCATCAGGCGTCAGCAAACCGCACAGCATACGTATGGTCGTGGTCTTGCCACTGCCGTTAGGCCCGAGGAAGCCACAGATGCGGCCTTTGGCGACTTGCAGTTCGACCTTGTCGACTACAGCGCGGCCACTATAGGATTTGCTCAGGCCATGTACATCGATGGCGAGGTTGCCCATATCGACGGCGGTATTCACTGTGCTTTTCCTGAGCTTGCAGCAACCAGCAGTGATACATCCAGAGGCTGTCCAGGATGCAGCATGAGTTTACCGGGCTGGTCAGGTTTGGCCTCGACCATGAACACCAGTTTGGCTCTTTGCGCATTTGAATAAATCACGGGCGGTGTGTATTCAGCCTGGCTGGCGATGCGTGAAATGTGAGCGGGGATAGCTGCTGCGCAGCCATCGCAATGCAGACTGACTGCCTGGCCAACGGCGATCTTGCCCAGCTCGCCTTCCGGCACAAAGAACCTGGCTTTGCGGTTTTCTGGCGGCAGCAGGGACAATACTGGTTGGCCCGGCTGCACATATTCCCCCTGGCGGAAAAACACTTCTGCCACCAGCGCATTCGCAGGTGCATTTTGTGATTTTTGTCCTGAGCGCCAGGTAGTCTGGCGCAATGCTTCTTTTGCTGCGTCAGCACTGGCCTGGGCGGCGGCGCGCTCATCTACGCGTGCTGGCAGCTTCGCGACACTCAGTGCGGCATTCAATTCTGCCACGCGGGCTTCGCTGAGTTTGACATTGGTTTGTGCATCGTCCATGCGGGATTTGGAAACAAAGCCCTGCCCCACCAATTGTTGCTGGCGTGCCAGTTCCTGCCTCGCCAGTGCTGCCTGTGCTTGCGCACTAGTCAGTTGTGCCTGGTTGACGGCAATCTCTTCTGCGCGCCTGCCTTTTTCTGTATTGCTGGCTTGTGCCTGCGCGCTCGTGAGGCGGGCACTGGCTTCATCATGGGCAGCATTTTCAGCTTCGGCATCAAGAGAAAACAGCAAGCCATCCTTGACGACTTGCTGCCCTGCCTGCACCTTGATGCTGTCTAGTTTGCCACCCAGCGGCGCAGAAATATACACATACTCCCCTTCGGCATAGCCTGACCAGTTTGCCGATGTCTTTTCATTGCAGGCGGCCAGCATGACAGACATGGCGAGAGCCAAGGTAAATGTCATCGCGGGTTTGAATTTTTTATACACGGCATAACTCCTCATTCGTTGCAGCCAGGGCATACAAGGCACGGTTGACTCGGTCGGCAATCGCGGCATCGCTTAATACCTGGCTCAGGGGTTCTTGCAGCATCGCCGGGACAAAGCCCATCTCCAATGCACGCGGGACGATCACCATGGGGGCAGCGACGCTGCCCATCAAAAATGACAGCGCATAAGCAGGCGGCATCATGGCTATCTCGCCAGCCTGCATGGCTTGCATGAGCAAACCGGTGATCAGCAAGACATGACGAGCACCATTTCTTTCAAGAAACTGCCTGGCGACTTTTTCGCCCAGGGCTGCATCTGCCCAGACCCGCCCTATCCAGCTGCCATGCTCGCGCAACAAGCGCCCCAGCAGGCAGAGTGCATCGCGCAGGCGCTGTACGGGCGAGCCTTCATGATTAACTTCCGCCTGCAGTTGTACAAACACTTCTTCATACATGGTTTGCAGCAACTGGGTCAGGAAATTGTCTTTGTTTTTGAAGTGGTAATGGAACATGCCTACATTCACGCCAGCATGCTCGGCCAACATGCGCAGTGACAAACCACCGCAGCCATGTTGTGCAAACAAGGCGCGGCCGCTTTGCAATAAAACTTCATCGAGTTGTTGGGAAGGGCGTGCCATTTCTTTAATTAATAATTATTATGCAGTTGACTAATAATTGGAGTTTGCGAGCTTTGACTGCCACTGTCAAGGATTTATTTGCCTGGCCTATCCCAAAAAAACCTGTCGTTAAAAACCGCAGCATATGAATTTTGTTTATAAAACATTCAAATTAGATATTGGTTTTGTACTATGCTGACATGTACCTACTATGCAATTCGCCCTGGGAGACTGGCATGCACCACATGTGGATACGCAAGCTCTTGTTCATCGCACTGCTCTTGTTTGCGACAGACTCCTATGCAGAAAAACTGGTGATTTTTGGTGACGAAGCTTATGCGCCAGTGATTTATCAAGTCCATGGCAAACCAGCTGGCATCATTCCCAGTATCTTTGTGGCTCTTTCCAAAGATACTGGCGATCAATATGAACTGGTCCTGCTGCCGTGGAAGCGTGCCATGCATGAAGCCATGGCCGGACATGGCGGCATAACAAATATTTCACGCAATGCTGAAAGAGAAAAAGTCTTTGATTTCTCAGAGGCTATTTACAACGACGATCTGCAAGTGGTCGTATTGAAGGGGAAGGAATTCCCCTTCAAGGAACTCAAGGACTTGAAAGGCAAATCCATAGGCGGCGCGGCGGCGGCCAGTTATGGTGATGAAATTGATACTGCAATAGCAAGTGGCGTCTTCCTGATGGAGCGAGATCCTAACCAGCAAACCCGTTTGCTGAAGCTGATGTATGGGCGCATGGATGCCGCTATCATAGGCAATGGCATGGCAGGCTATGAAAGGCTGATCGCAGCCTCACCGGAATTGCTCAATAACCGCGATAAATTTGTCATCTTGCCACGCCCGCTGGTCAGTGATCCCCTGCACCTGGCTTTCCTGAAAAGCATGAACATGACTGCGGCGATGGAACGTTTCAACAAGGCTCTATTGCAATTAAAAAAGTCTGGTGAATACAGGAAAATGCTGGAGAAAGAAGCAGCAATCAAGTAGCCATAAGCTCCTGAGTCACCGCAATTAAGCTCCCTCAATTCATCCGCCCCAAACGCATTCCGATACTAGGAAATTGCACTTCGTCGCTTGCTGCTGGCGGCCTGCATGACGGCGATCTACAGTGCAATCACTCCCACCCGAATTGAAAGGAAATATCATGAATATCACAGCAAACATGGACGGCGTTGTTATCGCTACTATCGCCCTGGTTATCCTGAGCAGCTTGTTGCACGTCATCATCGCTTAAGGAAAAATGATGCTAGGCTTTTTGATCTGGATTATCTTGTTTGTACTCTGCTGGCCTTTAGCCATACTGGCCCTGGTGCTGTACCCACTGGTGTGGCTATTGCTGCTACCCTTCCGTGTACTGGGCATAGCGGTGAGTGGCGTGTTTGAATTATTGCGGGCCATCTTCATGCTGCCTGCCAACTTGTTAAAAAGCCGTCCATGATACTGGACGGCTCTTTAGAGAATTTCTTTAGAGAGTTACTTAGCAGCAAAGATGAGATCAGTGCACGTGATTGAATAATTCGTGTAATTCTTCAAATCTGTCGTCCACTTCATCGGCAGACAGACCCAGAAATTCACAGGCGGCTTCGCCCCCTTTTTCCCATTCGCAAGAATACTCCTGGCCATGGTATTTTTGTATTCCATACTCAGCCAATAAGGCCAGCGCGATCAGGCTCTTGACCGCATCTTCGGTATTCGGATCATGCAACACGCTATAGTCGTGATGTAACAGTATCGCCAGTGAAACTGTTTCGGGCAAACCCCAGGTGCGGGCCATCAGTGAGCCTATGGCAGTATGCGAAGTATTGTGACGCTGCTCTTCTACCGCGCTAAAGGTCTCTTGAGTTTCCTCATGGGCCAGTTCCAGAGTCTCGGCATAATCAGGGAAGCGTTCCAGCAGCAAGGGTATGCCTATGTCGCAAAACAAACCAAACGTATGTGCCATATCAGCCGGGCATACACGCATGCGTCTTGCCAGTTGTGTCATGGCCTGGGCGCGCTTGGTGGAAAAATCCCAAAACTTGACCAGTGATATTTTTTCAACCTGTATGCTTTGCCTGGCAATAATCCCTGTCATCAAATTACCGCATTGGGTAATGCCTAACAAATTGACAGCATGTTCCACTGATTTAGCTTTCAGCCGCAAGCCAAAAAAAGATGAGTTTGCCAGCTTTAATAAAGATGCCGACATGGCCACGTCGTTGGAAATAATGCCAGTCAGTCTGCGCGGGTCGGGGTCATCGGCTGCAAGCTCGGCCTGTACGTCGGCCAGCAAGCTGGGACGCGGCGGTATGCGTATCGTCTTGACGAGCGCATCAACAGATTGTTCAGTGGTCAGCCTGGGGGCTGCAGCAGGGCTTGTCATATTAGTACAGTTGATACGCTAAGGAAGGCTTACGCTTACAGTCTGCTATTGTAAGCGTAATTCATTGCTGGGTAGAAAAACCCAAACATTTTTTACATATCAGGCCCTGCCTGATTCCAGCTTGGCTCTCGTTGGCTTCCGGCTCACTTCCGAGCTCGTTATTTGACAGGTATGGGTGTAGTGCGGTCTACCGCAACAGCAGTGACACTATTCTTGGGTGAACCATCAATCAGTTTGTCGGAATAAGTCAGATAGATTAAGGCGTTGCGTTTTTGATCCACCATACGCACGATGCGCAGTTTTTTGAACAGGATGGACAAGCTTTGATTAAAGACTTCATCCTGTTGCTTGAGCGATCCTGTGAAACTGATAGGGCCAACCTGGCGGCAAGCGATGGAAGCTTCTGACTTGTCTTCTGCCAGACCCAGGCCACCAGAGATACCGCCCGTCTTGGCACGTGATATATAACAGGTAACGCCATTCACTTTAGGGTCATCATAGGCTTCCACCACCACCTTATGGTCAGGGCCTATGAGTTTGAAGGCCGTGTCTACACTACCTATATTTTCGGCGGATGCAACTGAGCTAAATGCTGAGAATGCTGTAAATACAGCTATGGCGGCAAAACTTAATGATGGCAGTTTCATAATCTCGCTCTTTTCCTGAAGACGCCACAAGCTGGGCGCTTCAGGAATATCAGGCTTATTGCTGTTTATTCAAGTGTGAATGGGCTCTGCTATACAGGAAATAAATCACGATCGCGACTGCCATCCAGATAAAGAAGACATGGTAAGTCGTGGCCGACAAGTCTTTCAGGATATACAGGCAGGCCAGTATGCTCATGCCTGGTATCAGGTAAGGACCGAATGGCACGCGGAAACCGCCTGCGCCCTCGCCCAGTTTTTGCCTGCGTATGACAGGCACGGCAACCGACACTACCATGAAAGCGACCAGGGTACCCATGCTGACCATATCCCACAGGAAGGTAGAATCAACCAGACCAGCCACTATACCCACCAGCACGCAAACCATGATGGTATTGCTGACAGGCGTACGGGTACGGGCATGCACGCGCTGGAATGAGCTAGGGATCAAACCATCTTTACTTATCGCAAACAAAATCCGGCTTTGACCATAAATAGTCACCAGGGTTACGCTGAATACCGAGATCACGGCACCAGCAGACAAGATCAATGCAGGCCAGGCTTTACCTGTGACGTTTTGCAAGATCACAGCCAGACCGGCTTCCTGACCTTCAAACATCTTGGCAGGCTGGGCACCCACTGCCGCCACGGCTACCAGCAAGTAAAACACCGTCACGACGATGAGTGCTGCCATGATGCCCAGAGGCACATTGCGTTTGGGGTCTTTGACTTCCGCCCCCGCCGTTGCCACGGTATCCAGGCCAATAAAGGAAAAGAATACGGTACCGGCAGCGGCGGTTACGCCAGCCATGCCGGCCAGGCACACGACGCCGATCATGGCGGCGCCGCCATGGC
>JAZJXP010000006.1:53070-55314 GCA_040390835.1 Pseudomonadota bacterium
CTCCTCGGCATCCTGGCAACCGGTTTCAACATCGTCTTCGGCCATGCCGGCCAGGCCCTTGCTGTTATCCGTATTAAAGAAAGGGGTGAAATGCTCTGCATTGAAACCGGAGAACGCAACGATGGCAAAGAACGTCAGGATCACCAGCTTGATCATGACCATGACTGCATTCACGGTGGCGGATTCCTTGGCACCACGCAACAGCAGTATGCAGCATATCGCCACCAATACCATGGGTGGCAAGTTGAACTGGCCAGCATGAAACTCTACCCCATTGGCACCTGCCACTATCATGGGAGAACGCAACATCTCCGGTATTTGCCAACCCAGGGCATTAGTCAGGAAATTATTCAGATAGGCTGACCAGCCTATCGCCGTGGCACTGGCTGCCAGGCCATATTCCAGCAACAGACAAGCCGCGACGATGAAGGCACCAAATTCACCGACCGTTGCATAGGCATAAGAATAAGAAGAACCGGATGCCGGGATACGGGAAGACAACTCGGAATAGCACAATGCCGTCAAACCAGCCGTAATCGCGGCGATGATGAAGGACAGGATGACCGAAGGGCCAGCCTTGGGTACTGCTTCCACCATAGTAAAGAAAATACCGGTACCGATAGTGGAACCCACGCCTATCATGGTCAGGGAAAACAATCCCAGCGACCTGTGCAAGGCATGGCCCTGGTCATCGGTCACCTGTTCGCTATGGTCTATGGGCTTGGTGCGGGTCAATTGTTGACCCAGGCTAACTTGTCTCAAGATCTATCCTTCTACTTATGCCAAATACCTGTTGAGTAAAGGAGCTGATGCCTGACTATTATCCGGACTACTCGTCCGGGTTTAGCTGTCTGCCATTGTGTGGTCCAGGCCAGGCTTGCCCCGAAAATCGCCATGATAGCCCCAAAATTGTCTGCTTTGATGTCAGTTCGCTTATTTTTCCTGACTTCCAACAGCAGATTTGTAGCAGTACAGAAGGATGGTACAATGCCGCCCTATGTCCGCCCAAGGTTTTTCCCTGTCGTGTTTTCGCCAACTGGTGCGAGCAGTACTGCTGATGTATGTACTGACGCTGGGTGTCGCCATGGCATCTTCAGTGGTGAAAGCTGGCGAACAGGGCATGAATCTGATCTGTACCAGCACCGGCTATAAATTCATCAAAGCGGATGGCAGTGGCGCCAAAGAAACTGGCAAGAGCATGACGCACTTGCTGGATTGCTCCATGTGTCTGGCCGCGACGTTGCCCTCCAGCTTCCCGCAAACCACGGTTTTTGCAGCACCACACGCCTTATCCTACGCCACCCGCGCCATTCCCGCAGCGCGCCTGGCGTCGATAGTTGCTGCGCCTCTCCCTGCGCGCGGACCACCCACTATCTAAAAATTGAATTAGCTCAAACCTGTCTTGCCACATGCACAGGCAAGTTTGCTTTGCGCATACGCTTGCGCCTTTCATTTTTTAGCTTACCTATATGTCTCATTGTTTATTCACAATGCGCTTACGCGCATTGACAGCGGCCATGGCTGCCGCCTTCCCTTTGTTACCAGTGACTGTGTTCGCTACTGAAACAACAGAAAATGCCACCCAGGCCGAGCGTGTCATCATCAATGGCGACAGGCCCTCTTCCCTGCCCAAGGAAATCCCGACCACCATAGAAGGCATCAGTGCCAAAACCATGGAACAGACCATCAATGCCATTGATGCAGAAGATGCCCTGAAATACCTGCCCAGTCTGCTGGTGCGCAAACGCTATGTCGGTGATTACAATCATGCCGTGCTGGCGACACGGGCATCTGGCACAGGCAATAGCGCGCGTTCCATGGTATATGCCGACGGTATCTTGTTGTCTAACCTGCTGGGCAATGGCGCAAGCTTCACGCCGCGCTGGGGTCTGGTAACGCCGGAAGAAATCGAAAGGGTGGATGTGCTATACGGACCCTTCTCTGCTGCCTATGCCGGTAACTCTGCCGGTGCCGTGGTCGATTATGTGACGCGTATGCCCAGGCAGTTTGAAGCCCATGCCAAGCTGGTGGGCTTTAGCGAAAACTTCCAGCAATATGGCACAGACAAAAGCTATAGCGGCAAGCAGCTCAGCGCCAGCCTGGGTAATAAACAAGGTGCGTTTTCATGGTGGCTGAATGTTAATCAACTTGATAGCGATGGCCACCCTATCGCCTTCGCCAACAAGCTGGCCTCCACTGGCATCAGCAGCAATGCAGGCACCGCAGTGACGGGTGCCATTGCCG
>JAZJXP010000006.1:55324-105874 GCA_040390835.1 Pseudomonadota bacterium
AATCCGCAAGGGCTGGACTGGTGGATACTGGGTGCAACCGGCCAATACCATACCACGCAAGATCATGCCAAGCTCAAGCTGGCGTATGACTTTAGCCCGAGTTTGCGTGCGAGTTATACCTTTGGCTACTGGCGCAACAATATGAACAGCGGCGTCGAAAGTTATTTGCGTGATGTTGCGGGCAATGCGGTATATAGCGGCGACATCAATATCGCCGGTAAAAAATATACCCTGGCCCCTACCGATATATCGAACAGCAAAAACCAGCTCGAACACATCACTCATGGCCTGAACCTGAAGAGCAATACCAGGGGCGAGTTTGACTGGGAAGTGGCCGCCAGCCTGTATGACTACAGCAAGGACATTGCCCGTGCGCCGACCGTGGCTATTCCGCAGGCAAACGGCGCTGGCAATGGCCGCATTACAGATGGTGCAGGCACAGGCTGGAACACCCTGGCCTTGAAAGGCATCTGGCGTCCGAACGCAGAACACACTGCCGAATTTGGTTACCAGCGCGAGGCTTATCAGATGCGTACCCTGGTGTCTGATACGGATGACTGGATTAACGGCGGCGCACTCAAGCGCTTCTCTGCTTTCCAGGGAAATACCCAATTGCAGAGCCTGTATGCACAAGATGCCTGGCGCATTAATCCTCAATGGAAAGCCATTGTTGGTGGCCGCTTTGAGCAATGGCAGGCAGATCGTGGCGCTATCTCAAATGCAAATTCCACTATGCCCTTTGCGGAGCGCAAGGAAAATTATTTCTCGCCCAAAGCAGCAATCGCCTTCAAGGCTAATGATGACTGGACCTTGAAGGCATCAGCAGGACGTGCGGTGCGTATGCCTACGGTGTCCGAGTTGTACCAGGGCAGCATTTCCACCACAGCCATCGTCAACAATGACCCCAACCTGAAGCCAGAAAAGTCCTGGACTATGGAATGGACTGCAGAACGGGTACTGAACGACGGCAAGGGCTTTTTGCGCAGCACCCTGTTCCATGAGCGAACCAAAGACGCCCTGTATTCACAAGTGAATACTTTGGTGACACCGAATGTGACCAATATCCAGAACGTCGATGAAATCCATACGACAGGGCTGGAACTCGCCTATCAGGCCAATGATGTATTTACAAGAGGATTGGACCTGATCGCCAGCCTGACTTATGCCGACTCTGTTATTACCAGGAATGACAAATTTCCGGCCAGTGTCGGCAAATGGCAGCCGCGTGTCCCTGCCTGGCGTGCCAATTTTGTCATCAGCTACCGCCCGGACGACAAACTCAGCACCACTTTGGGTTTACGTTACAGCGGCAAGCAATATGGCTCACTCGATAATAGTGACAGCAATGCCTTTACCTATCAGGGGTTTTCCAGCTTTGTCGTCGCCGATGTGCGCGTGCGTTATCACTTGGCCAGACAATGGGTAGCCTCTGTCGGCATAGACAATCTGAACAATAAAAAATACTGGGCTTTTCACCCCTACACGCAACGCAGTGTAGTAGGTGAATTGAAGTTTGATTTTTAAACTGATGTGAGGTTGATGGTGAAGACGTACTTTGGCAGTTTCTTTTTAGTTCGCCAAATGCGCCTTCGAATAAGTTTCCTTATCAATTTCCTGTACCTCAACACAAAGCTGCACATCCAGCCCTTGCGGCCAGGCGTGTGCAGCCTGGATGACCGCCAGCACACGCTCTGACAATTCACGCTTTACTTCAGTACTGCGCCCTTTCAATATCACCAGCTTGGCATGCAGAAAAGCCCGGTCAGCAGGTGCTGTACCAATGACTACATCCTCAAAGCGGATTGCCCGGCTCTTGATATCAATTTCCTTGAAATGATTCGTTTCGGCTAAAGAAGCATTGATTTGCAAGAGTAATTCTTTGGCTTGCAGGGGCAAATTACTGGAATATTCGACGGTCAGATGAGGCATGTTTTTCTTTCAGATTATTTGAGGAAATGTTGCTGAATTTTATAACTTGACCTGCATGAGCAGATAAGAATTCCTAATTCCAGTTTGCACAAAGCCGCAAGAGCTATACATGCCAGCCGCTGGGTTTTGTGGATGCACCGTAAGAGAAACTTGTTGCATGCCGCGTTGGCGAGCTGCATCCAGGGCCGCTAGCATCATGACTTTGCCATGGCCCTTGTGTTGATGCGCGGGCAAAAGCGCAATGCCCAGTTGTGGTGTCTGTTCATCGATATAAGCCAGCCCCATGCCGTCTGGCACCAAGCGCATCCAGCACGCGCCGATGGGGGTTTCTTCACTCTCTATGTGTGCGATGACACCAATATCGCTGGCACGTCCCCAGTTTTCGGCATAGATGCGTACAGGTGGCAGTTGCAGAGTTTCCAGCGGACGCAAACCTGCGGGCGGCGGGTCCCACAAGGCGATGTGCAGAAAATTCCAGAGCAAGTCCTGATGTCCAGGAAGTAATGGGGAAAAGCTTATACTCATGGAAGCGCAGCAAAGTCAGTAAGCAATTGCAGTATTCTAAGCAAATACTGGGACAAGTGCATTACATGACTTCAGCATGCCTTCTGAATTTTCTCAGACGCCTATGATTTGGAATCAGTCACCACGGCAGAGCTACTGACTTTCTTTAATTCTTCTTCAGCATTGCAGCCACCGACATTTTCAGTGTCGAAAATCCTCGGTTCCCATTTGCTTTCCATGAGAGATTCTTTTTTGGCGGTAATGTAGTAACGGGTACATGGCTGCACATCCAGGGCCAGGGTCTTCTGGGTTGGCACGTGAGATGTGGAGTGGCTGAGCTGCACCGTAACCAGATGTTTGCCCGGTGTGACCTGAACCGGCCCTGTCAGGTAATATGCCTGATCTACCGCAACGATGCGCACCGGATATTCATGGTTAAGCAAGGGGCGGTCAGGATTGCCATTCAAATAAGAAAGTGGCGCCATCTGGCAAGCCCCGAGCAAAGTCAGGCTCAAGGCTGAAAGTGCTACAACTTTGCTCAAAGACTTCATACCATCCTCAGTTTTGATTGGCTAGTTTCTTAAACGACAAAATAATTGTATATCATGCTCAAGCAACCGCCTACCCGTTGAAAGTATCATTTTGTAGTTGAAACCCTGTCCTGGTAGTCGCAGCGACTGAATTTCTGATGCATAATCATTAGCCCATATTCAAGGAGTATTTATGAGCATCACGATGATCATTTTTTTCAAGGCCCTGATCGTAGTACCGATCACCTTGCTGCCCATTTTGAACCCCATCGCCATTGCTCCTATATTCTTGTCCATGACAGGGCCGATAGAGCCGTCGCTGGCCAACCGGCTGGCTAAACGCATCGCCCTGAATTGCTTCTTCCTGCTCATGGGTGCCATCTTCATAGGCTCTTATGTGCTGGATTTTTTTGGTATTTCCCTGCCCATCGTGCGGGTTGCTGGTGGCATCGTGGTTGCCATGGCAGGCTGGAAATTATTGAATGACCAGGGTCAGGATAGTTTGCGCAACTCTGTGGCAGCGTCTCATGGCGGCAGCTGGACCAGGGAAGAATTGCGTAGACGCAGTTTTTACCCCTTCAGCTTTCCTTTGACGGTAGGGCCAGGCACAATCGCCGCCTCGGTCACACTGGGCACACAGATGCCGCACAAACCTGTGGACTGGATCATTACCGGTATTGCTTCTTTGGTAGGTGTACTGCTGACCAGCCTGGTGATTTACCTGTGTTATCGCTTTGCCCGCAATATGGAAAGAATACTGGGTGATGTCGGTGCAATAGTCTTGCTGCGCTTGTCTGCCTTTATTTTGTTATGCATAGGCATAGAAATTGGCTGGGCGGGCATTTCTGATTTGCTGGGAGATTTGAAGCACTAAGAATCTGTTACGATCTGTAGCGAGTGAGCGTCAGCGGGGTCAAGGTAACAAAAACGCAGCGCAAAAAGCGGAATGTACTCCAGTACATGAGCATTTTGAGCCGCACATGAGCCCCGCGTGAACTCCGATTGCGCTCGCGCTTAAGATCGTAAGCAGGTTCTAAGTGGTACAGCTCGGTACGATTAAAGCGCATGGCAGGCACAAGCCTGTCCATGTGCAGTTGCAAAAATAACGAGGATGGGTAGCAAGGGATGAAGAAGCTTCATCTCTATGCAAAAGAGCAGAACTACTTATTCTGCGTTGGACACAGGCTCATTGAGCATCAAGGCATGCTCGACAATTTCAGTTTCATCACCGATACGACTATTCCAGGCGCGCACGAAATAAGCCTTCTCAGCCGCTGTCGGCGCGTCATACCAGATCACCATCAATGTACCCTTGTGATCATGTATCTTGGCCAGTTTGGTAATACATGCGGTATTGCCATCAATATCTGCCAGCCCCATCGCATAACCATACACACGACTCAGTCGCTCTATGCGGTCTGGTTCGGTTTCGCTATTGGTAGCAGAAATTTTTGGGTGGTCCAGATACATGGTGCGTCTCCGTCTTCTGATGATCGTTTTTCATTCTAACTTATAGACTGCACAGTCGCTATCGGGATTTAGCCGCACTACTCCAGCAGCTTGAAAAACTCAGGGTCTGTTGCGTTTTTCCCATTTGCACTCCTGTTTGGCCAACACTTTTGATTCAGGATCGACCGTTTCCAGATAAACATCAAAGCCCCATAATCGGGCCACATGCTTGAGCATTTCCCCGGTCTGCGGGTTCAGGGGGCGGCGCAGGTATTGGGTATGGCGCAGGGTCAAAGCCCTGTCTCCCTGCATATCAACCGACCATACCTGAATATTAGGTTCACGATTACCAAGATTGTATTGTCCTGCCAGTTGCTCACGTAGATAGCGATAGCCATGCTCATCATGAATCGCAGAAATCAATAACTTGTCCTTGCTGTCGTCATCCAGTATGGAAAAGAAGTGGAAGTCACGCATGAGTTTGGGTGACAGGTACTGCGCAATAAAGCTCTCATCCTTGAAATTACGCATGGCGAATTGCAAGGTCTTTTGCCAGTCCCCACCAGCAAAGTCAGGGAACCATTCACGGTCTTCTGGCGTCGGGTCTTCACAGATGCGACGGATATCGCGCATCATCGCAAAGCCCAGGGCATAGGGGTTGATGCCGTTGAAATAACGGCTACCCACAGGTGGCTGATACACAACATTGGTATGGCTTTGTAAAAACTCCATCATGAAACCATCACCCACCACGCCTTCTTCATATAACTGATGCAAGATGGTGTAATGCCAGAACGTTGCCCAGCCTTCATTCATGACCTGGGTTTGGCGCTGTGGATAAAAATACTGCGACACCTTGCGTATGATGCGCACCACTTCACGCTGCCAGGGTTCCAGCAATGGTGAATATTTTTCGATGAAATACAAGAGGTTTTCTTGCGGCTCTGCCGGGAACCGCAGTTTGGCCAGGCTCTCTGGCGCTTCATTGCGGCGTGGTATGGTGCGCCACAAATCATTGACCTGGGACTGCATGTATTTTTCCCGCTCTTCCTGCCGTTCCCGTTCTTCAGCAAGGGAAATGCGGGCTGGACGCTTATACCTGTCCACGCCATAATTTTGCAAGGCATGGCAGGAATCAATAATCAACTCCACCGCTTCCATGCCATGACGCTGCTCACATTCAGCAATATAATTTTTGGCGAACAGCATGTAATCGATGATGGCCTCGGCATCAGTCCAGGTACGGAACAGGTAGTTCCCTTTGAAAAAGGAATTATGTCCGTAGGCAGCATGCGCTATCACCAGAGCCTGCATGGTCAGGCTGTTTTCTTCCATGAGGTAAGAAATACAGGGATTGGAATTGATGACTATCTCATAGGCCAGACCCATCTGTCCGCGCTTGTAACTTTTTTCGGTAGATAAAAAATGCTTGCCGAAAGACCAGTGGTTATAGGAGACCGGCATGCCTACTGAAGCGTAGGCATCCATCATCTGCTCGGCGGTAATGATCTCCAGTTGATTTGGGTAGGTATCGAGGCCAAATTGTTCTGCCACGCGGCGTATTTCTTCATGGGCTTGCTCGATCAGCTCGAATGTCCATTCCGATTGCTCGGGCAAGGCGCGCTTGTGTTTTTTCCTGGGGCTGACATGGTCGTTTTCCATGGATTACCTCATTTCGGCTGCTTCTTGAACAGTTCCCGAAAGACCGGATAAATATCCGCCGGTGTTTCTATTTTTTGCATCGCAAAGTGGGCTTGGTGCTCAGCGACTTTTTCATATTCCAGCCACAGGTTTTGCGGCTGTCCATCAGTAATTTCTACATAGGCATAATACTGTACCAGAGGCATGATGTTATTAATAAGCAATTGCTTGCAAGTGGCAGAATCATTGTCCCAGTTATCTCCATCCGACGCCTGCGCCACATATACATTCCAGTCTGATGCGGCATATCGTTCACGGACAATTTGCGCCAACAGATTCAAGGCCGAAGAAACGATAGTGCCACCCGATTCACGTGAATGAAAAAAAGCGTCTTCATCAACTTCCAGTGCGGTCGTGTGATGACGTATGAAGACCACTTCTATTTTTTCATAAGCACGTGTCAAGAACAGGTATAGCAAAATAAAGAAGCGTTTCGCCGTATCTTTTTTTTGCTCATCCATGGAACCCGACACATCCAGCAGGCAAAACATCACGCACTGGCTCGCTGGTTTGGGCACTTTGACGCGATTGCTATACCGCAAATCAAAAGGATCAATGAAAGGAATGGCCAGCAGACGCATGCGCAGATGATGTATTTCCTCCTTCAGGGCGACAAAGTAGGGATCTTTGGGATCCATCCCCACTTCCAGCAAGACTGTCATTTCAGCTTCAGCATCTTTCAATCTGCGCGCAGATTTGCCACCCACTGCAATCCGCCTGCCCATGGCACCGCGCAAAGAGCGTAGTACATGCAGGCTTGATGCTGTACCTGAAGTTTTATAACCGGCACGCTGGCTCTTGAAATCAGTAGTCGAGGTCAATTGCGTCTTGACCATATTTGGCAATTCCAGGTCTTCGAAGAAGTAATTCATGAATTCTTCGCGAGATAATTGAAAAACGAAATCGTCCTCGCTAGGATCTTCACTATTACCGCCCTGGCCTTTGCCTGACCCTCCGCCACCACCTTTTGGCCTGGCTACCTGATCACCACGCTGGTATTGCTCATTACCTGGCTGCACACCTTCCCATACACCGCCATGGGCATGGCCAAAGCTTGGTTCACTGACATCCTTGACAGGAATGGAAATGCGCTCGCCGCTTTCTATATCAGTGATAGAGCGACCTTTAACTGCTCTGGCAACAGCATCTTTAATCTGCCCTTTATAGCGACGCAAAAAGCGTTCGCGATTCGGGGCAGATTTATTTTTACCCTGGACACGCCGGTCAATCAGATGAACCAAAATGCTCTCCCGTTTGCCCTGAAATTTCCTGCACCGTTCTGCTATCCATGCTTCTTTATGAAGATTTCCTGACACGCAGATACCATTCACACAGCAGGCGTACCTGTTTGGCGGTATAGCCTTTGGCGACCATACGTTCAACAAATTCCTGGTGCTTGTTAGAGTCATCTGCACTGGCTTTGGCATTAAATGAAATGACAGGCAATAATTCTTCAGTATTCGAGAACATTTTTTTCTCGATCACCGTACGCAGTTTTTCATAACTGGTCCAAGCCGGATTTTTACCCGCATTCTGCGCCCTGGCCCTCAGCACGAAATTGACGATCTCGTTACGGAAGTCTTTAGGATTGGAAATACCTGCCGGTTTTTCTATTTTTTCCAGCTCGTTATTCAACGCATCGCGGTCAAAACTTTCACCGGTATCAGGATCACGGAATTCCTGATCCTGTATCCAGAAATCAGCAAAGGTGACATAACGATCGAAAATATTCTGACCATATTCTGAATAGCTTTCCAGATAGGCAGTCTGAATCTCTTTGCCTATGAATTCAGCATAGCGTTGCGCCATGTATTCCTTGATGAAGGAAACATATTTTTGCTCGATTTCTGGAGCAAACTGCTCGCGCTCTATCTGTTGCTCCAGTACATACAGCAAATGCACAGGATTGGCGGCAACCTCGGTGTTATCGAAGTTGAATACCTTGGACAAAATCTTGAAGGCAAAGCGGGTAGACAGGCCATTCATGCCTTCATCGACACCGGCATAGTCAGCATATTCCTGACGTGACTTGGCCTTGGGATCTGTGTCCTTGAGGTTTTCACCATCGTACACTTGCATCTTGCTAAAGATGCTGGAATTTTCTGGTTCTTTCAGGCGCGACAGCACGGCAAATTGTGCCATCATTTTCAAGGTGCCTGGGGCACATGGTGCGGCAGCCAGTGAAGAAGTACGTACCAGTTTTTCGTAAATTTTTATTTCATCTTTGACGCGCAGGCAATACGGTACTTTGACGATATAAATACGGTCAAGGAAGGCTTCATTGTTTTTATTGTTTTTAAAGGTCTTCCATTCAGACTCATTGGAGTGAGCCAGTATGATGCCTTCAAAAGGTATTGCACCAAAACCTTCAGTACCCTTGAAATTACCTTCCTGTGTCGCTGTCAATAAGGGGTGCAAGACCTTGATGGGAGCCTTGAACATTTCGACGAATTCCATCAGACCCTGATTGGCCAGGCACAAACCACCTGAATAGCTGTAGGCATCAGGATCATCCTGCGCATATTCTTCGAGCTTGCGGATATCAACCTTACCCACCAGTGAAGAAATATCCTGATTATTTTCATCCCCTGGTTCAGTTTTGGAAACCGCAATCTGTTTCAATACCGAAGGATAACGTCGCACCACACGGAATTGATTGATGTCGCCATTAAATTCATGCAGGCGCTTGACGGCCCAGGGACTGGGTATGTTTTTAAGATATCGACGCGGGATACCGAAATCTTCTTCCAGTAAAACACCGTCCTCATCTTCGTTGAACAAGCCCAGAGGCGATTCATTGATGGGTGAACCCTTGATGCAATAAAAAGGGATTTTTTCCATCAAAGATTTCAGCCTTTCGGCGATGGATGATTTACCACCACCGACAGGGCCTAGCAAATACAGGATTTGTTTGCGTTCTTCCAGACCTTGCGCTGCATGGCGGAAGTAGGAAACGACTTGTTCTATCACTTCTTCCATGCCATAAAACTCACGGAAAGCGGGATAGATCTTGATCACTTTATTTGAAAAAATGCGTGATAACCGCGAGTCATGCCGGGTATCAACCAACTCTGGCTCACCGATGGCAGCCAGCATGCGTTCTGAAGCACTGGCATACACCAGTCTGTCCTTTTTACAAAGATCAAGGTATTCCTGCATGGAATACTCTTCTTCACGAGTCCGTTCATACCGCGCGGTGTAGTTGTCAAAGATATTCATCCCGACCTCCATGGATAAGCAGAAAACTTGCAAATACCGAACCGGTCTGGCGGCGATTTCAAATCAATTCGAATCAACTCAAATTAATTGCCAGCCAGCACACTACAACTTTAGTGTAGTTGAAATTATCAAAATGTGCAGACGAAATTGTTACTCTGTGCAAAATGTTGGAAATAAGCAAAACGAACTTAGTTAGCTAAACTTATTAAACGAATTAAGTTAAACAGATTAAGTTAAACGAATGAAGCTAAACCTGAGCATGCACAAAGCATCAATCTACACTATCCAACGCAATTCCGTGGTTCACGTTGACAGCGAATGTTAATTTCTGTGATGAGTAATACCGCACTTGCACAAATTTCTCTGTGCATTTCCTCACAATTGATTCATGTATATGCAGGAAATGTGACAAGAAGAATGTCAGGCGAGCTTGAATTTGTAAGTTGGCGCAGCTTCTTTGGCTGGCATTTCTGTGAGTAATAATTCCAGTGCAGAGACTTCCAGCGGTCTGTAATAATAATATCCCTGGAAATAATCGCAGCCTATCTCTTTGAGAAAACTTTCCTGCTCTTCGTTTTCCACACCTTCAGCCACTGTGTGACAAGACAAGATATTGGCCAGCGAAATAATCGCCTTGATGATCATTTCGCTTTTCTTGTTATTGCCTATCTGTGCAACAAAGGAGCGATCGATTTTGACGCTCTGTGCCGGAAAATGGCTGAGCTTGGACAGCGATGAATAACCAGTACCAAAGTCATCAATTGCTATATTAAAACCACGTGCTTTGAGTTCATCGAGATGATGTATGGTCAACGCTTCATTCGCAATCAGACCGGTCTCTGTTATCTCAAACTCGATGTATGAAGGGGCGATATCATAGCGATTACAGCAACCGTCTATCAGTTGTAACAAATCATTGCGGGCGATATCGGTAGCCGACAAATTCAGGGCAATTACCGGACAATCGGCAAAGCGGTTCAGCCAGTCCCTGACCTGGCAACACACCTGGTTCATGACATAGTTGCTGATCAGTCTGATCAGACCAGCGCGCTCAGCTATCGGAATAAATTCTGCCGGAGCGACATTACCAAGGCTGGGTGATTCCCAGCGCAACAAGGCTTCCAGGCCAGCAATCTTACCCTCCCTGTCCACCTTGGGTTGATACACCAGACGGAATTCATTTTGCTTGAGACCATTGACGATGCCGACTTCAATTTCGACACTGCGGCGTATTTGCAGCGCGTCTTCTTCATCAAACAAGGTGACGCTTTGATCGCTGGAGCGGCGCGCCGTATCCAAAGCCACTTCGCTACGGCGTATCAGATCATCAGGATCAACATCTTCTGGCCTGACGAGAGCAATACCAGCTGAGAACTGTATCAGCAAATTCTCGCCATTGATTTCCAATTCTTTGGGTAGATTATTTCTGACTTTTTCTACCAACTTGATGATTTCACCTGGCGTGCGCGAATTTTCGACCACAAATGAAAATACGATGCTGCGCAAGCGGGCACAGAAGCAATTCTTGGGTAAGGCACGCGACAATTCTTCTGCAAAACGGCGCAACAGAATATCGCCGGTATGTGCGCCAAACTGTTGATTTGCATGACGTATACTATTCAGGCGAAAAGACACCAGGGCGGTAACCTTGCTCTCGTCAATTCCAGCAAGGACAGCTTGCAAATGACTGCGCAACATATCGCGGTTGGGTAAGTTGGTCAATGCATCATGACGGCTGAGATAATCTTCGCGTTGCAGGCTGAGTTGCAGCGCATGATGCATGGAATGCAGGCCAGAAACATCGCGCAAGGCGACTATGTAGTGATCGGTAGAAGTCTGTGAAATATTTTCCAATGCAACCAGTTTGCCGTCACGCGTTCGATAAGCCGACATGCGCATGTTCTCTGATTCTTCAGCATTCGGACTCTTCAGGCGTACGCTATTATCCAGCGATAACCAGCCAAACAAGGCACGGTCGCTGTCATCATCAGCCTCACGCCCGAGCAAACTATTGGCCAACTGATTCGCCTGCAAGATTTGTCCGCTGGCATCGGTCAACAACAAGGCTGTTCCGGCATTCTGGAACACTTCTTCATATTGAGCATGGCTGACTTCCAGTGCGGCACTGGCCTGGCGGTAACGCAGTGCAGATACATCCAGCTCATGCAAAACCCTGAACACCGCCAATGGCACGCAGGTATTAAAGAACAGGAACAACAGCGACTGTATGTATGTATTACTCGCAGGCAGCGTGACATCAAAACCAGGCACATTAAATAAGGGCCGGTTCATTAACAACAAAAGAAAGGGGAGGACATTGAATGCCATCAAGCCTATGGCCAGGCGAGTGCCAAAGAACAATCTGGCAATAATCGGCGTGGTATAGATGAAGATATAGCCAAACTTGGCTATTTCGAATTGATTGATGAGGCAAACGATGGCAAATGCAGACGCATACACCGTGCCTATCAGTATAGCGGCACCGGCGCGCAGATGTCGGGATGAATAGTACAGCCCCAATGCTAGCACCGCATAGAAAAAGCCTACCACCCACAACACCTGATAAGCACCAACTGCGATTGCGTCCAGGGAACTGTGAATCGCTACTGCCGCCTCCAGCACAAAGCCAGACATCAAAATGATACGTAGTGCACTTAATTTCCATGCAGCGTGCTCAGCAGGCGTTAATGCACTTTCATTAAGAAAAAGCCAGCGAAACATGTCATGCAATCAATATAAGAAGCCAGAGCCTGTTGTCAGAAAAAGATGCAATACATAAATTCTTGCGGCAAAACAATTAATTACCATCAAGCATTTATTAACCACATTCACATCAACAAACCCCTATGAATCTGTAAAAAAATGTTTCCAAAAGGATTAGGCATTCTCTCATAGATTCAGTTTATTTCCGCACATATTGTCACAATTAGCCGCATTAAAAATGAAAACTATTTTTCATTTGGTAAATTGGGCAGATATTTATATTTCATATTGTATACCTGCTTAAATATTAAGCATTTAATCGGTGCCTTTTTCATAATTTTTAATGCTATCCAAATGAAGCACTGAGCAGTTGCTTATATTATAAAAATAAAATATGAGCAATTGTGATGATGAGCAATAGTCTGGACTGGAACTCATCCCGGTTGATGAAATGGGCTTAAATGATTACGCTCAATTTTCTTTGCGAATTCTCTGTGGATTTTTTGTCGATTTTTTGTCGATTCTTTGCCGAATTACTGCCCCAATTTGGATTGCGGGGCAGTAACATGGTTCAGAAAAATCAGGCAGCGTCATGAACAGGATGTGATTGTCGGTGATATAAAAATTCCAGCACTTCAGTACGGTACGCAGCATATTGTGGATTTTGTGCCAGTGCCACGCGGTCACGTGGTCTTTCCAGATTCACTTGCAAAACTTCGCCTATGGTCGCAGCCGGGCCATTGGTCAGCATGACGATGCGGTCGGACAACAATACCGCCTCGTCCACGTCGTGAGTGACCATAACCACGGTAGATTGTGTCTTGGCGACGATCTTCAGCAATTCATCTTGCAGATGCGCACGCGTCAGAGCATCAAGAGCACCGAAGGGTTCATCCATGAGCAACACTTTTGGTTCTATCGCGAGTGCACGGGCGATGCCCACACGCTGCTTCATGCCACCAGAAATTTCATTCGGTCGTTTTTTTTCTGCATGCGTCAGGCCCACCAATGACAAGGCTTGCATGGTGCGTTTTTGGAGCTTCGTGCCATTTTCAGTCGCGCCAAACACGCGCTCCACAGCCAGGAAGACATTTTCATAGCAAGTCAGCCATGGCAACAAAGAATGATTCTGGAACACCACACCGCGTTCTGGTGAAGGGCCAGAAATTTCTCTGTTGGCGCACAGCAAGGTACCGGAACTGGCATTGGTCAACCCGGCAAGCAAATTCAACAGCGTCGATTTGCCGCAACCGGAATGGCCGATCAGCGTAATGAACTCGCCTTTTTTGACATTCAGATTGATATCGCGCAGTGCATGGAAACTACCCTTCTTTGTATTAAAGACCATTTCAACCTGATTGATCTGTATGTACTTGTTGTCGATTTCATTCATGATCATGTCCCCACATCTTCATAAGTAAAGGCGCGCGCTATTGCCACCAGGATTTGTTCAAGTATCAGCCCCACCATGCCTATGACGACGATGGCAATGATGATGTGCGGTACGTTCAGATTATTCCATTCATCCCAGACCCAGAAACCTATACCCACACCACCCGTCAGCATTTCTGCAGCGACAATCACCAGCCAGGCCGTACCTATTGCAAGCCTGACGCCAGTCAACATGTATGGCAGCACTGAAGGCAAGAGGATGCGGGTAATGATTTTCCATTCAGACAAATTCAGCACACGGGCAACGTTCATATAATCTTGCGGCACACGCTGTACACCGATCGCAGTATTGATAATCATGGGCCAGATCGAACAGATAAAGATAGACCAGATCGCCGCCGGATGAGCCGACTTGAATACCAGCAAACCTATGGGCAGCCAGGCCAGCGGTGAGACTGGTTTCAAGAGACTGATGATGGGATTGAACATGCCGGATAAAAACTTGAAACGGCCTATCAAAAACCCCAGCGGTATCCCCACTGCCGCAGCCAGGCCAAAGCCGACCGCCACACGTTTCAGCGACGCATAAATATTCCAGCCTATGCCCTGGTCATTTGGCCCTTTTTGGTAAAACGGGTCGGAGAATACCTTGATGGCTTCCTGCAGAGTCACCCATGGTGAAGGAAAAGTCGTGTTTTTTACAGCTATGATTTCCCATATCAGTATCAGCATGCCTATGCCAAATAAAGGCGGCAACACACTCAGAAAAAAGGGTCGGAACGAGCGTGGTTTTTTTTCTGCTTTGGGTTTTATTTTCTTAGCCACGTTAACTTCCGTCACTGTTGTTGCTGCGCTGGCTGCAGTGACTTCCGTGTCTGCTGCGGGCATTGCACCATGTACCAAGGTATTCATAGCAACTCCTCAAGCCTTGATTTTGAAAGAAGCTGCATAGGCAGCCGGGTTCTTGCCATCCCAGACGGTACCGTCCATGAGCTTGCTGCTGCGCATGACATCCTTGGGAACAGATACCTTGGCCATGGCCGCAGCGTCCTTATACACATCGATACGGTTGACGGCTTTCGCTACTGCCAGGTAATCAGGATCAGCCTTCAGTAAACCCCAGCGTTTATGCTGGGTCAGGAACCACATACCATCCGACAGGTAAGGGAAATTCACTGCACCGTCGTTAAAGAATTTCATATAGTTAGGATCATCCCAGGTCTTGCCCAGTCCATTTTGATAGCGCCCCAGAATGCGCTGATTGATGACATCGACCGAGGTATTGACATAGGACTTATCGGCGATGGTTTCTGCCATCTTGGTCTTGTTGGACAAGGACGCATCTATCCAGCGACTGGCGTCGAGAATCGCGGCGACAACGGCACGCGCAGTGTTGGGATATTTCTGTACGAATTCAGAAGTGGTACCCAATACCTTTTCCGGATGATCTTTCCAGATGTCTTGTGTAGTCGCTGCTGTGATGCCTATGCCATCAGCAATTGCCCTGTGGTTCCATGGTTCGCCTACACAGTAGCCATCCATATTACCGACCCGCATATTCGCCACCATCTGCGGTGGTGGTACGGTAATAACCTTTGCATCTTTCATGGGGTTGATGCCATGTGCAGCCAGCCAGTAATACAGCCACATCGCATGTGTACCAGTAGGAAAAGTCTGGGCAAAAGTATATTCGCGCTTGTCGCTTTGCATCAGCTTGGCCAAACCGGCACCGTCGACGGCACCTTTGTCCGCCAGTTTTTTCGAAAGGGTAATTGCCTGACCGTTGTTATTCAACGTCATCAACACGGCCATATCTTTTTTATTGCCGCCCACACCCAGTTGCACACCATAGATCAGGCCATACAGCACATGGGCTGCATCCAGTTCACCATTGACCAGTTTGTCACGCACACTGGCCCATGAAGATTCTTTGGTCGGGATGATTTTGATACCGTATTTTTTATCAAAGCCCAGTACCGAAGCCATCACCACGGAAGCGCAATCCGTCAGAGGGATGAAGCCGATATGTACTTCTTCTTTTTCCGGCTTGTCTGATCCTGCAGCCCATACTCCACCTGTGCTCAAGCCCATGATGCCTGCCCCACTTGCCAGTGCAGCGGTTTGCAAGAAACTGCGACGTTTGAAATTCGGTTCATTTTCTTCCTGCGTCTTGAGATTGATAGAAGTTTCCTGATTCGACATGTCTGCACTCCAGCTAAAGTAATTTCTATAATGAAAAAAGGTGTCGTCCCACAACGGAAAACCGTGTGGAAAGACACCTTTGTCTTGTGAGGTGACCGCCGTTAGTCAAGCTCACTTGTTTTTTTAAGCGCCAGCGTTGGCACTTTCTTTTGATACAGCAATTGCCGTGCCAACTAAATCAACTGGATTTATATCCTTAAGCTTGTTCAAAGAAACAAAGTTCCTTGAAATTTCGCACCTAAATGACGCAACGCACCATTTACACGCACAAGTCTGGATCAACCACCCAGCAAATCAGCCACATCCAGCATGCGCTGCGCCAGATCAACCAGCTTGAGGTTTTTTTCCATGGCTTGCTTGCGCATCTTTTGATAAGCCTCGTTTTCAGACAGATGATGACGTTCCATTAACAAGCCCTTGGCGCGCTCTATGGTTTTGCGCTCATGCAGCTTGGCTTTGGTATCAGATAATTCACTGCGCAGCTTTTGATCGGCATTGAAGCGTGCCATCGCAACGTCAAGCACTGGCTTGATGCGCTCTGACTGCAAGCCGGCAACCACATAGGCGGAAACACCGGCTTCCATGGCCGCCGCCATATTGGTCTGGCTGCCATCTTCAGTAAACAAGACGATGGGGCGTGGTGCATCGCGGGTCAGCATGACCATGTGTTCGAGTACATCGCGCGAATCAGATTCGGCGTCAATGATGATCATGTCGGGCTGCAACTGGGCGATGCGCTCGCTCATATATATATCGCCAGGAATAACGGCAATGATGTTGTAACCCGCTTGCAGCAGGCCTATGCGCAAGGCGCGTGAACGCGCCAGTTGCGCCTGAGCATGCTCTTGCAACTCGTCTTCACGCTGGATAACCGTATTCACCACCACGATCCGCAAACTGGGTGATGCTGGTGTTATCGCTTCGTCAGTATTTGCTTTGCCGCGCATTGATGGCCCATGCCAGATATAATTACATATAAAAATCTTAGCAAGAATCGCACCAATCCCTGATCTGGCATGCAAACATGAAAACAGCATGCTTTCTTGCCATGCATATGTAATTGGCTTGTATTTCCCTTATTTAGAAACAGACATGATAGTTCTCGGCGTTGAATCCTCCTGTGACGAAACCGGCCTTGCCCTGTATGACACAGAGCGCGGTCTGCTTGCCCATGCCCTGCATTCACAAATCGCCATGCATCAGGAATATGGTGGAGTCGTGCCGGAACTGGCTTCACGCGATCACATACGCCGTGCCCTGCCCTTGCTGACTGAAGTATTGAGCAAGGCTAACGTAGACAAGCAAGCTATCGACGCAATTGCCTATACCCAGGGGCCCGGCCTTGCCGGTGCCTTGCTGGTTGGTGCCTCGGTTGCTTGCGGTCTGGCGATGGCGCTGGATAAGCCTGTACTGGGTGTACATCACCTGGAAGGTCACCTGCTGTCGCCTTTGCTGGCCAGCCAGCCACCTGAATTCCCTTTCATCGCCCTGCTGGTATCTGGCGGACACACACAATTGATGCGTGTTGATGGCGTTGGCCGTTACCAGTTACTGGGTGAAACCCTGGACGATGCTGCCGGTGAAGCTTTTGACAAGTCAGCCAAATTGCTGGGCTTGTCTTATCCTGGTGGCCCGGCGATTTCGCGCATGGCAGAATTTGGTGACCCGGCTGCTTATCAATTTCCGCGCCCCATGCTGCATTCAAAAGACTTGAACTTCAGCTTCTCTGGCTTGAAGACAGCGGTGTTGACGGTCGTCAAAAATCACCCTGCAAATATCTGCGAACAAGATAAAGCCAATATTGCGCGAGGCTTCGTTGATGCCATCGTCGCCGTGCTGACGGCCAAATGCATGACTGCAATGAAGGAAAGTGGTTTGAAGCGCCTGGTCATCGCTGGCGGTGTCGGTGCCAACCTGCAGTTGCGCGCATCACTGAATGCAGCGGCTGCAAAGAAACGCTTCCAGGTGTATTACCCTGAGCTGGAATTTTGTACCGACAATGGCGCGATGATCGCCTTTGCCGGTGCCATGCGTCTGAAAAATAATCCAGGCCTGGCGACGCGGGATTATGGCTTTAATGTCAAACCACGCTGGCCTTTGCAAGAGTTGATTGCGGCTTGATCTTATCTAAGACCAAGCAAGACTATTTATAGATGCCACAGCCAACAATAACATTCTCGAATTTTTCCACATACATGGATTTGGGTTCTATCTGTTTCGTGGTGGGATTGACAAATTTATAATCCTGCCAGGCCTTACCCTTGGCTTTCACTAACTCTATACGTTCGCGTATAAAGAATTTGCCATCGACGTCGGTCAGGTCCATCATCTCTTTGCCAACCATTTTGGGATTCAGGTGGGCGAGATTTTTACCATTCATGTCGTACACGACTACGTACAAGTCACGGTCCTGATACTGGCCATCGCGCTTATTGACTTCTGTGATGGTTGCCTCGACACCATGTTTTTTCATTGCATCGATGGCCTTTTGCACCATGGCTTTGGCCTCGTTGGCACTGCCATGTTCCGCCGCAAAGGCCGAAAAGCTCATCAGACTCAGGGATAAAAATCCAGCCATCCAAAGTTTCACGAATCGCGTCAGCATAAACAAACCCCTCATTGATGAATAAAAAGCATGGAGCTTTTTAAGCATAAATGAGGGGTAGAGAATAATCTAGATTTATTTGCAATCTTTAAGACTTATCTTTTCTTGACCTCTTTTGCCACCGTCTTTTTGCTGCCAAGGCGACTTTCCTTGCCGGCAATCAGGTTGGCGATATTCTGGCTATGGCGATATACAAGTAAAGCACTCATGATGGCGATAGACAGCATTTTGACATCAGGGCCGAACAGCAAGCCGTAATAAAAAGGGGCGAATATCGCCGCTACCAGTGCTGCCAATGAAGAATAACGGAAGGCAAACGCAACCATCATCCAGCTCACCAGCGTCGCCACACCCAGCCAGATATCTATACCGATCAACACACCGGCTGCCGTTGCCACACCCTTGCCGCCAACAAATTTGAAAAACACTGGCCATAAATGGCCAATGAATACAGCCAGCGCGACGATAGCGACACCACTGTCACCGAGATCAAACTGATCCTGAAACCGGATTGCCAGCCACACCGCCAACCAGCCTTTGAACGCATCGCCCAATAAGGTCAGCACGGCTGCAGCCTTGTTCCCGCTACGCAGCACATTGGTCGCTCCGGGATTTTTTGAGCCATAGGTGCGCGGATCAGCCAAACCAAATAATTTGCTGACCACCACTGCAAACGACAGCGAACCGACCAGATAAGCTGCGACTGCAGCCAGAATTGTATTCATCTTATTCCTTCATTCATCAATGCTTCGCAAGTATAAGCCAGGCAGGTAGCAGAAATGGCTACTCAGGCGAAATTTCTGGAAATGGGCCCAGTCCTTACTCGTCTAGCGCACAATCAACCGGGCGGGCCTGCAACAGACTTTCCAGCAAGCCAGGTGCTATGCCTATCAGATAGCCACGCTGGCCACCATTGATATAAATTTTTTGCAGCGCCAGTATGCTGCGCTCAACATAAACGGGCATGGCTTTTTTAGTGCCAAAGGGGGAGGTGCCGCCAACCAGATAACCTGAATGCTTTTGCGCATTTTCAGGCTTGCAGGGTTCAACTGATTTGCAGCCAATCTGCCTGGCCAGATTTTTGGTGGACACTTTTTTGTCGCCGTGCATGAGCACGATCATGGGTTTGGCGGCTTCGTCCTGCATTACCAGTGTTTTTACGACATGGTGCTCATCCACGCCCAACTCACGCGCGGACACAGATGTGCCACCGTGTTCTTCATATGCATAGGGATGTTCAGTAAACTCTGCTTTGTGCTTGCGCAGCAATTGGGTAGCTTGAGTTACCGATACATGTTCTTTCTTGGCCAAATTACACTCTCAAAAACAGGATTTGCGAAAATATGCAGCTGTAATACCGCTGCAAATTATAGCCTTCGATTGCAAACTTGCATAATTAGGACTTACGCAAAACCACCCCAACTGCGTTGAAGCTCCCGCATTTAGTAAATTCGGTACTAAAGTACTGTCTTCGTCGCTCCGCCTTGCTGGGACAATTTTGCCTAAGTCCTGATAATTTCGGCATCCACAAATGTGGAATAAAAAAAACCGGCAAATGAACTTGCCGGTTTTAAACTGATTCAGTATTACTTTACTCAGTGCTTATTACTTTTTGGCTGCAGGTGAATTATCGCCAATATATTTATCGATGAAGCGTAAAACAGATTCACCCCACAGAATGCGGTTACTTTCTTTCGCCCAGCCATGCCCCTCGCCAGTAAACACCATCCAATCAACAGTATTTCCTTGCGAGCGCAGCTTGTCGCGCATTTTTTCACCGTGGATCAAGGGTACACGTATATCTTCGCTACCATAGGCCATCAGGACAGGGGCCTTGATCTTGCTGGCGTTTTCTATCGCTGACACTTTATGGAAATAGGCATCATCGGTTTTGGGATCGCCATGCATTTTTGCCCCAATGTTATCCATATACGGACCGGACATGTCTGACCAGTTGACGGTGAATAACATTTTGACGTCAGTCACACCCACCCAGTTAACACCGCACTTATACAGATCCGGATCTTTAACCAGACCGTACATGGTGGCATAACCACCATAGCTGGCACCGATAATGCAAATACGGTTTTTGTCTACAATGCCTTGCTTGACCAGATTTTCAATACCGTCCGTAATATCATCTTGCATAGCTAGGCCCCATTGCTTCCAGCCAGCCGTATGGTGCTTCCAGCCAAAACCAGTAGACATCCGGAACTGCGGCTGAAATACCGCATATCCACGCGATGCCAGCATCTGTGTCATAGGATCATAGCCAAAGCTATCGCGGGCATGTGGGCCACCATGAATATAAGCAACCAATGGCAGGTTTTTCGCAGGCGTGCCTTCTGGCAAAGTCAGGTAAGCAGGTATATTCAAACCATCCCTGGCTGTATAGTTAATGACTTTTTGCGCAGACAATTTCTTGCCTTCCAGCTCGGGTTTGGCAACATAGATGGGTTCAATTGCCTTCTTTTCTGTGTCGTAGAAGTAAACGGAGCCGACATTATTATCGCCACGGACGGTGAGAATAACGTTTTTTCCATTCCATTCAAAAAACACTTTTTGACCAGGAAAACTTGCCCGCAAAGTGGCATCCAGTTTGGCATAATCTTCGTCAAAATAAATGCGCTCCGGTGTCATTGCCTCGACATCGACGCCAATCAACTTCTTGCGTTGTAAATCCAGTTCCAGATCTGACACGTCTGCATCAGGATGATCGGCAACCATTTCACCAACTGTCTGTCTGGCAAAATCCCAGATATAAACAGCTGACTTGTCACGTCCATTGAAACGCCCGGCTACCAATAAAGTTTTATTGTCAAAATCAAACCCCAGGGGGTTCATTTCCTTACCTTCATCCAGATAAGCTTGATGTATCGATTTCCAGGGATTGCCTTCACCGTCACGGTAATACACTGTTTGCCGGATACGCTTATTTTCGGGATCGACACTGTTCGATACGCCAACACGGATAACATTATTATGGTCAAGCAACCATCCACTCACCTTACCCGGGTTATCAAAAGTAAGAAGCTTGGTTTTACCGGTAGTGGTATCCACGCGCAATACATCGGAGGCACCCAGTTTGGCATCGAGGTCACGCTGATTATTGACTACAATCAGGTCATTGCTGACATTGTCAACACGGCTTAAAACGATATACGGCCTATAGGCGATATTACCCGCCTGCACTTCTCTCTTGGTCGGTACAAGCTTGCGGAATGCGGTGCCATCAATATTGACAGCGAACAAGCCACCACCATCATCATCTTCCAACACTGCATCACTGCCGCGGCTCAGGCTAAAAACCAGGCGCTGATTATTGACCCAGCGCGGGCTGACAATATCCCAGTCTCTTTCTGCCGCAACCACTTTGGCTTGGCGCGAGTTCAGCGGAATTACGGCCAAAGCAAAGCGTCCATTGCGCGGCACCAACACTGCCATGCTTGATCCGTCAGGTGACAGTATGGGGCGTCCACTAAATTGTGCTTTCTTAAAGAAATCCGCTACCGGAATGGATTTATCTGCGTAGGCAGGCAAACTCATTGCGCCTGCCACACACAATATGCTGGCAAGTACAGTCTTACAAAATTGTTTCTTCACGATTTATCTCCCTCAGAAGAATTTGTTTTTATCACTTTGTTTTAATCGTTAAGCGTTAAAAAATAACGCTTGGAAAAAATAAATGCCGGAATCAAAGATTCCGGCATTTATCAGCTCATAAGATTACTTGAACTTGTAAGACGCAGAGATTTGGAAGTAACGGCCAACGACATCATGCAAGCTGGTGATTGCGGCAACTGCTTGTGCTGATGTGGCACTTGGCGCAAACGGAGGCATGCGGTCAAACACGTTCCTGACTGCAAAGCTCAGTTTCAAGTCTTTCATCAAACCGGAATAGCTGCCACCCAGATTAAACGTTGTGAAAGATGGGATATCTTTACACAGGTTGGCATAACCCTGGGTTTCAAATACGCATGGTTGAGTGAAGTCACCGTTGGAAGACATGTGACCGATATGCACAGCATCCAGGGACAATTTCCATGCTGCTTTTTCCCATGCTACACCTGCAGTTGCCTGCACGCGTGGCTGATTGCGGGAACCAGCATACTCAATCGCTTCTACTTCTGGTGAAGGTGCAGATTTGTAAGAGTGGTTATATGTCACTTTGAAGTTAGGCTTCAGATGACCGTATTCACCCAGGTTGAAGTTACCATTGACGTCCAGATCAATACCGCGAACTTCTGTAGTTGCCACGTTAGTCAGCAACAATCTGAGGTTGGTAATTTCACCGGCAGTCGCACCAGCCGCTTTGTCAGCAGCAGTCAAAGGATCACGTGTAATAACAGCAGCAGGATTGCCTGCATAACGGCCAGGATTTGCCAGAACTGTGGTCAGATCAAATGTGGAAATTTCATCCTTGCGTTTGATTTGCCAGAAATCCAGGCTTGCATTCAACCATGTCGTTGGTTCCCACACCAGGCCCAGTGTAAAGCTGTTTGCTGTCTCTGGCTTCAGATTAGGATTGGAACCACTTTCATAAGCACTGCTCCATTGGCAACCGTTCTTGAATTGATCGTTACAACGATCTGGATCGCGGTAAGACAAGAAAGCCTTCAAAATCTGGGTAGAGTTTTCTACCAGAGTCGGTGCACGGAAACCAGTTGCGTAGGTACCACGGACCATCAATGTAGGATGAACATTCCATTTCAAGCCAACTTTTGGTGTAGTGGAGTTACCATAATCAGAGTAGCGGTCATAACGTGCAGCGACCTGACCTTCGAGTGTTTTGAAGATAGGTATCGACAATTCAGCATAGGTGGATGCAATATTACGGCCACGTTTATAGCCAGGCTGTGACTGGGCACGGTGGTACAACTCGCCATCGATGGACAATTGGGAAGGGTTGACTTCCAGTGTCTCACGACGTGCTTCAACGCCAACAGCGATAGACAATGGCCCGGCTGGCAACTGCATCAATTCGCCAGAGACTTTACCATCCCACATATACATGCCGGATTTGAAACTGTCGGCAGAGTCGGTTACGATTTTCTTGTACAGATCAGCGTTTTGTGCCGAGCTACCGAACAGGAAAGTACCGTTGTTATAAGCAGCGATAAATGGCTTAGCCAGCAAACCAGCCGTGGCTTTGGATTCAACTTTGCTGGTGTTAAACATCAGCGCAGATTCCCAGTCCCAGTTGGCGTAAGTACCTTTCAAGCCTGCCAGGTAACGGCCAAAATCAGTCGTATTTTCCAGGCCTTGTCCTGGAAAGTCTTTCAGGGATGCGCGAACACGGACTGTACCGTTACCACCAGCCAGCGTTTTTCCTGTTACAGGGTCAATCAATTCTTTAGGGTATTGTGGATGCGTGATTGGCAAAGCACCTGTGTCAAGACCATTCTGACCTGCAAACCAGTGCGGCAAACCAGTGACAGAGGCTTTATTCTGGTTGTACATGATTTCAGCAAATGCAGTCGTGTCAGCATTAATTTGCCATGTACCACGGCTGGTCAGACCAACACGATCAGTTTTACCGCCAGAGTTAACCGACGCATCTTTCAAGTCATCAAATACACAAGCATTACCCACAGTACCAGCACCAAAGAAGGTATCGGCTGGAACCAGGCTATTGGCCGGGCAATTCTTATCCAGAGTCTGGGACACAAATTTACCAGTTGCTTTGTCTGTCCAGTAGATATTGCCTGGGAAAGTATACAGGGAGCGGTTGTCCTTGTAGCCATACGGACGCAAATCCTCTGTGCTCAAGTAGCTATCACGCTTGCTGATGAACATAGGCTTGCGCTGACGGATATCCAGTGTAGCGTAGATGTTGTAGTGATCTTCCACCAGGCTACCAAAACCATAGCTCAAGGAGGTACGGACCTCTTCGCCATCATGTCTTTGCGACTGCCCAAGCGAACCTGTGATCTCTGCGCCCTGATAACTGTCGCGCAAAATGATATTCACAACACCAGCCATCGCCTCAGAACCATAGATAGCCGATGCACCATCTTTCAATACCTCGATACGTTCAACCGCACCAATAGGTACAGAATTCAAATCCACAAACGTGGTTTGATATTCTGGTTGTGCATAGGCAGCCAGACGACGACCGTTGATCAGCACCAAAGTCGACTGCGGGCCTATGCCACGCAGATTCAGGCCAGATGCACCAGCGGTAAAGCCATTGGTACGATTTTCATCGATACCACCAGTATTGGCAGAGATGGTTTTAAGTACATCAGTCAAAGAGGTTGCACCACCACGTACGATTTCATCGCGGCTGATAACTTGTACCGGCGACGCAGTTTCATAGTTGATACGTTTAATTTTTGAACCAGTCACTTCCACCTTCTGGATTTTTTCTACTTTCTTTTCATCCTCTTGAGGGGTGGTGACCTGTGCCAATACGCCTGTGGCGATGGAGAACAGACCGATGCTGGACAATGCAAATGCGAGACGACTCAGCTTCATGAATTACCTTTCTATTTTAATTTTTCAGTGCAAGCGCGTACTTTCCCGAACCAGACATGCTTGATTTTTACTCAAATTTAATTCGGTACAGCTATCAGTTTCTCCTCTGGAAAATGATAGTCCCCTTACTTCACCGATTAAATTTGCTTGCAAAAACATAAGGTTCTTGGAAAGAAAGTTGATTATGGACTGTTACATTATGTGACTTACTTAGTTTTTCATTATGACTGCCATGTCTAAAACGACATGTTTTCATGCATTTGGGAATATTGTTTTCGATTCACCCCCAATTAGAGTGTTTTTTATGGAATTTTCCTGTTTACCAAAATTATGTTTTTAAAAATTAATATTTAAATAATTTTTAAAATATATTAGGCTTGTTGTTTTTTTGACTCACTGTACGACCCGTTGCTCAAATGCAATAATAAATTCATGCATTTTCATCAAATTTCCCTTTACTACTGCTACAAACAAAAAACCCGTGCAAATGCACGGGTTCTTATCGCTACTTGAAACTGATCAGCTACAAGCGATCAGTTTTATGGCTTCCTGATAAGAATGGAGGATTACACCCCTGCCCTAACCAGTGAAGCCTTGAGTACTTCATTCAAAGTTGCCAGGCTTTCAGACAAATGCGCGCGGGATTCTGCACTCATAGACTTGCCAACTGCACCGCGAATTGACACCAACAACTGATTTGCCTGTTCTCTTTGCAAACTGCGGGCATCTGCCGGGGTAGTTGCGGATGGCTTCAGCAAGGCATTCGACAGACGCTTCAGATGCTCACGTTGCAAATTGCGGCGGGCCGAGTTGATGTCAGCACCAGTGGACAACTCGCTCCAGATACTGGATTGCAAACTGCCATACAACTCGTGCAGTGAAAGCACTTTCTTGGGATCGCGCAGTTTTTCTGCCGCATTGAGCATACGTTGCGCCACCAGATCAGACATCAATTGATCCAAAGCTGCTGTTTGCAAACTTAACAAACGTGCAGAAATGGAAATGTCGTTACGGTTGCCACGCTGGAAATGATCAACGCCAAGACGACTCAACAACTCAGGTGAGAAGACAAAGCTCTTGGCCGTGAACAGACTATCAGAAACCAGCTTCAAAGCCTGACGTTGACGTTCAGCAGCGATAGGCGTGAAAGTTGCGCGGCCTGTGCCGGCATGATCACGCAAAAAGGTCGTGCCACCGACAAACTTGGTCGCCAATGGGACGGTACGGGCAAATTGACCAAAGCCATATTCAAAACTGCGGCGCAAGGTTTCATAACTGTCGCCAGCTTTGAGCTGGCGCGTTTGCAATCTGTCCCACAATTCGCGTGAAATCGTCAAACGTTTTTGTATATAGGTCAGTGGGTCTGATCCCAGATCGAAAACGTTAACGTCAGGATCAGATACCAGGGTCCCCATGGAATCTTCATCCGTACCAAAGGCCAATAAAGGCTCCGTGGAGCGAGAAGCAATACGAGTCAGCTCTTCTTTTTCCTTATCCGCCTCGACAGGTTTGTAAGCATATTCAATTGCCCAGTAATCATAAGGGCCAAGGGAAGACATGACGTATTCGCCCTGAGGTTCACCTTTGGTTGCCAGATTAAAAGGCACATAATCCATGACGGAACCCGCCAGGCCATTGACCTTGGTAAATGCAGGATCTTGCAATTGCTTCAAAGTATAAATAGTAGAAGAGCGGAAGTTATGGCGCAAACCCAGAGTGTGACCAACTTCATGCATGATGACGTCTTTCACATAGGCTTGTGCCAGTGCTTCTGCTTTCGGGCTGTCCATGTCCATTTCACCACGGGCGTCCAGCAAGTCCAGGGCGAAACCCATTTCCATTGAAGCTTCATGGGCAAAATCGCAGTCGCCTTGTCCGTGCTGAACATGAGCTTGCGCCTGCGGCTGTGCATCTTCACCTATCATGCGGCGGGCACCACGGGCAAACACGTCCGACATACCGATATCAGCATCCAGAATTTCGCCGCTACGTTCATCCACACGTGATGGGCCAATGGCGAAACCGACATCGGCACCGACAAACCAACGTATCGAGGCATGGCGTGAATCCATGGTATCAAAAACATCTTTTTCAGTTTGTTGCTTTACAACAACCGCATTTTTGAAACCTATCCTTTCAAATGCCTTGTTCCACTCCAATACACCTTCTGTAATGGATTGACGATATTTTTCTGGCACGTTCTTATCCAGCCAATACACGATAGACTGCTTGGGTTCTGACAAGCTTGCTGTCGGGTCTTGCTTTTCCAGGCGCCAGCGATTCACAAAATGACGTGAAGTCTTGGGTTTGACGTCGTCAGTGAAGTCATAGCTGGTTGTGACAAAGTGCCCCACCCGGTCATCTGCCAGACGTGGGCGCATGACTTCTGATGGCAATGCAGAGAAGTTGAAGTAAAAGCCGACAAAGAAACTGCGTGGATCAGGTGTCGTTTGTGGCGGAGTAGGAATGGCAACAGGTGGTGGCACCAGCGGTGCAGCCGCAATGCGGGGAGTTGTAAAGTGGGCATTCACAAAAAAACCGGCCAGTGACTCATCCACATTCAATTTGCCGAAACTGGTATTGGCCTTGTCCAGTACATACAAGGTACGGTAAGCATATTCCAGCCTGGTCGAATATGCCGGGATATCATTAAACAATAAGGCACTGGCATCTACCAAGATGCCCTTTGATTCTGAATGAGGAGTACTCAATACATTCGTACTGCTCAGCAAACTGTCCGAGAAAGCCTGGGCAACTGCATGTGCCTGAGGCGTACCGGGTGTGGCAAAGAATTCAGTATTCTTTGCCAGCAGTTGTACCTGATTACCTATCTTCTTGAATACCGCCTGATAACCACGCCCCATCTGACTGCCATATAGTCCACGCTCGCCTATGCTGTTAGGGATATTGTAAGTAAACAAGAAAGGCTTATCGAATTGCTCAGGGCGGATTTCCAGCCAGACTTTGTCGTCTTTCTGATACAGATTAAAAAATCCCTTGAGCTCTTTGGCGTCCTTGATAACATCCTTAAAAGGACGCAATCCGACTGGCGGTGTTGCAACAGGAGCAGGGACCGCAGCAGGTGCAAGCGCTGGAGTGCCGTTTGCCGCAGGTGCGGTGGCTGGGGTTACCGGAGGCACAGGAGGTGTTTGGGCAAGAACAACTTCACTCAATGCACAAAGCAAAAGGAGCATTGTTTTCTTTTTGAAATGTACTTCTTTTGGCAACTTCATATTTTCCCCTGGTTAATTGAATTGACCGCAAACTAATCACTGAGCACTAATTTGCTGAGTGCATAGACCACATTTTTGGTTACAAGTTCTTACATATCGCAGGAACTTATTATCAGGCTCGATTTTTACAGAAATCCAGAAATTTGAAAATTTTTTCGCATTTTCAAATTTTAAATTGAACCAATAAACGACATTAATTTAATCAAAACTCCTTGTAAGTGGTTCATTTTCCGGGGTTTTATATGTATATAACCAAAATTCATATCAAATTAAATGCATTTCCAAAAAGATCACGAAATTCCAATTTCATGAAAAATTAGAAATTAAATTTTCATTTCTTGTCGTCGTCAAACAACAAGCCAGCAAAAAAAAGTAACAAATGCTTTCCCCGAAAGGTATTTTATTTACATAATAAAGTTCTGTTTGATTCATTGCCTTTCACTTCCCGCGCGCTTTTATAAAGAGGACGGATTCGGCAGCATTTCATCAGACAGCAGTACAGGAAAGTTTGAAAATTTACAAAATTTTTGAAGTAAACCTAACTGCCAATACGGATCCGGCACCCGATTGCATCTGGTCTATCAACAAAGAGGGAACAATAATGATATTTAAAGAAAAAATAGGCGTGCAGTCAGTGCGCCTGGCGCTCAGCGTATTTGCTGGCTCCATGCTGATCGGGGGCTATGCCCACGCTCAGACTGAAGCACCACAACGTATTGAGATTACCGGCTCGAACATCAAACGTGCTGATAAAGAAGGTACATCACCAGTACAAACCATTACAGCTAAAGAAATCAAGCAAAGTGGTGCAACAACAGTGCTGGAATTGTTGAAACAAGTACCATCCATGGGTACTGGTGGCTACAACGATACTCCAGACCAAAATGGTTTCTCCCGTGGTGTTGCAACTGCATCCCTGCGCGGTCTGGGCTCCACTTCAACATTGATCCTGTTGAATGGCCGCCGTATGGCACCATCCGCTTATGCAAACCCGAATAACGGCCAGTCCACACTCTACGATCTGAATTCATTGCCATTGTCCGCAATTGAAAAAGTAGAGATATTTAAAGACGGCGCGTCTGCAGTTTACGGTTCTGATGCGGTTGCCGGCGTTATCAATTTCATTACCAAGCGTGATTATCAAGGTGGTGAAATCGCCGCTAACATCAGCGCCAATGATGATCGCGAATTTGGTCGTCAAAACGTCAACGGTGCTATTGGCTTTGGTGACCTGGCATCGCAGGGCTATAACGTCCTGTTTGCTCTCGATTACAAAAAACAAAGTGCAACAACTGTTCAAAACGGCTCAAATGATATCGAAGCCAAGCTGTATTCAGACATTAACTATCGTCTGAATCCGTATAGCAGCAGTATTTCAAATCAAGCATTTTTCTATAGAGAACGCACTCCTGGCGCACTGTCCTTCTTTACAACAGGCGCAACAGTGATCAACCAAACTGGCTGTGATCCTTCACGTTTGTTGGTTGGTGGCGCACAACACAATATCGCTTCTAGCAGCGTTTTGTTTGGCCGTACTTTCTGTAACTACAATGCAGATGCATATACAGATGTACAGAGCAAAGGTGATGACGTCAATTTCATGACTGTCGGTAACCTGAAAATCAATGACAAACTGTCGGCTTTCGCTGAATTTGCTTATTCTGATACCAAACGTGTCTATCGCTCTGCTGCACGTTCTATCAGTGGCACATCACCAACGACCAACTTCCTGGTAGGCGGCCTGGCTACACCATTCCAGGCAATTTTGCCTATCGGTCATCCAGACAATCCAAACAAGGATGCGCGCTCTGCCGTTTCCTATCGTTTTGAAAACCTGAATACTGGTACAGACCTCGACAACAAAGGCTTGCGTTTGTTGGCTGGCTTGAAAGGTACTGTATCGACATGGGATTGGGAATCTGCAGTTTTGTGGAATCGCTCCAAGCGTAATGAAGTTGCACACGGCTTCCTGTATCTGCCTACACTGCGTAAGCTGATCACGGATAACCGTTCCCTGGCTTCTATCGCTGCTGATCCTACTCTGAGCCCTGATCTGACTAACGTCGGTACTTCAGAGATCACACAATGGGATGGTAAAGCAACGACTGAGTTCGGTTCATTGGGCGGCGGCGCTATCGGCTTTGCAGCTGGTTTTGAATTCCGTCAAGAAAAACTGGCAATTGATCCAGATCCAATCAACGCACGCGGCGACATTCTGGGCCTGACAACGACAGCGATTGACTCCAAACGCAATGTTTCTTCTGCCTTTATTGAATTCCGTACTCCATTCTTCAAAAACTTTGAAATGGATTTTGCCGGCCGTTACGACAAATACGATAAAATCAAAGGCAACTTCGTACCTAAAGTCGGTGCCAAATGGACAGTATCTGATGGCCTGGCATTCCGTGGTACTTATGCTGAAGCCTTCCGCGCTCCTGGCTTGTCCCAGATCGCAGCAGGTGGTGCGCAGTTCTTCCTGAATGGTACAGTTGATCCTATCCGCTGCCCTAATGGTTCTACGCCTGCTCCAGGCGCAGAAACAGCCGATTGCTCGAAGAGCGTTTCTGGTGTTGGTGGTGCCAATCCTGACCTGAAACCAGAAAAATCCAAGAGCTACTCTTTGGGTATGATCTACTCTCCATCAAGTAGCTTCGACGTAGTCCTGGATATCTATAAATTGCGTCAAGAAGGTTCTGTTGTTCTGGGTAGCTCCACATTCTTGCTGGAACATCCAGGCAATTTCCCAGCTGACTATATCCTGCGCGACACTAACCCGCTGAACCTGTTGAAAGATGCCAACGGCAATCCTGTCCCAGGTACTGGTCCATTGCTGGCTGTTAAAACACCATGGATCAACCAGGGTTCAACAGAAACCAGTGGTGCAGATCTTGAATTGAAAATGCGTAATAACCTCGGTGAAAATGGTAAGCTGACATCTTCTTTGCGTGGTACTTACCTGTTCTCATATCGTCGTGCTGAAACAACTGGCGACTTAGAAAGAAATGCTGTTGGTACTTCTGGTGGCTTGAATGACTGGGCAACTTCCGTCGGCAATATCCCACGTATTCGCGCAACACTGAGTACTGCATGGGAAAAAGGTCCACACGTTGTATACGGCTCCATTCGTTATACAGATAGTGTGAACTACTATCGCCGTTACGATAATGCGACTACCTACACAACACCATATTGCTACTATGGTGCAAGTGTACCTGCTGGCACGACAACTACTTTTGTAAGTCAACCTAACTTCACCAAGTACTTCCCAGACTGCCAATTGGCTAGCTGGACTACTGTGGACGTAGGTTACTCTTACTCTGGTATTCCAAACGTGACACTGGGCTTCAACATCAAGAACGTTTTTGATTCCAAAGCACCATACGCAGCCGGCACTAACACCAGTACAACTGTTCAACAAGGTTACGATACAACCTTGCACAACAACACTGGCCGTTACTTCACACTGTCAGCAAGATACGCTTTCCGTTAATCGGTTAACGTAGTGTAAAGAATAAACGCCTCGTAATCCGGGGCGTTTATTTTTAGCGCTGCCCATTTTCACTTTAATTTCATAGGACAGATAATGAAGAAAGTTCTGACTTCAATGTGCAGGCATGTCACCGCCGGCGTGTTTATTGCGGCTGGGCTGACACTGCAAGTACAGGCGCAAACTCAGGCAGTTGCACAAGAAAAAATTCCAGTTGAAAAATTTTTTAAAAACGAACAAATCAGAAAAGTTCAAATGTCCCCAAATGGCAAATCTATTGCCATGCTGGTTGCCAACAAAGATGACCGGTTAGTGTTGTCCATAATGGACATAGCGACATCAACCAATAAAATAATCGCAGCTTATGCCAAAACTGACGTAAGTGGTTTTTTCTGGATTACCAGTGAACGGCTGGTTTTCACGACAGGAGACCGGCTTGCCCCTTCTGATCAGCGGCGTTCTGGAAATGGCATGTTCGCCGTTAATAAAGATGGCGCCGAATTCCGCCAACTGACTGGTGATTCAAGTACAGGCAAATTCCGTGTACTGGATAACAATCATCGCTTTCTGGCGGCAGTCAATGTTGATAATTCAAATGAGATATATCTCACCCGTTCAACAGGAACACGTAAAAATCCGCGCGCGGTATTGATCAAGCTCGATACTATTTCTGGCAAGACAGAAGATATTCCGACACCAGCAAATTCTTCTGAATTTTTTATTGATAGAGCTGGCTTATTGCGTATAGCGATAACCTTGGAAGAATATACGACAAGCATTTACTATAAAGACGAGAAAACTCAGCAATTCCGTAAACTGCTCTCTTATGACAATGCAAAAGATGACCCCGTTTCAGTCGCTGCCATCGCACCAGATGGTCAAATATATGTAACAACGAATCTGGGGCAAGATACGACCTCTGTCTATCGCTACGACCTCGAAAAAAACAAAATCGATGAAACACCTGTTGCCACGACCAAAGGTTTTGATTTTAGCGGAAGATTTTTATTTAGCCGAAAACAAAATAAACTTCTGGGAATTACCTTTGAAAGTGACGCAGAAGGCACTATCTGGTTCGATGATACGTGGAAGACTATACAAGCAAAAGTCGATAAGGCGCTGCCTAACACCGTAAACTTTCTTTCTGGTGCAATAAGTGCGGGCAATGATTTAATCATCGTTCATTCAACATCTGACATTCATCCTGGGTCACACCTTATATTCAATACCAAGACTGAGCAATTCACAGCAATTGGTGACGATAAACCAGAAGTTGATTCTTCAAAAATGTCGTATAAAGACTTTGTCAAAATCAAAGTCCGCGATGGTATGGAGATTCCTGCCTACTTGACGCTGCCTAGATTCAGCAATGGAAAAAATCTTCCTTTGGTCGTCATGGTGCATGGTGGTCCTTACATGCGTGGCGTTCATTGGAAGTGGAACAAGGAAACGCAATTTTTGGCATCCCGGGGTTATGCGGTTCTGGAACCAGAATTTCGTGGTAGCGAAGGATATGGTAAGCAACTGCACAGGGCAGGCTGGAAACAATGGGGCCTAGCCATGCAAGATGATGTCACTGATGCAACAAAGTGGGCAATAGAAAAAGGTTATGCCGACCCAAAACGTATTTGTATAGCAGGAGCAAGTTATGGTGGTTATGCAGTTTTAATGGGGCTGATCAAAGAACCTGATATGTACCGTTGTGGTATCAGCTGGGTAGGCGTATCAGACATTAATTTGATGTATGACGTTACCTGGAGCGACTTTGAAGGGGGTGCGTGGCAAAGATTTGGTATGCCCATCCTGGTTGGAGATCAGGTGAAAGATGCCGCACAATTAAAGGCAACCTCTCCTGTTGAACAAGCTCATCGCCTCACCAAGCCATTAATACTTGCTTATGGATCGGAGGATGCCAGGGTACCATTTATCCATGGCGAGAAGTTTAAGAAAAATGCCCCTGCCAATGCCAAGATTGACTGGATCGTTTATAAGGGTGAAGGTCATGGCTGGCATCTGCTGGAAGACAATGTTGACTTCTGGACCAGAGCAGAAAAATTCCTTGAAGAAAATACTGCTGTAAAATAAATATCTCTGCTCCAATTAAAAATCCACGCTGATGCGTGGATTTTTTTGCCTGCGACCGGACAATTCAACCACGGGGGTGATGCAAGGCATGCAGCTTCTTCAGGCGCTCACGCGCCACATGTGTATAAATTTGCGTCGTAGAGATGTCTGCATGACCCAGCAATAACTGCACAACCCGCAAATCAGCGCCGTGATTCAACAGATGGGTGGCAAAGGCATGGCGCAGGGTATGCGGTGACAAATGCGTTGTAATATCAGCTTGTGTCGCATATTTCTTGATGAGTATCCAGAACATTTGCCGGGTCATGGCACCGCCACGTGCTGTGACGAACAAGGCATCATCAATCTGCCCATTCAGGATAGCAGGCCGACCTTCGCGCAGATAGCGCTCCAGCCATGCACGTGCCACTTCACCAAAGGGAACCAGCCTGGTTTTATCACCTTTGCCGGTGATGCGCAGCACGCCTTCATTCAAACCAACTTCTATAGAGCGCAAACCCACCAGTTCGCTGACACGCAAGCCGCAGGCATACAATAATTCCAGCATGGTCTTATCGCGCAAGCCATGTGGATTTGTGTCGTCCGGTGCCTGTAGCAATGCAACGACTTGTGCTTCGCTCAGGGTTTTAGGTAAACGCTGTCCCTGTTTGGCCGAGCGTAACTTGGTGCAGGGATTTTCATTGATCAGGTTTTGACGGAACGCCAGCAAATAAAAGCGCTTGAGTACACTCATGCGCCGGTTGGCGGAGCTTGCTTTGGATGTCCCATGTTTGACCGCAATATAATTGCCTATGTCAGCATGGTTAACTTCATATAAATGCTTGTCTTGTTCTTTATGCAAATATTCAGCAAACAAACGCATGTCGCGGCGATAAGCCTCTATGGTATTTTTTGCCAATCCATCTTCCAGCCACAATGCATCACAAAACTGGTCGATTTGCGCCGTCAATTTTTCAGGCAAGATGACAGGTAGCTGCTTTACTTCCACAATGCTTCCTGAGTAAACCCTGGCACACCTTCATGCGTCAGCAACCAGCGTTTCACACCAAGGTGGAATCCTGTCTCATCATCATTGTGGGCAAACCCACCCAGGCCACCGGCCGCTGTGACGCGATGACAGGGGATTACCAGCGGGTACCAGTTGGCACCACAAGCCTGGCCCACCGCACGTGGTGCCGAGCGTATGTGCTTGGCAATTTGCCCGTAGGTCAGTACCTGACCACGTGGTATAGAAGAAATAGCCTGCCAGACCCTGCCCTGAAAAGCAGTACCCGCCTCTTTCAGGGGCAGGTTGAATTGAAAGTCCGGGTTTTGCAAATAAGCAGAGATTTGTCTGGCGGCTTTTTCAGCGACCTTGTCAGTGGGTGCCTTTTCCTGGAAGCGCGGCGGTAGATACACCAGCTCACTGACCTTTTGGTCTTCACAGCGTATGCCAACGGCACCAAAAGGCGCTTCGACGATGGCAGAGAAAAAACCTGCTTCCTTGGATTCTTTCGATTCTTTGTTCAACATGAGTTCCCTTTTGACAAAAAGAAAAAAGGCGCATCATCCGATGCGCCCTTAAAACATCTTTCGCGTTTTCGGCTGTTTAGCGTATGCGATTTTTTTAAATTTATCACATCCGCTCAGCTTGTAGTAAAAACGCGCGTCTCCTCAGTGTGTACGGTATCGTTACCGTTATTTTGCACTACCGCCTTTTAAACCTGTGTGCTTTTTATTCTTACTTTTTGTCTTGCAGAATTCTGAACTGCCGTGAATATAGCATGACAAGTTTTGGCTTTCAAAATAAAAATGATACAAAACGGTGCATTGTTGCAGATATGTGAAAATCGATCATAAACCTAAAAAATGTGCTAGGCAACACCAATTTAAATTCTGCCAAAATAAAAATTGCCGTATTTCCTTGCGGGAAACACGGCAATTTCTTTTAAACTTTGGTCAGTTTACTTTGTTTAACTTATTCACAGAGCAAATTTGGCAAGTACATGATGATCTGCGTTGCATAAGTAATCAGCAAAAGCCAGGCTAGCCTCATCTACAAGCATAGCAAAACAGCCATAGTTAGCCAGTTCATTCACCAATTTGGTGATTCTAAAAATGGACGGCCTGTGGACCAAGCAAAACACCTGGCAAAACTTGTCAATAACTAGAATGATCAACATAAGAGCTTGCATGTTAAAAAACCGCCATGACTAAGCCATGACGGTTTTTTTGAGGGTTTTCAGATAATTACTTGAAACCCAGTTTAGCGCCTTCCTTGTTGACGTTGGCGATCAGGTCTTTACCTATGCGTCCTTCCATTTCTTTTTGCACTGGTAACAAGGCTTTGCGCCATTCAGCTTTTTCTTTGTCGGTCAACACATAGACCGTGGTTTTACCGGATTTTTTCACAGCCTCAAGCGCGTTGTCATTTTCTTGCTGTGCAATCGCGTTAGCATACTTGGTTGCAGATTTCATCGCTTCATCCAGTTGAGCGCGTATATCTGCAGGTAAGCCGTCCCAGAATTTTTTGTTGACGATGACGGCATAGCCAAGATAACCATGATTGGTCACGGTGACATGCTTTTGTACTTCATGCATTTTTTGCGTGTACAGATTGGATGGCGGGTTTTCTGTGCCATCCACTACGCCAGTTTGCAAGGCTTGATAAACTTCAGAGAATGCCAGCACCTGAGGGTTGGCACCCAGGGCACGCATTTGTGCATCCAGCACTTTGGATGATTGTATGCGCAGCTTTTGTCCCTTCAAATCTGCAGGCAGATGCATGGGCTTGTTGGCGGACATGATCTTGAAGCCATTATCCCAGAAGCCCAGGCCAATGATGCCCTTGGGTTCCAGTTTTTTCATGAGGTCTTTACCAATTTGACCTTCGGTCACTGCGTACAACACATCTTTCGATGGGAAAATATAAGGCAGATCAAAAACTTCAAATTCTTTTACGCCTAACGGGCCAAACTTGGCCAGTGAAGGTGCCAGCATTTGTACGGCACCCAATTGCAGGGCTTCCAGTTCTTCCTTGTCTTTATACAGGGTGCTGTTGGCATAAACTTCAACCTTGACGCGACCCTTGGTAGCTTTTTCAGCCAATTCCTTGAAACGCTCAGCTGCTTTGCCTTTAGGTGTATCGTTGGAAACCACATGACTGAATTTAATGACGATAGGCGCTTGCGCAAATGCGGCGCCACTGACGAGGGATGCGGCCAACAGGGAAAACAGCACTGACTTCAGTTTCATATTTGTCTCCGGACGTTTTTATGGATTGTATATATTCTTGCACAGATTATTGCAATGGCAGCATTATCTGCCAACTGTGGAAAACCACAAGTACGACTGCAGCTCTGCAGAAATAAGACTTACCAAAGCATTCCAACAAAAACATTACTATACTTGCACTTATTCCATCCATGAAATATGAAGTGCCTCTGAAAGGCCACGGTGGTTTTATGGATGGCGCAATGTGGAAAACCACAGTTGTGGTAGCTGCATTGCTCCCTGAAAATGGGAAGCAAAATAAAAATTAATTTTTACAATACGGGGACATTATGAAGCAAAAATCCACATTACTTAGCTGAAGTCCACTGGTCGTCCTGACTAGTGGCATCGATACGGATTGCAATATTGTAGCTTGTGACGACTGCAGCATCACAGCGTACTGCAAGTCTGCATCTATCCTGATCGGCACCAAGGTATGCAACTTAGGAATATTACTAAGCCATATTACTTAAGCCATATTTTCAAGGCATATATTTAAACAAGATACTGCCTGTCTTTTCACAATCGCGTTATTTTTTCCAAAGGGATCCTGTCATGAAATTTCTCGATCATCTGGAAGAGTGGATTATCGCTGCCCTTATGGGTGGAGCAACGCTCATCATCTTCATCTCCGTTCTGCACCGTTACGGTACTGGCTTCAGTATTCCGGTGGTACAGGACTGGTTACTGTCCCTGCACTTTAGCTGGGCACAGGAACTCTGCATCATCATGTTCGTCTGGATGGCCAAGTTTGGTGCGGCCTATGGCGTACGAGCCGGCGTGCATGTAGGCGTCGACGTGCTGGTTACCCGCCTGCCTGCAGAATGGCGCAACGCCACCGTGTATACCGCGCTGGTATGCGGCATGATTTTTACTGGCATCATCGGCACACTGGGCCTGACCTTTGTCTGGGAAAACGGCATGCACTATGCCGTTTTCCATACGCTGGGCCTGTCCATCGGTGAGCTGACTGAAGGCCCGACCACCCCCGATCTTGAATGGCCAACCTGGATAGTCTATTCCGCAGTGTGGATGGGCTCGTATTTGATGTGCTTCCGCTTTATCCAGGTAGCACTTATCTTCAAACGTACCGGTGAATTGCCAGTCCATGACCACGCCCATGTGGAAGGTTTGAGTGATGAAGAAAATGAAATTCAATTGCAACCAGCAACAGCAGCAGCGAAAGGAGGCGCGTAATGAGTGCCGCCATTGATACACTGGGCATCAAACAGATGTCAAAACAGCGTGCCACCATCGTCTTGTGTGGCATCGTGCTGGCTCTTGGTGCCATGTGCATGGTTGGCAAAATCGGTATCGTGTTTGCCTTGCTGATAGCCTTGATGCTGACTGGCATCCCAGTCTCGATTGCCCTGGGTCTGACAGTACTGATGTTCATGTACCTGCTCACCCAGGTACCTATCGAAGCTGTCGCTTTGAAATTGTTCACAGGTATAGAAAAGTTTGAGATCATGGCGATCCCTTTCTTTATCCTGGCAGGTAATTTCCTGACGCATGGCGGCGTTGCCAAACGCATGATCAATTTTGCAACCAGCATGGTGGGACACTGGCACGGTGGCCTGGCGCTGGCGGGTATTATTTCCTGTGCCATGTTTGCACTGGTATGCGGCTCCAGCGTGGCAACTGTGGTGGCGATTGGCTCCATCATTTTGCCAGCCATGGTCAAACAGGGTTATCCAAAGCAGTTTGGTGCGGGCGTCATCATCACGGCAGGCTCTCTGGGTATTTTGATGTTGCCCTCAATCCCCAAGGTGATTTACGCAATTTCTACCAATACCTCCATCGGTGCCTTATTCGTCGCTGGCTTGTTCCCTGGCATGCTACTGACAGCCATGCTGTGCGCAACTACCTGGTATCTGGCCAGAAAACACGGTTACCCACGCATGAAAAGAGCGACCTGGGCTGAACGCTGGAAAGCATTTCGTGAAAGTATCTGGGGCCTGATGCTTGTCGTGATCATCATCGGCGGTATCTATAGCGGTATTTTCACTGCTACCGAAGCCGCTGCCATGAGTGCGGTGTACGCCTTCTTCATCTCTGTCTTCGTGTACAAGGACATGAAAATAGCGAACACCCCAAAAGTGCTGGTCAATTCGGCTGCACTGTCGGCGATGCTGCTGTACATCATCACCAATGCGGTCCTGTTTTCGTTCCTGATGGCGCATGAGAATATTCCTCAACTCATGGCTGACTGGATCCTGGGCAAAGAACTGGGCCGTGCTGGTTTCCTGTTCTTTACCAATATCCTATTGCTGCTGGCTGGTAATGTCATGGAACCATCCTCGATTATTCTGGTGATGGCACCTATCCTGCATCCAGCCGCGATACGTCTGGGTATAGATTCAGTTCATTTTGGTATTTTGATCGATGCCAATATGGAAGTCGGACTCTGTCACCCACCGGTAGGCTTGAACCTGTATGTCGCAAGCGGTATTTCAAAAATGAGTATTACCGAGCTGACTGTTGCAGTCATGCCGTGGCTATGTACGATGCTGGTCTTCCTCGTCATCGTCACGTATTGGCCAGGGCTCTCCTTGTGGCTGCCACGGGCCATGGGAATGATGTAAAGATGCAAAGGGCCAGAAATGCACATATTTCTGGCCCTTTGACTTTACAAACTTCGATACAAGCATTCAGGTACATGATCTGAAACAACAAGCCTCGAGCATGCACAAATTAACTCTGTCAGCAAATCCAAGGCTGCGATAAACTCGTTTTTATGAAAAGCCGCCACCGTTCCCAATCCTGGCCCAATCAAAAATGGCGCTGGATTATTCCGATTTTGCTACTGTTGTTATTCTTGTCCACGCTGATCTGGTTGCCGTGGCAGGCGCAGCGTATGGAGGCCAATGAGCGCCAGGAGCAACTGATCGCTGATTCGCTATGGGTGGAACAGGCTATACAATTCCAGCTCAACCGCAATGACGAAGTCTTGCGCCAGATAGGCAATGAAATCAAATCGTCCAAGCTGCAAAAAGATGCGGTACTTGAGCGCTTCCGTACCATACTCAAGAATAACCGCGAAATCCAGCGTATAGCCTGGTATGACGCCAATAATAAGATACTGGTCGATACCCGCGAAGTGATTCCAGCCAATAATGACAGGCTGCCCCTGCCCCATTTTGAATTTGGTGAACTCGATGTCAGCGAGGAAACCATCTGCCGCAAACCCGTGCTGGAAATCAATGCCAAGAATGCCTATCTCATGCATTGTCAGATCCCCCTGATCAGGGACGACCGCAGGATAGGCAGCATGATGATCAGTTACCGCATGAATGCCATCCTGGAAGAACTGGTGCCCTGGTGGTTTGCCCAGGATAACCAGATCACAATCACTGATATCGACGACCGCATCCTGGCTGAACGCAGTGCTGGCGGTAGCGGTAAAAACGTCTACACACATAGCCGCGCCTGGGAATTGCCCAGTCTGAGCCTGGTATTGCGCACCAATAGCATCAAGACCGAGCCCAAGCTCTTGTCGAACTTGCTGGTACTGTCGGTCATCCTGCTGTCGATAGGCTTGATCTGGAGCCTGCTGGCCCTGTGGCGCGATATCAACCGACGCCTGGCGGCAGAGGGGGCGCTGCGCAAGCAAGTCACCTTCCGTGCCGCCATGGAGAACTCCCTGGTCACCGGCTTGCGGGCTCGCGACATGGAAGGCCGCCTGACTTATGTGAATCCCGCTTTTTGTCGCATGGTAGGCTTCCCGGCAGAGGAAATCATAGGGCGCATGCCCCCTATGCCCTACTGGGCACCAGAAGCAATAGAAGAATATCAGCAGCGCTTCACTCAATTACTGGCAGGCTCAGTGCCCTCAGAAGGTTTCGAGACTACCTATCAACATGTCAGCGGGGAGCGTATTCCGGTACTTATCTATGAATCCGCGCTGATTGATGAACAGGGCAAGCAGGCTGGCTGGATGAGTTCCATCCTCGATATTTCTGAACTCAGGCGGGCGCAAGAACTGACCCGTCAGCAGGAGGAAAAGCTGCATACCAGCGCCAAACTGGCCACCATGGGCGAGATTGCTTCCATGCTGGCGCATGAACTAAACCAGCCGCTGGCAGCCATTTCCAGCTATACCACCGGTGCGGTCAACCTATTACAGGCGGGCATGATAGACCGCAGCCTGTTCCAGAGTGCGCTGGAAAAAGTCAATGCCCAGGCCCAGCGCGCTGGCCAGATCATACGCAGCGTGCATGAATTCGTGAAAAAACGCGAAGCCGCCCGCGAGCCCCTGCAAATTGCCGACCTGATACAAAGCGCTATGCCACTGGTGGAATTACAGGCACAGGCCAGCCACGTCGCCCTGCAATGGAAAGTCAGGCCTGAGCTGCCACTGGTATTGGCAGACCGCGTCCTGCTGGAGCAAGTATTGCTGAACCTGACCAGGAATGGCATAGAAGCCATGCAAACCACCGCACCAGAAAAACGCATATTGCGGGTGGAAGCAGCGCTGGATGACAATTGCCAGCAAGTTATCGTCAGCGTGACCGACAGAGGCCACGGCATACCGGCTGAAGTGGCAGAAAAACTGTTTTCACCGTTTTTCACCACCAAGTCTGCGGGCATGGGCATGGGCTTGAACATCTGCCGCACCGCTATCGAATTCCATGGCGGCAAGCTGTCGCATCATGAAAATCCAGCCGGTGGTACTATTTTCCAATTCGCCTTACCAGCACAAGACTATCCGAGCGCAGCAACATGAGTGCGCCAAACAATATACAGGAGATAACATGTTACATATCATCGACGATGAAGAGGTCATACGCGACTCTTTATCCTGGCTGGCACGATCAAGACAAATTGCAGCACACAGCTATGAAAGTGCAGAAAAATTCCTGGTTGCTCTCGACAAGCCCCTGATGTTTGACAGCCAGGGCGACTGCATCTTGCTGGATGTACGCATGCCGGGCCTGACTGGCATCAACCTGTTTGAAATGCTGGCGGCAAGGCAATTGACCAAGCGCCTGCCGGTGATCTTTCTGACCGGCCATGGTGATGTCCCCATGGCGGTGGATACGCTGAAACGCGGTGCCTTTGACTTTTTTGAAAAGCCCTTCAATGACAATAAGCTCATGGACAGAGTGCAAGAAGCCCTGGCCGTGTCGCGCCAGGCAGGTTCTGCCGCACTGGTGCACGACCGTCTGACCAGCCTTTCTGCCAGAGAAAAAGAAGTATTGGACCTGATCTTGCTGGGCAAAATGAACAAGGTCATCGCCGACCAACTGGGCATCAGCATGCGCACGGTAGAAGTACACCGCGCCCATATCTTTGACAAGATGCAGGTCAAGACTGCGGTGGAACTGGCAGGGTTACTTAAGTAAATGGTCGGTGATTGAAGTAAGTGAGTGAAGTAAAACAATGTCGATTTTCACCCTGCTCTTCCCCGACTTCAGCCTGATACTCATCGGCTTCCTGCTGGCGCGTCATGCCCACTGGGGCGGGCATTTCTGGGCCGGGGTGGAAAAGATCGTCTACTTCATCATGTTCCCGGCCCTGCTGTTTTATACGACATCGCGTACACGCTTTGACTTGCATGCGACCGGCCATTTACTGCAAGTCGCCCTGATCACCACGGCCTGTGGCATGCTGCTGGGCTGGCTGGCCAAATTCATGTTCAAGACTGCACCCAGGATATTTGAATCTGGCGTGCAAACAGCATTTCGCTTCAATTCCTATATCGCCCTGGCAATTGCCTCGCGTCTGGCGGGTGACGAAGGTACAGCACTGATGGCCTTGCTGATAGGCTTTCTCGTCCCGCTCTGTAATATGGGTGCCGTGTACGCCCTCGCCCACAACAGCGGCAGGCTAATGAAAGAAATCGCCAGCAACCCGCTGGTCGTCGGCACTGCCAGTGGCGTCTTGTTCAGCGTGCTGGAGATACCCATGCCTGAAGGTATAGCCGCCACCCTGTCGCGGCTCGGCAATGCATCCATCGCACTAGGCTTGCTAGCTGTTGGCGCTGGCATGCGCCTGTCTGGCCTGCATGAAGCCAAGGGCATCGCTGCCTACTTTTTATCGGTGAAGCTGCTGGCCCTGCCCCTGATCGCCCTGTTTTTGGGGCGTTGGCTGGAATTGCCACCGCTGCAATTGCAGATCGCCGTGGTCTTCTGCGCACTGCCTACGGCATCCAGTGCCTATGTGCTGGCAGCGCGCATGGGTGGGAACGGGCCGTTTGTGGCATTTTTGATTTCTGCGAGTACTGTATTGTCGGTGCTGACTTTGCCGGTGTGGTTGAGTTTGGTGCGGTGATCGTCAAGGATAAATGAAAGCAACAATATAGCGAGCGGCCGCATTGACGTTGCCGTTGACTTTGGGGTTGCTGTTGACTTTCAGCAGTTCCCATGTGTAGCCGCCATTTGTGCAGTACAGAAAATGGATTAAGAAGAGCCGCTGTCTGAGCGAAGCGAGTTTCGGATCTTCCCATTTTTTGTACTGCACAAATGGGAACCCCGCAGGGGCGGTTACGCCTGGGTCGCCTTTCTTTGAATACTTTCTTTGGCGACCAAAGAAAGTATTTCGGCCGCCGGGCCGAGACCCGGCTTGGCTCTACGGAGGACAATCGTTTTAATCAAAGTACGGCATGCAACGAACGCCGCTGGGCTCCTGCCTACGCAGGAGCGACGACATTATAGATACGATTTATCGATCGGTATTCGATGTACTAAGCGCCAATCCCATGCTGCTCCAAAGCCCAAACCACATGCTCCCTCACCATCTCAGAAGGATGACCCAACCGCGCCCGTAAAGCCGCGACTATCTCAACATCCCCCCGCATACTAACCGCTGCATTCCCCAAGCCAACCGCAATATTACGCAACCAGCGCTCATGCCCTATGCGCCGTATCGGGCTGCCTTCCAGCATGCGCAGGAATTGCTCTTCGGTCCAGGCAAACAAATGCACCATGCGGGCATTGTCGAGGCCATTGCGGACAGAAAAATCATCAACGGCAGCGGCTTGGGCAAATTTATTCCAGGGGCACACCAGTTGACAATCATCGCAACCGTAGACGCGGTTACCTATCAGAGGGCGCAATTCCACCGGTATGCTGCCGTGCAATTCTATAGTCAGGTAAGACACACACAAGCGCGCATCGACGGTATAAGGTGCGACTATCGCCTTGGTCGGGCAGACATCCATGCAGGCGCTGCACTGGCCACAATGCTCGCCTACCAGCTCATCGACAGGTAAGGGGATATCAATCAGGATTTCGCCCAGAAAGAACATGGAGCCGGCTTCGCGGCTGAGTAAAAGACTATGTTTTCCGCGCCAGCCCAGGCCCGCCTTTGCTGCCAGCGCCACTTCCATGACGGGAGCAGAATCGGTAAATACGCGGTAGCCGAAAGGGCCTATGGCTTTTTCTATGCGTTCGGCCAGTTGCTGCAGACGGGTGCGCAAGACCTTGTGGTAGTCGCGGCCACGCGCATAGAGTGAAATCACGGCCTTGTCAGCCGCCTGCCCCTGCTCTTCGGCACGCCAGCTTTCAGTCTTGGGTAAATAGTTCATGCGGGCAGAAATCACCCTGACCGTGCCCGGCACCAGCTCTGCCGGGCGGGTGCGTTTGCTGCCGTGGCTGGCCATATAGGCCATTTCACCATGGTAACCCGCATCCAGCCAGGCCTGGAAACTGCCTTCTATATGCGACAGATCAACATCACCTATGCGCAACTCGGCAAAGCCCAGCTCCTTGCCCCACAGGCGTATTTGCCCAGCCAGGTCGGCCAGGGCTGTGCTGTCCAGACTCACGCGCCCGCCCCTCTGTAGTACACAGATTGAGGGTGTTGTGCTATGTTAGGCAGATTCATGAATAGGAACTTTGCAGGAAATGTCACATTATAAGACCACACTCGCCGATGAAGCAGCTACCCAGGCGCTGGGTAAATGCCTGGCGCATGCGCTGACGCCTGGCATGAGCATCTTTTTGCATGGCGACCTGGGTGCAGGCAAGACCGCCCTGACCCGTGCCATGATCCATGCCGCTGGCCATAACGGCAATGTCAAAAGCCCGACCTATACCCTGGCCGAACCTTACCAGGTCACAATCAAGGGTCAGAACGTCACCATCATGCATTTTGACCTGTATCGCATGATCAGTGCAGATGAATTTGCCGAAGCAGGCTTCCGGGAAGAGTTTAATGACAGCAATATCTGCGTCGTCGAATGGCCGGAAAAAGCCGATGGTGTGCTGCCAGAACCCGATTTGAATGTATTTTTGCGCGTCGCCGGTAACGGTCGTGAGGTAGAATTGCACGCGTTGTCTGCCAAAGGTGTCGCATGTCTCGCATTACTCAAGTTTGCCCCGAATCTGTAAACGCTGAAAGTACGTCTGGTACTGGTACAGCGCGCTCCCAAAAACGCCGCGTCCTGCTCAAGGCAGGCGGCACCCTGTTGCTCTCTGTCCTGGCACCCGCTGCCAATGCGGCACAGATACTGGCCGTGCGCGTCTGGCCAGCAGAAGACTATACCCGCGTCACACTGGAAAATGACAGTGAGCTGAAAACCAATCACTTCGTGCTGAAAGACCCATATCGCCTGTTTGTCGATATCGAAGGCCTGGAATTGAATGCCAAGCTCAAGGAGCTGGTCGCCAAGATCAAGTCGAATGACCCTTACATCAAGCAGGTGCGCGTGGGCCAGAACCGCCCCAACGTCGTGCGCCTGGTATTCGATTTAAAAGAAGAAGTCAGCCCCCAGGTATTTACCCTGCCACCAGTAGGTAATTACAAGCACAGGCTGGTATTCGATCTTTATCCTTCCAACCCCACCGACCCTTTAGCGGCATTGATAGAAAAAGGGGAATGGAACAAGGAACCAGGTGCCATCACCCAGGCACCGGTGGCGACCGCCAACCCGGCAGATATATTGGCAGGCAAGAGCGAGCCCAAGCTAGAACCCAAGCCAGAAGTCAAGCTTGATCCCCAGCCAGAAATCAAACCCGGTGCGCCTGCCATAGAAAAGCAGGAAAACCGGTACAACTGACCCGCATGATCACCATCGCCATCGACCCAGGTCATGGCGGCGAAGACCCAGGTGCCATAGGCCGTGGTGGCAGCCGTGAAAAAGACGTGGTGCTGGCGATTGCCAAGCGTCTCAAGGCCAAGATAGAGCAGCATCCAAATATGCGCGTCATGCTGACTCGTGACTCGGATTACTTTGTACCGCTGAATGTCAGAGTACAAAAAGCCCGCGCCGTACAGGCAGATTTGTTTATGTCTGTACACGCGGATGCTTTTGTCAATTCCAGCGCACGCGGTTCATCCGTGTTTGTTTTGTCAGAAAAAGGGGCCAGCTCGACTGCCGCCCGCTGGCTGGCAGACAAAGAAAATGCTGCCGACCTGATCGGTGGCGTCAACATCAAGACCCATGACAAGCAGCTTGCCAGCGTCTTGCTGGATTTATCGACAACCGCGCAAATCAATGACAGCCTGAAGCTGGGCAAGGTCGTGCTCAGTGAAATCAGTGGCATCAACAGGCTGCACAAGGGATCGGTTGAACAGGCTGGTTTTGCGGTATTGAAAGCACCCGACATTCCCAGCATCTTGATAGAAACCGCCTTCATCTCCAACCCGGAAGAAGAAGCCAAGCTGACCGACAATGCCTATCAGGATCAACTGGCAGATGCCGTCATGAAAGGCATCAAGAAGTATTTTTCCAAAAACCCACCACTGGCTAAAAACCGCATGACCTGATGTGCTGTGCAGGCGCTAGTAACTGCATAGTCTTTGTACTTTATGCAGCGCATTTGCCAGCACATCCAGCGGTATCGAACCCAATGCCAGCCGCAAGGCTTGCGGCGCACTTGTACCAGCGGAAAAGGCATCTGCCGTGCTGACCATGACGCCTTGTTTCGCAAGCTCGGCGGTGATCTGCTCAGCCCGCACGCCTTCACCCAAACTCAGCCACGCATAATATGACGAAGGATGCGACCGGATATCACAGCCCTGCAAGATCGTATGCGCCAGGCGTTGCCTTTGCCTTGCATCCTTGCGTTTTCTTATTTCCAGTTCATCGACCACGCCTGCTTCTATCCACAGACAAGCAAGGGTTATCATCAAAGAAGGTGTATTGCCAGAAGTGACACGGATGGCTGTTTCCAGCGCGGGTATCAATGCTGTTGGCGCTGCCAGCATACCTATGCGCAAACCCGATGCTACGCTTTTTGACAGGCCAGAAATATACACCGTCTGCTCAGGCGCATAACAAAAAACCGGCTTGGGTGCAGGTTCTGCCAGGAAGGCATACGCACCATCTTCGATAATCAGGAATTGATGGCGCTGCGCCAGTTGCGCAAGTTGTTTGCGCTCGGCATCCGTCATCACCGTGCCCATGGGATTATGCATGGTGGGCATGACATACACTGCACGCACTGGCCGCCGTTTGCACAGCGCAGCCAGTGCGGGCAAGTTCAATTTACCTTCTGCCAGCGGCAAGGCCTCCACGTCCAGCCGCGCTGATTGCGCCAGGGTTTTCATGCCAGGAAAAGTCAGCGCATCCATGACCAGGATATCTCCCGGTGCCAGCAAAGCCTGCACCGTCACCGCCAGCGCCTGCTGCGCACCGTTGACGATGAGTACCTGCTCTGAAGGTAAACGCAAACCGCGGTTGCGTAAATGGCGGGCGATGATCTGTCTTTCATGCGGGCGGCCACCTTGCGGTGCCGCATGCAGCAAGGCATCCAGGTCACCGGAACTGGCGATGCAGCGCAAGCCTTCGCGCAGCATCTCGTCTTGCCCAGGCAGGCAAGGATAATTGAAAATCAAATCTACCGCACCAGATTGCAAGGTCTGCTGCTCCAGCCCCAGTCCACGCGGCAAGCTGGTGTCACGCACGAAAGTGCCACGCCCCATCTCGCAGGCCACCAGGCCGTGCGTCTCCAGTTCAGTATAGACACGTGATGCCGTTGCCAGCGCAATGCCATGCTCCTGCATGAGCTTGCGCAGGGTTGGCAACTGCGCACCGGGCCGCAATTTTCCGCTGCGGATGCGGGCAGCGTAATCATCAACGATGGATTTGTAGCGAGCCAGGGCCATAAAGTAGCAATAAGATAGTATCTAGAACAATTTTTTTACTGTATCAGATCAAAAGACTACACTGCCTGCATCTTTTCAGCAACCACCAGGATGCCTACCATGATCAGCTTGACTACCCTCGCCACCTTCAGCATTGCCGTCTTGCTGCTGCTGTGTTCACCCGGCCCGAACATGGCTTTTGTCATGACTTGCGGTATGCAATATGGTGTGCGTGGCGGTGTCGCTGCGGCATTTGGCATAGGTGCAGCAGACATCATCCTGACACTACTGACTGCTTGCGGCATCACCGCCATCATCACGGCATGGCCGCCTTCATTTGATTTGATACGTTATGCTGGCGCTGTGTATTTGCTGTGGATGGCTTACAAGGCGCTACGTAATCCTGCTTCAGCAATACAAACTACTGGTCAGGCAGTGCCGCTGAGTACGGTATTTGCCCGTTCCTGTCTTAATAGCCTGCTCAATCCCAAAGCTCTATTATTCTTCATGGTGTTCTTGCCGCAATTCGTTGATGCAAAAGCAGGCATGGTCACGCAGCAGTTGTTGATATTGGGATTGACACTGACCGTCATCAGCTCAGTGTTTCATGCATTGCTCGGCAGTTTTGGCCATGTCATACGCCATGCCTTGATACGCCATGCCAAGGCAGCCCGGCTGCAGGCACGCATACTGGCTGCAGTGCTGTCCTTGCTGGCTCTGCGTCTGTTATTGATGACACGTTAGATTCCGTTTTTGCTGGCGGGAATTTCTCTTATGCTATGATTTGTTGATAATTCTTTCACTCTTCATGCAGATGGAACAGCAGATATGGCAATTAAAAGTATTTTGAACGTCACGGCGCTGGCAGGCGTCAAGTTCACCAGCCGCATCATTGGCTACACAGTTTTTGGCCTGATTTTTAATCTCTTCCTGTTCCTGTACTTTTCCAACAGCAGTTCACGCCACAGTGGTTTGATGGGGGCAGTTACCTTATTCGCCCCTATCATCTATTTCTTTATAGGCCAAAAACAGGGCGCAGCCGCAGCTTTTCATTTCATCGTAGAAAAGCATGGTGAAGACCTGTCCCGCTTTGTCATGGGCAAGTTATTGGATGCCTATCCAAACATACTCGATACCGCGCAAGCCAAAAGTGCCGTCATCCAGGAAAAACTCGGTGCCCTGATAACCACGTTGAGCGAGCAATCAAGAATCAACAAAGCCATTTTCAGCGGCTTGATGAGCAAGTTCGACTTTGTCGCCGTCACTGCCCGTGTCATGGAAAAGAATGCAACCGTCGCCAATGGCAGCCGTGAAGAGACCGTGAATGGCATTGCCGCCGCGATCAAGGCAGAATTTAATATGGATGATTTGAAACCAGATTTGCGCATCCCGGCCATGCTGGTGGGTGGCAATTTTGTACTTGTGTTTATTTGTGCGAAGTTTTTGTGATGGTTATTCACCCTCGGTCGCCACAGCCATACTAGCGGCGTAGGTTGGGCTACGGGGTATCAGCCCAACACTCGGCGGTTAAATAACGTATACGTTTGTTGAGGCCCAGTGTTGGGCCGATGAAGCGTAGCCTGGCGAGGCCCGGCCCAACCTACTAAATTACAAAAAATTGTGACGCATCACCCGGCATTGAAGGAAAAAGAGATTTTGCAAAAGCAATTTCTCCAGGCCCGACATAAAAACTACTCCCCCACGCTAGCATCCGAATCACAAGCCGTGCCCGCCGCTATCCATCGTCTCACCCGTCTGGCAAACCAGGCCTGCCAGGCAAATGGCAGCAAACGTACATAATTGGCAGGTCGCAGCAACATCCCACAACGATACTGCCGCACATCCTCATGCCATTCCAGCGCCCGGCAACTACCGCGCAACTGCCATAAAAACACCCGCGCTACCGGGCAAGGTTCTGCCGCACAACAAACGCCACAACCATTACAAGCCTGCCCCAAAGCAGGCTTCAATGGTGCACTGGCATGCAGCCAGATGATATGGGATGAAGTTGACTGTGCTTTCACAATACCTTCAGGTTCTTCAGGATGCCTTTTTCGGTCTCCGGAACAATTTCCACAAAGCGCCCAAAATAATAGGCACGATCGCAGCACCAACGCCAATCAGCACGATGGTATTCAGATGATCACGAACAATTGGGATGTTACCAAAGAAATAACCACTCAGGACCACACTGAATACCCACAACAAGGCACCTAGCACGTTATACAACTGGAAGGTTCTGTGCGTCATGTCAGAAAAACCGGCGACAAAGGGTGCAAAAGTACGCACCAGTGGGATAAAGCGTGCCAGCACGACTGTCTTGCCACCATGTTTTTCATAAAATTCATGGGTTTTCATCAAGGCTTTGCGGTCTATCCAGCGGTAGTCTTTTTCCAGCACCTTATGGCCAATCAGGCTGCCTATCCAGTAATTGATGGAGTTACCTGTAATTGAAGCAATCACCAGCAAAGTGATGAGCAGCGTCACGCTCATAGACCCGGTGGCGCAAAAAGTACCTGCGATGAACAACAGCGAATCGCCCGGCAGGAATGGGAAAATCACAAATGCCGTTTCGCAAAACACGATAGCAAACAAGACGACATACACCAGCGTGCCGTATTGCTGAATGACGGTGCCCAGCATTTTATCGACATGTAAAATCATGTCGAGGAGTTGCATAAAATCCATTATTGTCCCAGGGTCTAGATAGTCTGTACATAAAGCCGCCGCAATCATACACCAGACGGCAAT
>JAZJXP010000007.1:0-9433 GCA_040390835.1 Pseudomonadota bacterium
GACATCACCCTTTCACGGTGAGTACAGGGGTTCGAATCCCCTTGGGGACGCCAGTAAGTTCTCGTTAAGAGAAAGAAAAAAGCCTTGAGAAATCAAGGCTTTTTTTCGTCTGACGATATTGGCATAGATACATCATCATTAAATTTAATACTCAGCAATTGTAATGTTTGCTAGTTTTTTGCTGGCGTGAGATTATTTTTTAACGATTAAATTTCTGTGTTAATTGGCTTTTTCAAGGTTGAAGATGAAGAAAAAAATATTGCTATGTACTGGAGTGACATTCCTCATTTTGCTTATATGTACGATTTTTTATATGAGGAATGGTAGCTCGAAAGACGTATCAATCCCTGTCGAAGTCAAGCAAGTAGTTCCACACGTGGCGGCATCACGTGCAGCATACAGAGTGTTTCCAGTTTCCCCCTTGCCCGCAGCGCCAAAATCCGCATGGATTGACGCTGACAAAGAACAATTCGCCACTTTGCTGGCAGGACAAAAAGCAAATCTTTTCATTGCACCTATTCAGATTCGTGGCAGTGGATTTGATCGCAGCACACGTTCTTTGATGGCGGCATATTTGTCGGCGGTGCTGGAGGACGATTTTGGAGAGAAATCGCTTGATCCTTATATGGTGCAAAGAGCTCTTGGCGAAGGGCTCCGGAAAATAGAAAGAGAGCAGATTGTACGCCTGGCAAATGATACTGGGGCGCTAAAACGTTTAATTATAGAAGTAGGGCACGATGGAAGAGGAGCTAGCTTTCGTGTCAATCTTCATTACGCTCAAAGAGTATCTGTCAGAGACGCATGGCCAGAAGAAAAAACACATGAGTTGATTATTCCTTTTGTAGAAAATCAAACATACGCCGAAACTTTCCGCATACAAGCGATACCAGAAATAGCAAAGACGTTTGGGTTTCAGTCTTTGGGAGCGACTGACGCAAAGTCGCAGGTTGCCATGACGCGATTGCCAGACAATTTGAATCAGGCAAAATCTGTAATCGTCGAAAATCGCCTCAATGAAAGTATTTTGTACCAAGTTCTTGCCACAATTTCACCAAATCAACCCGAGCGTGCACGTGAAAGCTTGTTTGAGCAATCATTAATTGCTCTTCACAGGAGTAAGGTGAAAGATGAGCTCACAACATACTTGGAGGCGCGTGCAAATTTCTACTTGCATTCGCGACCAGCGGCATTGAAGAGCCTGGGCCAACCAAAAAACGCAGAGGGTATAGCGTTCCGTGAGTTCTTGAACGGTAATCTGCCAGAAATGGAAAAAGCAATTTCAGATGTAAAGAATGAAATCTGGCGTTTGATGCTGGAGATTGAATTGCAAGATTTACGACGAGCATATGACGTGACCCTGAAAACCCCATTGCCAGCTTTTGTTGTGACTGCATTGAACAAGCGGCCTTTCTGGCAACCCCTGTTCTTAAGAAGATTACAGGAGAAGGATGGATGGAGCGTCCAAAGCAATGTGCAGATTAAATGGCAGCTCGATCAAAGTTTGCCAATCAAGGGGTTTGATCTCGAAACAAGAGTGAGGAATTCGCAAGCCAAAGGTGAAAAAGTTGATGAGATCGCATTGGGAATGTCGGCGCTGGAACACATCCAACGTGCACGTGTTTCCAGTTTGCCCGATTGCCTGTCAAGTCATTTCGCGTGTATCAATTATGCGTATCTGGACGTGCTGGAGGCAGGCCTGATTTCAAATGCGGTGAAAATGCTCAATAAGGCAGGTGACTATCAGGGCAGTTACGATAGAGCAGAAAAATTAGCTGAATACTTAGGTAGCTATTTGAGCGGTAACACTGACTATGCATTAGCGATGAGTAAAATTTTACGCGGGAAATTAAACAGCTCAACTGCAGAATCACGTCCCTTAATTATAGAAAAAATAAATAACTACTTAAGTTTGGCAGCCTACTGGGAACAAGGTCAAAGTGAAACTTCTGGCTCAGCCTCAAAGTTGCTGCATGAATTGAATCTTAAATCAGAACCTTTTTTCAGTGTTTTCGGTGATGATCTTCCGTTGCGCCCATATTGGGTTGATAGAACTTGGTATACCTCTTTCACTGCATCGACCGAAGCTGCGCTGTCAAAGAAGACTATGGAAGAGATGAAGTTAAAGCTCGATTATGCGCAAAGCGATATAAATCTCGCCTTGTACATAGCGCAAACATCAGGCGCGACCGATGCGGATTTAATGACCTTGAAGAATCAGGTTGCGGATAGATTTTCAGGTAGTCCGCAGCATGATAAATTAATCGGAATTATTGAGAAGGTCTCAGATACAGAACAAAACAGGATTAAAAACTATGAGTTGGCGATTCGTAAGAATCCTGACACATGGTCAAATTACCATGATTATGCTAACTATTTGATTAACGCCAAAGGCAATTATCTGCATGCGAGAGAGATTCTTTTAAAATATCCTGGTTTTAAACGGCCTGATGTTTATGATGTTGTTGCGGTAAGTAGTGATGCCGCAGATGCTGGGAATACTTTTTTCTGGAAAGGTTATACCGAAGATGCAAAGATATTTTATAAAATTGCGGCTGACTTGGACACTGGCTCAGGCAGTAGCCATTTAGGTGCTATCAGATTGAGTCTTTTAAGGGGCGACTATGAAAAGGTCTCTGCGTTGTCACTTCATAATGCGCAGCGATATGACGTTGCCTGGACATATGGTGACTATATGGCCTGGCAATTCGTTTTTGGAAAAGCCCAACATGGATGGGACACCTTTAATCAGATAAAAACCAGATTCACGTCGCCTGAAGCATGGCGGGCTGCTGATATCGGATACAGAATCGACCAGCGCTCATGGGCAGACATAGCTGCCTGGCTGCTTAAGGATGAGATCAAAAATATCAAATATGAGCAATATAAACCAGCATTGATATTGGCGATTTTACACAATAGCGTGGATCGTATGCCTGCGGCTGATTTGCCTGAAGTCATGAAATCGATTGAGGGGAAAGCCATTGGTAACTACAGTCGTCGGCCTACGTTTACCATTTCTACAGATTCGCACGGAGAGACTGTTATTCCACCTTCTCCCTTCAGTTCACGCGAAAATACCAAAATTATGACGCCTGAACTTTGGTCAGATTCCATCATGTTTGCTGATGCCTACTTAAGTTTTCGAAAACAGGATTACAGAGAAGCTGCTGCAAAATTTTATACGATGGAGGCTTTTTATCCTATAAATTATGAAGCAAGTCTTAACCAGTATGCATACACCTTAGTGTATTTTTCCTGGGCTAGTGCGAAATCAGGCGATCCTTATAAGTTGGAGGCTTACCTGGATAAAATAGGTGTGCTCAGTAGTGCAGAGCATGACTACTACCTTTCTAAGGCAATATTCACTGGCTTACGAGGGGAAACACCGAAGGCATTGCAATATCTGAATCTGGCATTTAACAATAGAGGTAGGAATGGCATCAGACCTATCTTGAAGGAGTATCAATGGGCTGAGACATGTGAATTGTTATTTGAAGCCACAAATGATAAGACGTATCGTGACCTGGCTTTAAAGTGGAGTAAAACATACCAAAAGCTGAATCCAATATATGCATGGGCTTACGCGATGGAGGCAAAACTGACATCTTCGCCTGAAGACCGCTTGCGCGCCTTGGGTATTGCTTTATATCTGGACCCACAGTCGGAAAGAGCCAATGCTTTTCCTGAAAGTCTTAGGCAGCAAGCAAAAAAATGGTTTGCATCTAATAATCCTTTTGCCAGAGCTGCAGCGAGAAATAACAAGCTTGCTAAATAAAAGCATAACCTGAATCATACATTGATGGTTCAGGTTTTTATTGGAAGGGGCAGGAATGGATAAAATTAACAACCCTCTGGTCGCACATGTATTCAACAGCTATCCGTCCCCTATGCGTCAAAAGCTGCTGCACCTGCGTCAATTGGTCCTGGATACCGCAAAAGAATATAAGCTTGCTGACACGCTGGAAGAAACCCTGAAATGGGGTGAACCCAGTTATCTCGCGAAGACTGGCAGCACCGTCAGAATGGATTGGAAGAGTTCGGCACCAGAACAATACGCGATGTATTTTCATTGCCAGACAAGGCTGCTTGATACATTCAAAGAGCTTTACAGCGATAAGCTAAAGTTTGAAGGTAACAGAGCCATTATTTTTCATGAGGATGATGAAATCCCGGTTGATGAAGTGAAGCACTGTATTCTTTTGTCGTTGACTTACCACGACAGAAAACATCTCCCCATGCTGGGTGTATGAGTAAAACATAGATGGATGTTTTACCTGGATTGATTTCTGTCGTGTCGTCTATCCAGGGTTTGATGCAAGCTTATTTCTTCACATAGATGCGGTCAAATTCACCACCATCATCAAAGTGTTTTTTCTGCGCTTGCTTCCAGCCACCGAATACATCATCAACAGTAAACAAATTCACAGTCTTGAAAGAAGCGGCATATTTTTTCGCTGCGATTTCTGAACGTGGTCGCAGATAGTGTTTGGCAATCAGGTCCTGGCCTGCTTCGGTGTACAGGAATTGCAGGTAAGCAGTCGCGACTTTGCGGGTACCCAGTTTGTCTGCGACTTTATCGACTACGGCAACCGGCGATTCTGCCAGGATGGAGATTTTTGGATAGACGACTTCAAAGTTGTCACCAAATTCCTGGCGCACTAGTTGCACTTCATTTTCGAAGGTCACCAGTACATCACCAATTTCGCGCTGGGTGAAGGTGGTGGTGGCACCGCGCCCACCGCCGTCGAGCACCGGGACATTCTTGAACAAATTTTCCACCAGTTGCCGGGCTTGTGCTTCTGTGCCACCGTTCTTGATGACTGAGCCCCAGGCAGCCAGGTAGCTGTAGCGGCCGTTGCCAGACGTTTTTGGATTAGGGATGATGACTTTCAAGCCAGGTTTGCCAAGATCGTCCCAGCTAGCGATATGTTTGGGATTGCCCTTGCGTGTCAGGAACACCATGGTCGAATAAAACGGTGCTGCATTATTCGGGAATTGTTTGGCCCAGTCTTGTGGCAATAAACCCTTGTCCGCCAGGATGTCGATGTCATTGGCCTGGTTCATGGTCACTACTGATGCTTCCAGTCCATCAATGACGGAGCGGGCCTGTTTGCTGGAGCCGCCATGAGACTGGTTGACGCTGATGCTTTCGCCGGTTTTCTTTTTCCAGTCAGCGACAAAGGCTGGATTGATATCCTTGAACAATTCCCTGGTTACATCATAAGACGCATTCAAAATGCCAGTAGCGGCCTGTGCAGTGCTGTAAAAGGCAAGCAGGCTGACGCCCGCGATCAGCAATGCAGCGGCGAAAGTAGTGTGGCGCTGGCGTTGGCGAGTTTTGATTAATTGTTTTACGTGGGCGATTTTGCTCATTTTTTGCTTTCCAGTTTCAGATCAACCATCATGCGGAATAATGCCGGGCTTGTGAACGATGATATTTTTACTTGCTTAGATAAAAATGGCATAAGCGGTCTATGCATTCCTTGCTGGAGAAAAACAGATATGCATGCTCAAAATTAGTCTGATATCGGCTCATGTTCGTCGCACAGCAAGTGCATTAATTTTGTTACACTGGGTGCCTGATATATTTATCCGGGTCCAAATCCATGAAGATGACTTCCTCCCTGATGGTGGCCTTATTGGCTACGAGTTTGGCTACAGGTATTGCAGCATTGCCAGCTTATGCTGCCGATAGCAAAGCGGCCAGCGCCTCTGCTCACGCTGCGCAGGCCGGTATAGACTGGCGTAAAGACAATAATGTGGATGCGGCTTTTGCACAGGCGAAAGCCAGCAATAAGCCTTTGTTTCTGTATTGGGGCGCAATCTGGTGCCCACCTTGTAACCAGGTGAAGGCAACGATCTTCAACCGTCAGGAATTCATCGATAAATCACGCCACTTCATTCCCGTGTATCTGGACGGTGATACACCTGGTGCACAGAAATTTGCTTCGCAATTCAAGGTGCGCGGCTATCCGACCATGATCTTGTTTAAACCTGACGGTACAGAGATCACCCGCCTGCCAGGTGAAGTTGATTCCGAGCGTTATTTACAAGTACTGACCCAGGCCCTGAATACTTCACTGTCGGTGCAAGAAACGATGAAACTGGCGTTGGCCGGCAACAAAAACCTTAAGGAAGAAGACTGGAGTTTGCTGGCCGATTATTCATGGGATGATCCTGAGCAAAAACTGGTGCCCGCTAAAGAGCTGGTTCCTACCTTGTTGAAATTATCTGAGCTGAGTCCGACAGGTTTACATGCGACACGTTTGTACCTGCGTGGTATTTATGCAGCAGCTACGGCCAAGCCTGGCCAGACCTTGCCGACTATAGATAAGGCGCAGGCAACAGAGAAGGTCTTGAAAGCCATTGCTGACACAAAAACAGCACGTGACAATATGGATTTATTGAGCAACGCAGCCGGTGAAATCACAGAGTTCCTGACCACAGCCAAGTCAGAGTCGCGCAACAAGCTGGTACGTGCCTGGAATATTGCCCTGGTCAAGCTGGCTGATGATGCGACGATTTCCAAGACCGACAGACTAGGTGCAGTAGGTGCCCAGGTGGCCCTGGCCAGTCTGGACAATGCCAAGCCTGAAGCGGCTTTGCAAAAGGATGTGCAAAAGCGTGTGGGTTTGATAGAGCAAGCAACTACCGATGCTTATGAGCGCCAGTCTGTCGTCAATGCGGCTGCCCATGCTTTGGGGGATGCGGGCCTGCTGGATGATTCTGATACTTTGCTCAAGGCTGAACTCAAACGTTCACATTCACCTTATTATTTCATGTCCACCTTGGGTTCAAATGCCAAGAAGCGTGGTGACAAGGTGGGCGCAGCAAACTGGTATGAACAGGCTTATAACGCTGCCAAGGGTCCGGCAACCCGTTTGCAATGGGGATCCAACTACGTCAGCAGCCTGGTTGAACTGGCACCGAATGATGATGCCCGTATAGAAAAAGCCGTACAAAACGTTTTTGGTGAAGCAGCAAAAATTGACAATGCTTTCTATGAGCGCAACCGTGCTTATCTGGAAAAAATGGGTAAGAAACTCACGGACTGGAATAAGGAAGGCAAGCATCAAGTTGCTTACCAAAAAGCCCGCACGCAACTGGATGGCATCTGCGGCAAGTTGCCTGCGAGTGATCCGCAAAAAGCAGTTTGCCAGGGTGTATTGAATAAATCCTGATCAGCTAAATTAAGGCAAATAAAAATCCCGCGATTGCAAAGTCGCGGGATTTTTATTTGCTTCATTAATTTTGCTTAATTTAATCTGGCTTGAACTGATGAGCAAAAGTAAATTCATCCGTTCTTGCTTTGTAGTTCAAACCCTTGCGCAATGCCCAACTGGCGTATTGATGGTGCAAAGGAACGACGGCGTAATCTTGTACAGCGGTCGCCATTGCTTTCTTGGCAAAGGCTTCGCGCTTGTCAGCTTCGACAGAAGCCAGGGAAGATTCTATCGCCTCATCGAGTGCGCGATTGCTGTATTTACCCCAGTTCCAGCTACCCCAGCCATTCTCGGCATTGACGGTGCCTAGCGTCGTGCGCAGAGCAAAATCACCGGCAAGTGAACCCCAGCCCAGCAAGGCCATGCTGTAATCGCCTTTTGCTGCCTTAGGGAAGTACACCGCCAGTGGTTGCGTCTCTACCTTGGCCTGTATGCCTACCTTGCTAAGAAATTGCGCCACTGTCTGCACAATTTGTTCATCATTGATGTAGCGATTATTCGGCCCGTGCAGGGTGATGGCAAAGCCATTCGGGTAACCGGCTTCAGCCAGCAATTTTTTTGCACCTTCGGGATCGTAGGCTTCTACCTTCAAACTATCGTTATAGCCAAACACGCCAGGCGCGACTAGGTTGGATGCAGGTACTGCGAGGCCTTCCAATATTCGTTCGGTCAATGCCGTGCGGTTGACGGCCTTGGCAATGGCCTTGCGCACGCGTATATCCTTCAGCGGGTTGGTCGCCAGCGGCTTGCCGGACTTGTCAGTGATATAAGGTGAGACCCTGGCCTGATGATCAAGTTGCCAGAACAGGGTACGCCAGGAAATCTTTTGTTCCAGCTTGAATTTGGCATTACTTTTGAGCTTGCTCAAATCTGCCGGAGGTATGCTCTCTATTGCATCGACATCACCAGACAACAATGCCGCCATGCGCGGTGCGCCTGCAGTGATGATGCGGAAGGTGACTTTATCCCAGGCTGATTTCTCGCCCCAGTAAGCATCGTTTTTAGTCAATTCAACGGCATCGCCGCGCTTGAAACTGGCAAATTTATAAGGGCCTGTACCTATCGCTGCCTTGCCATTATTGAAATCATCTGTGCTGGCCTGCAGCGCCGCTTTTTTGGAGACGATGAAGACAGAACTCATGTCCAGTGGCAACGGGCCGTACGCCGTTGCCGTCTTCAAGCGCAGGGTATAAGGGTCAACAATTTGCTTGCCAACGATTTGCTTGGTGAAACTGGTGTAGGGGCCGGGGCTATTCTTTATCTGCGCTGGCCTGTCGAGAGAAAACACCACATCTTCTGCCGTCATTTCACTGCCGTCATGAAACTTCACACCACGGCGCAATTTGAATTCCCAGGTAGTGGGATTGATCGCCTTCCATGAGAGGGCCAGGCCCGGCGCAATGCGTCCGTCAGAGTCAACGCTGACCAGTGCTTCAAACAAATGCGAAGCCATGGCGTTGTTGGGGCCGCTATTGAAATAATGCGGGTCCATGGAGTTGACGTCTGCTGCCAGGCCAATTTTCAGGTTGGCTGCATGACTGGTGGCGGGCAACAAAATGCCTGCAGTCATGGCAAACAGGCTTGGGATAAACAGTTTTTTTGATCTGGAAAACATAGGCAACTTTCAAGCTTCGATATTGCAAGCTTACCATTGCCCGAGTATTTCATCAGGGCAGGGAATGTATTTGTATATTTGAAATGAGATGAAATGGAATGAGATGCGTTCTAATTATTTTGATAAGACCAGCTTACAAATCGAAGCATATTCTGCAAGAACGACATGAATCCAGATATTGGGCGTGTTCTGCGAGGGGCTGCCAGGATTTTCCCTGTAACAATCCGCAGTTTTGCTTATTCTGATTTACATATCGTTACTTGTGAAAGCTATTCGCATGAAACTATATTGATTGCATAGTACGAACGAATAGCCAAGACCTTATTCCTCAGGGAAAGTACTTCAACAGTTTCAATAATAGGTATAAAAATAGATGAAAAACCTGACAAAAATCCCTGGCTTACTGATACTGGCAATCTCATTAAATATCGCTTCTTTTCCTGCATATGCAGCAGCACCTTCGACTGATGCCGAAGCGCTGCATGTATTGAATCGCCTTGCTTATGGCCCGCGCCCCGGTGATGTGGAACGGGTAAAAAAGTTGGGAATAGATGCCTATATTGAACAGCAACTGAATCCGCAATTTCTGCCTTTG
>JAZJXP010000007.1:9443-65024 GCA_040390835.1 Pseudomonadota bacterium
ATGAGCCAGAGCGCAGGCTCGGTCTTGTTTGATTATCAAAAAGCCTTGAAAGATACCAAGGATGAATCCGACGCTGCACAAAAGAAACGCCGTGAACTTGTTGGTCATATACTCGAACAAACAGCCGAGGCCAGGCTCTACCGTGCCATAGAAAGCTCACATCAATTGGAAGAGGTGATGCTGGATTTCTGGTTCAATCATTTCAATGTGTTCAGCGGTAAGGGCATAGACAGGGCGCTGGTTGCCAGCTACGAGCGTGATGCGATTCGCCCCTATGTCTTTGGCAATTTCCGTGACTTGCTGGGTGCAACGGCCAAACATCCTGCCATGCTGTTTTATCTCGATAACTGGTTGTCCACCTCGGCAGATTTTCATGCCAATGGCCGCCAGGGCAAGGCAGCGGGGCAAAAGGCCAAGTCCAGCGGTTTGAATGAAAATTATGCCCGCGAAGTAATGGAGTTGCATACCCTGGGTGTGGATGGTGGTTACACCCAGAAAGACGTGACCGAGCTAGCGCGCATGTTGACAGGCTGGACATTTGATCCGCGTGCCATGGTCAGGAGTAACCAGAATTTTTATTTCGATGCTGACAGGCATGATAAAGGTAGTAAACAATGGCTGGGCAAAACTATCCCGGTACGTGGTCAGGCAGAAGCAGAATTTGCACTTGATGTGCTGGCTACGCATCCATCTACCGCCCATCATTTGAGCTTCAAGCTGGCGCAATATTTTGTCGCAGACAAGCCCGCAGCAGCTCTGGTTGACAAGCTGGCCAAGCGCTATCTGGATACCCGTGGCGACATACGTGCCGTGCTGCAAACCCTGTTTGCCAGTGCCGAGTTTCGCGATCCTCAAAACATAGGTGTGAAATACAAAACCCCGTATCAATATGTCATATCAGCCATCCGGGCCAGCGATACACCTGTGCAAAACGTCAGGCCAGCTTTGGGTGTGCTGGCACAACTGGGCATGCCTTTATACGGTAGCCAGACACCGGATGGTTATAAAAACACCCAGGATGCATGGATGAACCCGGATGCCATCAGCCGCCGCATCAACTTTGCTACCGCCCTGGCCACTGGACGCCTGCCATTCGATAAAGAGATTGAGGATGGAGAAAAAATGGGTAAAAAACAATTGGCAAAACAGGCAGAAGAAAAAACGGACAGGCCAGCAGTCATGCCTGCAGTGAGTGCACCTGCCCTGATACAAACCCTGGGGCCAGCTTTATCCAGTCGCACTATAGAAATTGTAAATGGCAATCAGGAAGCTTTACGTGCGTCTCTCATTTTAGGCAGCCCGGATTTTATGCAGCATTGAAGCAGACGGCGGGCTAGCGGTTTTTCACCGCATAAGCTGAACCGAGGCACGCAAAGTAGCAACCACAGCGAAGAGAACAAAATGAAACGCAGAAATTTTTTATATTCCATGGTAGCGGGTACTGGCTTGCTGATTCCTGTTGGTCATGGTGCATGGGCCGCAAGGGCAAATGATGCTGCCACTGGAGCTGCCACTGAAGCTGCAACGAAGAACAAACTCATCATCATCATGTTGCGCGGCGCGGTGGATGGCTTGAATGTAGTGGCTCCTTATGGCGACGCAAACTATGCACGGCTGCGCCCGACGATCGCGCTTGCCCGGCCCGGGCAAAGTGATGGAGCAATTGATCTGGATGGTTATTTTGGTTTGCACCCGGCATTGGCTGATATGCAAGAGTTGTGGCAGCAAAAGAAACTGGCGTTTGTGCATGCCAGTGGTTCGCCGGATTTTACCCGCTCCCATTTTGATGCCCAGGATTATCTGGAGTCAGGCACGCCTGGCCGTAAAGGCACGGCAGATGGCTGGATGAACCGCTTGTTGGCTAACTTGCCAGGTACAACGACACCAACGCGTGCGGTCAGTGTGGGTGCTGTCATGCCACGTATTTTGTCAGGCGCAGTTACTGCCAGCAATATCGCCAGTGGTGCTGCAGGCACCAAGGCCAATGTGCTGGACAGGCCCAAGGTCGGCGCCGCTTTTGAGCAGATGTATAAAGAAAACGATAAATACGCCAAAGCCTTCAGTGATGCCAAAGAGGCACACCAGGAAATGATGGGTGCGTCCATGGAAAAAGAGCAGCAAGTCGCCAATGGTGGTGCACCTTTGCCTAATGGTTTTCCTGACGACAGCACCCGTATTGCTACACTGATGCGCAATGACCCCAAAATCCAGATGGTGTTCATGGCACTGGGGGGCTGGGATACGCACGCCAACCAGGGCGCAGGCAAGGGGCAGTTGGCCAATCGCTTATCACCGCTAGGACTGGGGCTGGCCAATCTTGCCAGACGTCTCGGCCCCATGTTTGATGACACCACGATAGTCGTGATGTCAGAGTTTGGTCGCACCGCCAGACAAAACGGCAATGGCGGCACTGATCATGGACATGGCAATGTCATGTGGGTCATGGGTGGCAAGGTCGCTGGTGGCAAAGTGTACGGTGACTGGCATGGCTTGAGCAATGATCACTTGTATGAGGGACGTGATGTGCCAGTGACCACTGATTTCCGTTCAGTACTGATGCAAGTCTGCGAGCGCCATATGGGCTTGTCAGACAATCAATTGCTCAAGGTATTCCCTGAGCAATCTTATGCCAGGTCGAATTTTAATTTATTTATGAACAAGGCTTGATGGCGAGATGATGCATGGAGCTGTGCATTGCTGCACAATTTAAAAAAGCCACTCTGAATTAATCCAGAGTGGCTTTTTTCTATGTGTGCAGTGCTCAGGCAGTAGTGTTTATCGTCGTGCCAGTCACTTGACCGCTGGTATTGACGACCGGTTTTGGCTGCTCTGGCGGTGGTGGCTCGGGCTGCTTAACATTTTGCTTGCTAGCCAGCTGCGCCTGTTGCTCAGCTTGTGAGGCGGTAATTCTTTTTTGATCTGCAATGGCATCAGCAGTACCAGAGTCGCGGTCTGCTGCTGCGCCTATCGTTTCCGCACTTTGTTTCTGACGCTCAGCAGCTGCCTGCTGCAAGAGTTGCTGTTGTTGCGCAACTTGCGCTGCGCTCGAAGATGTAACGGAAGTGACCATGATATTAACTCCTAAAACCATAACCAGGATCATTTCACCATAGTGAGCCCGGACGTAAATTACAAGCGATTTAACCATAAATAGACATTTATTGCCATGCGTCAATTTTAATCAAGCCAGCTTATTCGATAGTGCGTATTCATTTTTCACCTTTGCTTATACGAATAGTTGTATATACAAATGCATATATATGATTGGAAAAAACTTGTTGCCTTCGATAAAGTTGAGGCCAACAGCAACAACAGCAGGTCAGACATTCAGTGATACGTATAGAGCAGTTAGCAAAGATTTATAGTCATCAGGGCCGCGAAGTAAGGGCTTTGCATAATATTAATTTCAACATAGAAACGGGTGAGGTTTTTGGCATCATAGGTCGTTCTGGCGCAGGCAAAAGTACTTTGCTGCGCACTCTCAATTTACTGGAGCGCCCAAGTCAGGGCAGGATATGGATAGAAGGCGAGGACATCACCGCATTTGATGGACAGCAACTGCATAATTTACGCCAGCGCATAGGCATGGTGTTCCAGCATTTCAATTTGCTGTACGCAAAAACTGTTGTTGAAAATATTGCCTTTCCACTCAAGCTGAGCGGGAAATATACGGTACAAGAAATTAATGCCAGAGTAGCTGAATTACTTGAACTCGTTGGTTTACAAGACCAGGGTAACAAGTATCCGTCACAGTTATCGGGCGGTCAAAAACAGCGGGTGGGTATTGCCCGTGCGCTGGCAAATTATCCGCATCTTTTGTTGTGTGATGAAGCGACATCGGCACTCGACCCTGAAACTACGCAAGCCATTTTACGCCTGTTATTGGATATCAATCAAAAGCTGGGTCTGACCATCGTATTGATCACCCATGAAATGCAAGTGATACGCACTATCTGCGACAAGGTTGCTGTGATTGATGCAGGTGAAATTGTTGAGTTGGGTGCCGTCGTTGACGTCTTCCTGCATCCACAGCATGCAGTGACGCAAAGCCTGGTGGCAGAAAATCAGGCGCTGGATTTGTCTGTGCTGGAGCGCAGCGATCAAGACCCAGAGCGTCATTTGTTGCGGCTGAGTTATGTCGGGTCCAGCACGCATGAACCCATCATTACACGTATCGCTACACAAACCGGAATTGATATCGCTATCTTGCAAGGGGTGATAGGGCGCATCAAAGACACGCCTTATGGACAACTGCTGGTCGAATTGCGTAGCACGCAAGCGCAGTCACATTCTGTTGAACGCTTGTTGCTCAATGCTGGCGTTAGTGTTGCAAGAATTAATGCCGGGGGAGTGCATTGATGGACTTATCTCAAATTGACTGGAGCGATATCGCACTGGCGACACTCGATACTTTAACCATGACAGGTGCCTCGCTGCTATTTACGGTGCTGCTGGGTTTGCCTTTGGGTGTATTGCTGTTTTTGACGGGTAAAAAACAATTGCTGGAACAGGGAGTGCTCTACGCGGTGTTATCTGTCGTGGTGAATATTTTACGTTCTATCCCTTTCATTATTTTGCTCATCGTGCTGATCCCTTTCACATTGCTGTTAATGGGAACGTCACTGGGTGTGCCTGGCACGATACCGCCGCTGGTGATAGGAACAACGCCATTTTTTGCGAGGCTGGTAGAAAACGTTTTGCGTGAAGTGGATAAGGGAATTATCGAAGCCTGCCAGGCCATGGGTGCAAAGACCTGGCAAATTATCTGGCATGCCTTATTGCCTGAAGCTTTACCGGGTTTGCTGGCCGCCGCGACGGTAACGACGATAGCCCTGGTGTCGTATGCGGCTATGTCGGGAGTGATTGGCGGTGGTGGCCTTGGTGATCTGGCGCTGCGTTATGGTTACCAGCGTTTTCAAACCGAGGTCATGGTGGTCACGGTATTTATTTTGATCGTATTGGTGCAGTTGCTACAATTCGTAGGCGACAAGCTGGTTTTGAAATTCACACGTAAGTAATTAAGTAAGTAACTAAGTAAGTTTTTATTTTTAAATTGGAGCCTATATGTCTTTGAACTTGAAACGCCGTTTATCCCTTATTCTTGCGGGTGGCCTGACAGCCGCCGCCGTATTTTCACCAGCAGCATTTGCGGTGGAAACCTTGAACATTGCTGCCAGCCCTGTGCCACATGCAGAGATACTGGAATTTATCAAACCTCAACTGGCCAAAGAAGGCGTGGACTTGAAAGTGAAAGTTTTCACTGACTATGTACAGCCAGCAGTACAGGTCAATGAAAAACATCTGGATGGCAATTTCTTTTTGCATCAGCCTTACCTGAATGAATTCAAGAAAAGCCACAAGAACGATATCGAAGTGCCTGTCGCCAAGGTGCATGTAGAACCTTTTGCTGCCTACTCAAGTAAGTACAAAAAACTGGCTGACTTGCCAGATGGTGCCACGGTTGCAATCCCGAATGACCCATCCAATTCCGGCCGTGCCTTGCTGCTGCTGGCAAAGCAGGGTTTGTTGAAATTGAAGGATCCAAAAAATATTTCAGCGACGCAAAAAGATATTATTGAAAACCCGAAAAAACTGAAATTCAAGGAACTGGAAGCCGCGACTTTGCCACGTGTATTGAACCAGGTTGATCTGGCTTTGATTAATACTAACTATGCGATAGAAGCAAAACTCAATCCTGTGAAAGATTCTTTGTTTATTGAAGATGCAAATTCACCATATGCAAATTTGCTGGTAGCGCGTGAGGATAATAAAAACAGCCCGGCATTCAAAAAACTGGTTGCCGCATTGAATTCGCCTGAAGTTAAAAAATTCATCGAAGATAAATACAAAGGTGCGGTCGTACCTGCTTTTTAATAGCTCGCTCACATAAAAAGACATCCCTGCAAAATTTCTTTTGCAGGGATGTTTTGTTTTGAAGCCCTGCTTCTGTCGCGTGCTATCTGTTTATTGATGCAGGTTCAGTTGCTGCCTGCTTAAGTGAAGGTTTGGACGCAAAGCTTTTCAGGTAATCAAGATTGTCTCCGAAATCAGCATCTCTCATCGCATTGCCTTTTGGTGTGCTGTATTCCAGCAAGAGATTATTGTCATTTGACAGCAGCAATTCCTTGGATGAAATCATGGACTTGACTTGCTCGGGGTCCAGTATCAGTGCTTCGGCAATGCTTCGTACCCCATTGGGGTACAGGGCCAGATATGCTTTCATCCTCGCATTCGTGTTCATGGACAGCAGGCGTTCTTGCTTTTGACTGTTTGGAAATGCACCCGGACTATTACTGGCTATCATGACACCTTGCGTGCCTACTGCATATACCCATACATAGCGGAATGTATGGGATACACTGGCGATCATGACATCTAAATCTCGTTTTGACATATGCTTTAGCTGTATCCATTGTTTCAGTATGCCATCGCTATTGAGTTTTTTTGCCGCCAATGTATAAAATTCCTGATTGTAAAGTGATGCTGCGCCGGCAAACCAGATGGATGTGAGTTGTATGGCGATCAGGTCGTACTTGTCATGCGTCAGTGATAAATAATTTCTGCCATCGGTATAAAAAAAAGATACTCCAGCTTGTGATGCAACTTGCTGATTAACGTCGGCAAAATGGCGATTGGAAATATTCACCAAGTCACGGCTCAGGTCAACGATTTTCATGGATTTAAAGCCGGATTCATGTATTGCCATCGCCGTGACACCCGTGCCATATCCTATTACCAGGGCCTTATCATAATTGTTCAGGTGCAGCATAGGGATAAGTCCATAGCCTGTCTGAGGTGCCATTTCGGTGCCGCGTTCCATGGCATTATTGCCCTGGAATTTACCATTGGTAGTCAGGGTTTTGAATTTTTTGCCTTCCATGTCTTGTGCCACGACTGCGGTCAGGCCACCGTCTGCACTTTCTGCATGATCTATCATTTTCCAGCCTGCATAATAAGTAGGTCTGAAATAAGTATTGATGCCGGTGGCGATGACATTCAAGTCCAGTTGTTTGGGGCTGACAATCAAAAGTACTGTGGCGGCAATGGCGCTACCATACTGCTGAAATGCCGGGGCGGTTTTATCGCGTGTATTCCATGTGGAAATCAACAGCAACACGAAAGCGACAATGCCGCATAGCAAACTGGTATGAAATCCACCAATGGCAGGCAAGAGTACAAATCCTGCAAGCAATACTCCGGCGATATTACCCAGGGTATTAATGGCAGATGGGAAACCTATACTGTCATGCTGACCTCTGGACGCAATGTTCATGCTGACAGGGTAAAGAGCACCGATGGCGAATGCCGGTGGCAGGGCAATGATGATGGCGGGAATAGCCCGCAAGAACTCACGGAACCAGAATGAATATGGAACTGAACTTTGCGCCAGCCCATAAAAGTACAATGACGAAAGGTGCCACAAAAATGTAGAGCACAAGATGGTGCAGGTCAGCAAGAACAAGGCTTCGTTCAAATGTTCATTGGCAGTACGTTTGGATGCCTTGCCTGCGTATCGGCCACCCAGGGCCAGGCCTGCAAGGAAGCAGGTCAGCATGAGGGAAAATGCATATGTACTATTGCCTATGACCACCGCCAGCAGGTGGATGGTCGAGACTTCCATCATCATCGTAAGCGCGCCGACAACGAGCAAGACGAGCAGTCCGAAACGGTGTGAACTTTGTACTGGCTGATTGATTTGCTCCTGTCCTTCCGTGTGCAAGGTATCTGATGTTTCAGCCTCACTCACGAGCAAGAATGCCAGCAACGCCACCAGGATATCTATTGCTGAGGAAAGCCAAAGTGTGCCATTCATGCCCAGGGCAGGAATGATCAGGTAACCGGACAATAAGGCACCAGACGCTGCACCAAATGTATTGGCGGAATAAAACCAGGAGATGGAGGCGATACAGGATTTGCTATCTGCGATGGCACGCACCAGCAAAGGAAAGGTCAAGCCCATCAAGATGGTCGGGAAAAGCAGGACCAGTGCGCCCAGTAAAACCTGATAAATGACGAGAGAAGCAGAATCAGGCCTGTAGCCGACCGCGATCATCAGATAAATATCATGTGCAAATGAAAATATGTAGGGCGTGCATAGACAGTATAAAGCGATGGACAATTCTGCCATGGCATACATGCGTATAGGAAAACGCGTGCGTTTCGCCAGACCAGCACCTATGGCTGCCCCGATTGCCATGCCTGCCATGTAAATCGCCAGCACCGTATAAGTAGCACTCGACTGGCTACCAAACACCAGGGCAAGTTTTTTTGCGAAATAAATCTGGTACGCAAGCGCAGCGAAACCAGAGGCAAAGAAAATTCCAAACAGCGTGTTTATTTTTTTCACAGGTATATTTTTATGAAGGGCGTCGTCCAGGCGCTTGTTAATGAGTGATCTATTCTTTGCTTATCATATCGTCATTGATGATTGTTTTTAGCGAATGATAGTAAAAATAGTTAAATATTAAATTTGCAATTGAATGTTGCCAATACATAAAATATGAGATAGGCCGACATTCCTGTTGCGGGATTCCTGGCGCTTGTAGAGGGGGAGCTGATCAGATCCTTTGGTCTTGCAGCCTCAATACAGAGATAAGAGAAGGAGATGTGGATGTTGGACGAAAAAAAACGCCGCAATATTCAGCGGCGTTTTTTGTAAAGCCTTTACGTCTTATTGCTTAATTACGTACGACTTTTTTGTATTCGTTAGTGCGTGTATCGATTTCGATCATGTCGTCCTGGCTGACGAACAGTGGCACTTGAACGATATGGCAATTTGCTTCGATTGCATTTTCGATCTTGGCTTCTTTCAGAACGTTGCCTGAAGTATTGCCTTTGACTGCTGGCTCAGAGTAAATGATCTGGCGAACGATAGTAGTTGGCAATTCAACAGAGATAGCTTTGCCATCATAGAATACTGCTTCGCATTCCATGCCATCTTTCAGGTAATTCAGGGAATCGCCCATGTTTTCGGCTTCGATTTCATACTGGTTGTATTCTTGATCCATGAATACGAACAGTGGGTCAGCGAAGTAAGAATAAGTAACTGGTTTTTTGTCCAATACAACTACGTCAAACTTGTCGTCGCCACGGAAGACGTTTTCTTGTGGGCTGTTGGTCAACAGGCTTTTCATTTTCCACTTGTAAGTGAAGCCTGTGCGGCTGGAACCGTTGACGTCAGAGCGCAAAACGATCATTGGTTTGCTATCGACCATAATGATGTTGCCAACACGAATTTCTTTTGCAAATTTCATAGCGAGTATACGTAAAAAGTAGGTTGCGTAAAAATCATCTGTTGCCTACTGGCAAAAAATCACCGCAAGCCCACGTTTGATTGAGATTTAAAACAGGTTAAAAATTAACCCAACATTATACTGCATCTTTTTGGCTTGCCGCCCGAACTGTATTGACGAACTTCAATAAATTGCTCGTCATATCCCCATTTTCGTGCATTTTTTCCTGCCAATTGTCAGAAAGTCGTGCAATTTCTGGCAGGTCGGCTTGAAAGGCTTGCCATATGTCTGGCCAGTCATGCGGCGAGTCACTGACTCCATTCCAGGCGTGAGACAAAGCAGTCAGGCTTGTTGTAGCAGATAGGGCCGTTTTTAAAAACGCATTCAACTTGACATGATGCAGATTTTCATCCTGGGGATAGATATGCCAGATGAAAGGTTTGTTGGCCCACTGCGCTCGCACAAACGAATCTTCGCCGCGTACAAAGTTGATGTCGCAAGCCCACAGCAATTTGTCGTAATCGGCTTGCGGGATGAATGGCAGGACGCGTACTGTTAATGTGCCACGGTTGATGCTGGTACCTGCTTTGGATGCTTGTCCCAAAAATTTCTCTACGGCGTCTGCGGCGACACCTTCCGGTACCAGGCAAGTGACAGGCTTATCTGCGCTTTGCCATACTTTGAGTAAATCTGTGACTGGTGCATGCGGATAGCAAAACAGGGATATCCTGGTGGCATTGACCTCCGTGTCAGTCAACCCCAATTGCCGCAGGAATGCTGCCATCGCCTCTGGGTCTGATTGAAACGCTGTGCGTTCACTATCCAGGCTGGCTTCACGCAACAAACCGCCGGTTTTGCTGTTGAAACCGGGAAAGAAGAAATGCTTGGTCAGCGGTAACGATGGGTGAGGCGAGGGCAGTGTATGGCAGCCCTCTACCCATTCTTCTGCCGTCAAGCCTTCCAGGTTCAGCCAGACGGGACGCGGCTGGCATTTTGCCATGGCCTGGATATAGCCAGGCGGTATATCGCAAGCAAAAAATTCTATGACGATGTCGGCAATATCGGCAGTGGTAAATGTGCCTTGCTGATCGCGCCAGTGCCTGATGGTGACGCCTGCAATTTCCTGTACTTCGGCATCTGTATCCACTTGCGGGCAGATACGCTGGAAGCTGCGCAAGTCATCTACCCATAGCGTGACGGCAATGCCATGTTCTTGCTGCAATTGCCTGGCCATGCGCCAGCAAATGCCTATATCGCCGAAATTATCGACAACCTTGCAAAACAAGGCCAAAGATTTTGCGGCAGGGTTTGTATTTATTTCTGTTGAATGCATCGCTATATTTTTAGAAGCGTTTTTAGAAGCGGTTTTTCCATTCACGCAAAGCGGCGAAATGGCTGACATCATCTTGTGCAATTGGAATTTTGCCACTGTCCAGAAGTCGGTTAATGATGCTGCTTTCACGGCTGCGCAAAAAGGGATTGGTCTGTTTTTCCAGGCCTATATAGGTTGGAACCGTAGGTATGCCTTGCTCACGTCTGGCCTGTTCACGTTTGATACGCTCCAGCAAATCCTGATTGCTTGGCTCCACCTCTTTGGCAAAACGCAAATTGGATAGCGTGTATTCATGTGCGCAATACACGGCCGTATCATCAGGCAGGGCAGCCAGTTGATCCAGCGAATGCAACATCTGCGCTGGTGTGCCTTCAAACAGGCGGCCACAACCGCCGGCAAACAGGGTGTCGCCGCAAAACAACCAATGCTGCTCAGGTGCAAAATAGGCGATATGGCCGAGCGTGTGGCCGGGCACATCCAGCACTTTGAGTTCCAGATTAATGCCCGGCACGGTAAGCACATCATCTTGTTGCAGCTTTTGTGTGACCACAGCGATCTTGTCGTTGCTGGGGCCAAACACGGGCACGGCTGCATGTTCCAGCAGGCGCGGGACACCACCAATATGATCAGCATGGTGATGAGTGAGTAAAATAGCGGACAATGTCAGTTGATGTTGCGCCAGAGCTTGTAAAATTGGCATGGTATCGCCAGGATCAACTACGGCAGCATGCTGGCCGTCATGGATAATCCATAGATAATTGTCGTCAAAGGCGGGGACAGTCAATATACTCAGGGAATTCTTCATATCAGGCATGGATGCTTTGGAAAAAAACATTATAGACCTTGGAGCATGGTTAGAGCTGCCGGCAGGTAGCTATATCCGTCAATGGGAGCAGGCCATGCTCGATAAATTGACGGTGGACATCTTTGGCTTCAATGCCTTGCAGATAGGTTTGCCGCAAATTGATGCGCTGGCAGCCAGTCGCATGCCACATCGCTGGCTGACCAATTCCTGTATGCCAGATGAAAACCAGCCCGGGCAAAAGCGGCCAGTCGTTGTCATCCATGACTTTGCTGAATTGCCTTTTGATGCTCACAGCATAGATTTGATCATCTTGCCGCACGTGCTGGAATTTGCTGAAGAGCCACACCAGATCTTGCGCGAGGTGGAGAGGGTATTGATACCTGAGGGGCGGGTCATTATCACCGGCTTTAACCGCGCCAGCCTGTGGGGCGCAAGGCAGGCGACCGGGCGTTTGAGCAAGAATTATTTCTTGCCCAAGGAAGGCGAATTCATCAGCCCACCACGTTTGAAGGATTGGCTGAAATTATTGAATATGGAAGTGGGTGGCAGCGATTTTGGTTGTTATGCCCCCCCTTTTAAATCGGAAAAATGGTTGCAACGTTATCGTTTCATGGAAAAAGCAGGACAACGCTGGTGGCCCTATTTTGGCGCAGTGTATATATTGCAGGCCGTGAAAAGAGTAAAAGGCATGCATTTGATAGGACCCGCATGGAAGCAAAAACGGGTATCCAGTGCACATGCCTTGCCAGTTGCAAACAAATCAAAAGAATCAAATGGATAATATAGAAATTTACACAGATGGCGCTTGCAAGGGTAATCCTGGCGTTGGCGGCTGGGGTGCTTTGCTGATCGCGGGCAATAAAGAAAAAGAATTATTTGGTGGTGAAAAAGAAACTACCAATAACCGCATGGAATTGATGGCAGTGATACAGGCACTAGGTGCATTGAAGCGCCCCTGTCATATCACCCTGCATACCGATAGTCAGTATGTGTTAAAGGGCATTACTGAATGGATCACTGGCTGGAAAGCCAAGGGCTGGAAAACTGCTTCCAAGGCACCGGTGAAAAATGTTGACCTGTGGCAGCAACTGGATGCTGCGCGTACCATCCATGAAATCGACTGGCGTTGGGTGCGTGGTCACACAGGTCATCCCGGTAATGAAAGAGCTGATCAACTTGCTAACCGTGGTGTTGAAACAGTACTGTAAAAGCAGGCAAGATATCTCATGGACATCGCTCACATCCACACCAGCACGCAACTAGGCCGGCAGAGCCTTCAGGGCAATGAGGGCGCTCTGTCCATGCCCGGAGTGCCTGAAAGCTTTGAACATGTGAGTGACCGTGCTGAATTCAAAAGGGCGCAACATCGCCCGGGTGTAGAGTTATACCGCGCCCATATCGTCGCCCATGCCTTTGAGCCGCATACGCATGAAGCTTTTGGTCTGGGTTCTATCGCCAGCGGGGTAGAGCGTTTCCGTTATCTGGGTAGCGATCATCTGGCACCGCAAGACTCTGTGGTTCTGATGAACCCGGATGAGTTGCATACCGGCAGGGCAGAGACAGATACGGGCTGGCGCTATCGCATGATGTATATAGACCCAGAAGTGGTGGCAGAAGTGACGGGTGAACGCGGCTGGTGGTTCAGGGATGCCGTTGCTCATGATGCCGTCAGTGCGCGCAAGCTGGGTGTCATGCTGGAACAAATCTGGCAAGCCACGGACAAGCTGAGTTTTGACAGCCTCTTGTTTGATATCCTGTTTGAATTCAAACGCTTTGCCAGTGCGCCGCAAGCACCAGTATCCTTGGCCAAGCAACGCTTTGTTGCTGTGCTGGATTATATGCGCGCCAGCATGGCAGAACGCATCAGCCTTGAGCAACTGGCACTGGTTGCGGGCTTAAGTCCGTTTCATTTCTTGCGCAGTTTCAAAGCGCAATATCATGCGACACCGCAGCAAATGCTGATGGCCTTGCGTCTGTATGAAGCCAAATGCCTGCTGGGCAAGGGCTTGCCACCTGCGCAGGTGGCCGCAGCAACTGGCCTGACAGATCAGTCGCATTTGAACAAGGCATTTGTGCGTCGCTATGGTGTGACGCCAGCACGCTATCAGCAGCAAATGCGTGCTTAGCCTTAGCGTCAGAATTATTCACAAGCGCAATCTGGTACAAGATTACTATCCCGAATTGTTCTAAGCTGATTCTTTTCAGAGGATGGACAGTATGGGTATCGGCGTTCTATATGCAATGGCAGCAGGTTTGATGTGGGGTCTGGTATTCATCGGGCCTTTACTCTTGCCTGAATACCCGGCAGCTTTACAATCATTTGGCCGCTATCTGGCATTTGGCCTGATCACCCTACCGATAGCCTGGATGGACAGGCGTCAATTGCGCTTGTTGAATAAATCAGACTGGATAGAGGCATTGAAGCTGGCAGCGGTGGGCAATATCCTTTACTACCTTTGCCTGGCCAGTGCCATACAACGCTCTGGTGCGCCATTACCTACCATGCTGATAGGAACGCTGCCTGTCGTCATCGCCATCACTGCCAATTATCGCAATGCTCAGCGCGATGGCAGCATCGCCTGGCGACGCATGCTGCCATCGCTATTAATCATTTTTGCCGGTGTTGCCTGTGTCAACAGTGTGGAAATAGCCGCGTTGCAGACGGCCTCCGACAAAGATATCCAGACCTATTTCATCGGTGGCTTGTTCGCCCTGGTTGCTGTGGCTTGCTGGACCTGGTACCCATTAAGAAATGCAGACTGGCTGCGTCATCACCCTGACCGCAATCCCAGAGTCTGGGCCAGTGCCCAAGGCGTTGCCACTTTACCGCTGGCTTTACTCGGTTATCTGAGCTTATGGATATACACGAGCGCGACCGGGCAAGACTTTGCCATGCCATTTGGACCCCGGCCACAATACTTTATAACCTTGATGCTGATCATCGGTTTGTTTGCCTCATGGCTGGGCACGATGTGCTGGAACCAGGCCAGCCAACGCTTGCCTACCAATCTGGCAGGGCAGCTCATTGTGTTTGAGACGCTGGCCGCGCTGGCCTACGCATTCATTCTGAACAAACGCATGCCAGAACCCATGGTTTTACTAGGAATCATTTTGTTGATTGTTGGCGTTGTCACTGCCTTGCGTGTCAAGCCTCAGGTTACTCACTAGAAGTTTGCCTTACTTATTCCGCAGGTAGTTCGTCCCTGAAAATATGGTATACAAAGAAACGAATGTGTTGATTCAGGGTCAACCCCCTTCTTTTTTGTATTCATTGAGTTTTAAGGATGCTTACCCATGCAGGAAAATATAAGCAGCAGAAATGCAGGGATTGATTTTTTACGTGGGCTGGCAATTTTGCTGGTCCTGCTTTTGCATTTTTCTCTTGGATTGGGTTTGAAAGATAGTCCTCTGGGTAGTTTTCTTGGGCCGGATTTATTGCGCGCCATCGTATTGAATGGTAATTATGGCGTCACTATCTTTTTCACTATTTCCGGTTATCTGATTACTTCCAACTCTATCAGGCGCTGGGGTAGTCTGGCGCAAATCAACTGGCGTGAATTTTATCTATTGCGGATTGCCCGCATCATGCCACCACTATTACTGGCATTACTCATCATTGTCACGCTAGGTGTACTAGGTGTGCCGAATTTTGATAATGCGGATAATGGTAATCAAATGCCTGCCTCATATTTTTTTATTGCAGCGGGGTCAGTGCTGACATTCTGGCACAACGTGCTCATGCAATCTGCGGGCTATTTTAATTATTGTCTCAATATATATTGGTCGTTATCCGTCGAAGAAATGTTTTATCTTTGCTTGCCTTTGCTGTGCATTACCTTGCGCAAGCAGAGTTTGTTTGTCTTGCTCTGCCTGGCTTTGATAGTTTACGCACCAATCTACCGCAGCCAGCATCTGAAAAATGAAATTGAATACATGTATGCCTATTTCGCCTGCTTTGATGCAATTGCCATAGGCAGCCTGATAGCATTGCTGGCACAAAAAGTTGAGTTGAGCAAAACTGTTGCGATTTGTTTGCGCTGGTTTGCAATGCTAGCCTTGGCGACCGTTTACTTGCGTGGCATAGGTGGGCATGAAATCGAAGGTTTTACACTGATTTCACTATGCAGCGCCGCTTTTTTGATGGCGACATTACGTCCATCTGAGCAAGGCTGGGCAAGTCGCAAAGGGTTAACCTGGCTGGGATGGATGGGCAGGCATAGTTATGAGCTATATTTGTTCCATATCATCGTGCTGGCGCTCATGCGCAATGTTGTCAGCAAGAAGACATTGTCATATGAAATGCGTTTGCCTTGCCTGTTTTTATTCCTGTTGCTGAGCGCGGTACTTGCTGGTTTGGTAGCACGTTATGTAGCAGAGCCAGCAAATACGTATTTGCGTAACAAAACCAGAAGTTTGCGCACCGGCTTACAAGTTGCGCAATAAAAACGGATATGGGTTCAAACTGAACCCATATCCGTCATCTTTATTTTAACTATATGAGTTACTCATACGGACATCGTTAAAATCAGAAAGCATAATTAACCGTAGTGATCACTAAAGGATTTGTTTTCTTTTTCGATAATGGGCTATCGCCAGCATCACCCATTACCTGTGATACGCCTACAGCACTACGTACTGACCAGTTCTTGTCTATCACATGGGTCCACGCCACGTTGGCTGTGGCTTGTGAGAAGCCCGCTTTTGCCGAGAAGGCCTTGTAGCCGGAATTGGCACTTTGAGTCGGCGTCACACCAAAATAAGTCTGGTTGTATTTTGCATCGCCATACGTCAGGTTGCCACCTATTTCTATCTTGTCTGTTGCGACCTGGAATACAGGTGCTGACAGGCCAAAAGTATAGGCATTCCCGTTTTCTCTATGAGACAGTGCCATATTGGCGTTGAAGCTGGCTTTGATGCCTGGGCCAAATGTAGTGCTTGCTTGCAGATTGGCGATGGCAGAACCGGAGATATTGCCCATGCCTTTCAAATCATCCGAGCTGAACAAAGATTTTGAATCGCGGGAGTCTTCACGGCCGGCACGGTAACCCAGTGCTGCGCTGAGAGAAAAGTCATCCACTTTCGTACCAAAACCGACACCGCGCATGGTGCTGGCAAAGAAGCCGTTCTTGTTTTGGTATTCGCCATAGATAGCTGGGCCAAAGCGATTTTTCTTTGCGCCTATGTATTCAGGTGCATAGAATACACCGGCACCTACCACAGCAGTGGACTCAGGCTCTTGCGCCGTTTTGTCTTGTGCATGAGCAGAAAACGACATGGCCATCAAGCTGGAGAAAGCGATAGCTGTCAGTTTTAAAATATGTTTCATGGTGATCCTTTTTAATCAGTGGAAGCTAAACAGTCCTGGCGGCATTCTTGCCGCACAACTACTCTCCGGCGGAGAGCTCGGAGCGAAGTCTCGCAAATATAAAAAAACTATGCCAATGGAAAATCGCAGGCCCTGTGTGCTTGCACAGCAAGTATTGAAATCCGGTACTTGTGGCGGGTTTCAATGGGCAGAGGATTCAGAAAGTGGCGAGTAGATGCCATGCCTTCCTGGTACGAGTTACAGGAAAGATACAGGCAGGTCATTTTTTATTTGTTTTTTAGATAATCACTTGCGCATTTTGCAATCATGATGGATGATGTTAAATAGACTATTAAAAATGTTAAATATGTCTTTCAAATTCAGAAAGACACCAAGCGTCAGTGGACTGTTACCCATCGGGAGAATTCATGATTCGCCTCAAACAGGCATTAATTGAATGCCATGACAATAGCTTCGATCATCGCTTGAAGTTGCTCAAGCATTCCATGCAAACCGCCATAGAGCTTGAGCATTCCACTATCCCACCTTATCTGTATGCCTTGTATTCCATCAAGACAGACCAGAATCTGGAAATAGCGCATCTCATCAAATCCATCGTCAAGCAAGAAATGTTGCACATGTCGCTGGATTGCAATGTCCTCAATGCCATCGGCGGGCATCCAAAAATTGATCATCCCCGTTTTATTCCTCACTACCCAGGAAACTTGCCAGGTTCGGTGGAAGACAGCCTGATCGTGCCCCTCGCAGCGCTATCCAAGCAATTGCTGCTGGATGTATTCATGGTGATAGAAGAACCTGAAAAGACTGTGGATGGCGGCACACCACCGTCTGAGGGCGTAACCATAGGTCAGTTTTACGCACACATTAAAAAAGAGATTTCTGAGTTATCCAAGATGGGCAATATCTTTACCGGTCCGCCTGAAAAGCAATTGGTGACGGGTTTCAGGGAATTGCAAAACAAGGGTGTCTATGATGAGGCAACCGCGCTGGCGGCGATTGATATGATCGTTGAACAAGGCGAGGGCAGCGATACCAGCCCCATCGACCCCGAACATGAACTGGCGCATTACTATAAATACGCAGAGATTTATCATGGCCGCAAATTGATCGCCAATCCGGTGCCAAGAGAAGGGCAGCCAGCCTGGGTATTTGAAGGCCACCGGATAGAGTTTGATGCTGGCGGTATTTACCCTGTCATCAGCAACCCAAACAGGCATAGCTATACGGGCAAGCCGCGCATTGTCGATTTGAATCTGACTTTTAACAGTACTTACTCTGACATGTTGCGCAAGTTGCACAATGTCTTTAACGGCCAACCCGACAATCTCGCACTGGCTTTGCTGTCCATGCAATCCCTGAGAGAGCAGGCGCAGTTACTGATGGCGCAGGAAATCGTTCCCGGCCAGACTGCTGGTCCCACATTTGATTATATTCCCGCCTGATATTCTGGAGAGCAGCAATGACGCAAACTAACTGGTGGATGTTCCATGGCGATACCGCGCACACAGGTGAGGTGCAGGGTAGTGATATCCGTCGCGACACGCTTGGCCAATTCGAGTTATTGCATGATCTGGCTATCCCAGGTCCGGTCTTGTCCGTACCGGCGATAGTGGATGGCTACCTGTATGTAGGTCTGGCCAATAACCATGAACTGCCGGGTGCCAATGGTGGCAAGTTCATGAAGATAGAATTGTCCAGCGGCACGACGGTGGCACATTATGAATGGCCGATAGATCCTGCAGAGGGCGATACGCATGGCTTTATGGGCATGGGTTGTACCCCGGCTATCTGGGACAATAAAGTCTATTTCAGTGCTTTCAATGGCAAGTTCTATTGCCTGAATGCAGCTGACCTGAGTTTAAATTGGGTGGTGGATTTGCGCCATGCCGATCCTGATTTCAATCAGCCTACATCCAATCTTGGTGATGTCTCTGTCGGTGTGCCTGCGGCTGGTTGGTCGTCCCCTGTGATAGCCGCTACTGATGGCAATAATAATGATGGTCTGGTCTTCGTTGGTATGGGCGAGGGTGAAAATCCAGGTTGCTTTGGTTTCATCTATGCCATGGATGCCCAGACCGGCCAGGTGCAATGGATATACTGTACCTGCCAGTACGAAGAAGGCGTGCCCAATTTGCCCAATGTCTTGCCGCCAGAATCGGTGAGTGGCACTTTGCCAGCAATGTATTCCATGGGGCCAAATAATCCTGCCATACGTGGTGCCTCGGTCTGGTCGTCAATAGCATATGACGACCGGTTGGATCGCCTGTACTGCGCGACCGGTAATCCCGTACCTGACAGTGCCTTGCCGAGCAAGGGATTTTCCAACGGCATCTTGTCGCTGGATGCATCGTCTGGTGAGTTCCGTGGCTTCTTCCAGCCACCGGTAGAAAGCAGTTACCGCGCTACTGACGTCGATGTTGATTTCGGTGGGTCACCAACCCTGATGACCATCAATGGCCGCCGCATCGTCACGGCTGGCTGCAAGAATGGCGGCTTCTTCAGGCTGGATGCAGCGACGCTGGAATTGCTGAACTGGCGGCAATTGCTGCCTTATTACAATGATGGTACCCAGATACCCACGGTTGACCCACATGTGTCAGGCAATGACCCGCGGCTCGACCCCTATGTCTCGAATCAGGCGTCGGATGAAGAAGACCAGGAAAACTATTCCGGCACCTATAGCACTGCGGCAGTTCATACAAAACTGGGGCGTCTGTACATGGGTGTAGGCGGCAATAATTATCACAATGTAGAAGCTGGCATTGATTACCGCACTACACCTTTCATGCGTGCACTGGATTGGGAAACCCTGGAAGACGCCTGGGCCATGGATGACAGTGATCCACGTTTGTATATAGAGTCACAACCACCGATGTACAGGACACCCGGTGAATCAGGTTTAAGCTCACCCGTGGTCGTCAATGACCTGGTGTTCTTTTCAACTTCAAAAGTGGCCGTGTATGCTTTTGATGCCTATAGCGGGAAAATGCTCTGGCATGATGATCTGGGTGATCAGACCGGCGGCATGAATGGTGGTTATGGTTATTGCCTGGGGCCAGCGGTGGCGGGTAATTATATGGTGGCTGGCGCACTGGTATTTGGTAAACAGGGCGGAGTATTGCGCATCTATGGTTTGAAGGATAAGGAGGATCAACATGCTTGAAGTCATCTTGTTTGGTATCGTTGCCGGGCTGGACAATTTACAGGCCAGCACCTCTCTTGGGCTTTTACCCATGCAGCGCAAACGCATGCATATGCTGGCAATGGCTTTTTGCGCCTGCGAGCTGGGGGCTGCCATTCTGGGCCTGTTTCTCGGACGCGGCCTGATCGCCATACTGGGGCCGCTTGCATCCAATATTGCGCCATTTGCCATGCTGGCTTGCGGTGTCGTTATCTTGTGCTTGGCTTACCGGAGTGAAGCCAAAGGCTTGCCGCAATTCGTCAATCACCCAGGGTTTTTGCTGGGATTGCCTCTGGCATTGAGCCTTGATAACGTCATCGCTGGTGCTGGCGTCAGCTTTTCTAGTGCACCTGTGCTGACATCGGCCATCATCATCGGTGTCATCAGTGCGGGCATGGCTTGCTTTGGCCTTTACTTCGCCAACTGGATACGCAATTTCTTGCCCAAACGCGTGGAATTGCTGGCAGGTGCCTATATGTGTTTTTTGGCCGTGCGCATGATGTATAACGACTGACGGGCGGGCACTTCACAATGCCAAAAGACCAAAGCGAACGCACGGCCATGCATGCCTATGTGCGCAATCTTAATTTCCCCAGCAGCGTGGCAGTTTCTCCTGCGGGGCAGGTATATATTGCTGAGACGGGTTTGCCATTTGATGGCGCTGCCAAGGGTGGACGAGTCCTCAGCGTCAATCAAGACGGTAGTATCCTGGAGTTATTGAATAATTTGCGCCAACCAGTCAATGGCCTGGTCTGGCATGACAACAGCCTTATCATCTCCGAAGGTGGTTATCCGGGCCGCATCAGCCGCCTTGATCTGGAGACAAACGCGTGGACGGTGTTGCTGGATGACTTGCCCGGCTTCGGCAATTACCACACCAATATGGTTGCAGTAGGACCAGACAATAAAATGTATTTCGGTCAGGGTGCCATGACCAATAGCGGCATCATAGGCACGGACTCTCACGATCTTGCCTGGTTGCGTGAGACCAGGCATGCGCCTGATATACCCGGCTATGACATTGAGCTTGGCGACCACGTTGCGACCGTTACCGACCCTGAAGGCCAGCAAATTTCTACCAGCGCGTTTGCCCGCTTTGGTCAAGTGCATGCAGGCGGGACGCGATTGAAAGGCCAGACACCATGCACCGCCAGCATCATGCGCTGTAATCTGGATGGTACAGACCTGGAACTGGTGGCCTGGGGTATACGCAATGCCTTTGGCTTATTGTTTTTGCCGGATGGCAGATTGATAGCGACAGAGCAGGGTACCGACGTGCGTGGTGTGCGGCCTGTCTGGAATTGCCCTGATTTTCTGTTTGAGGTAAAACCTGGGGCCTGGTATGGCTGGCCAGACTATCTCGGTGGCTTACCCATTAACGCACTTGCCTATCGTAATTCGCAAGGCGAAGGGCAAGCCTTTGTGCTCAGCAATCATAGTGAATTGCCAGCACCAGAAACACCCTTGCTGGCCTTCGATGTTAACGCTTGCGCAGTCAAGATGGCGCAGATACCTGCCGGGCTGCGCCATGCTGGTGATCTCGTCGTTGCGCAATTTGGTGATGAACGCCCCATGACCGGGCCACCGGGGCCCAGGGTAGGGCGCAATCTTATCCGGGTAGATACTAGTGACTGGAGCAAGCATGCCTTGCCTGCTTTGGCATCCGTACCCTGGCATAGGCCCATTGATGTCGCTTTCTCGCCAGATGGCGTTTTTATGTATGTAGTGGACTTTGGTGATTTTGAGTTCACTGCAAAAAAAGATATACGTGCACGTGCCGGTAGCGGCTGTGTCTGGAAAATTCCTGTAGATAATATGGAGCTGACATCATGAGCCAGGTTTCGTTTGAAAAAGATATCGCACCGCTGTTCAATCAGTTTCGTGCCTCAATGATGTGGCGGCTGGACCTGACCAAATATGATGATGTCAGGCTCAATGCCAGTATGGTATTAAGTCAGTTGTCACAGAGCGGCATGCCACCACCACCTTACCCACCCTTTACCAAAGAACAGGTTGCCATGTTCCAGACCTGGATTAATGAAGGTTTCCCGAAATAGCTTGTTCACAAAATTGCAGAAGGAGTTTCAAATGAGCCTCAATGCACAAACCCTCATCGGTAGTTGGGAAATGGTCGAAGCCTGGGATATCGGTGACGACTCCAGCGACCCAACCAAGAAAACTTATCCCTGGGGTAATCCATCAGCAGGTTACTGGGTCTATGATAAGAGCGGCCATTTCAGCCTGATGATTTCGCAAAATCCGCCACTGGCGATACCGGCCGACCCTTTCAGTGGCCAGCCACAATCTTCCTGGCTGACACCGAAAAAGCCATGGGAAGTACCGCACTCCCTGTTGATAGACAGTTTTGCCACTGCCAGCCCGTATGCCTATTTTGGTACCTATACCGTGGAGATGGATACAAATCACCCGCATCTGGGTGGCACCATCGTCATGAACGTATTTGCCGATGTCATGCGTGCCTATACCGGCACAGTACAAAAACGCAGCTTTGTATTTGATGGCAAGGATTATCTGAATGTGGGCACACCGGGTCAGTATTTGCGACGCCTGAAACGCCTGATCTAAGCTTAGTGCGAAGTAAAATTCGCAAAAAAAATCAAATAAACTTTTATAGTTTCAATATATTATGCGATCAATTTTCCCAGGTCATTTCAGACCAACAATAGAAGAGTTTCAGATTTTATGGGAAACTTGTATTTTTGCTGTTGATGCAAATGTCGTGTTGAATTTGTACAGATACTCTACTTCGGCTAGAGATAGTCTCATGTCTGTATTGAAATCATTTGAGGGCCGTCTATTTTTACCTCATCACGCAGCACTTGAGTTTCTCCGAAATCGACTTTCTGTAACTTCTAAACAGGCACAAGAATACGATGCAGCAATTAAGATGTTTGCGGAGTTGCAAAAAAAATTGTCTACAAAAAAACATCCTTCGCTTGATGGTTCTGATCTGGACAGTTTTAATAAGCTCTTTGCAGACCTAACTCCAAAACTCAAGAATTATAAAGAACTTCTGTTATCTCGCTTGGTAAATGATGAAGTTTTGGATTTTGTTCAAGTGCTTTTTGAAGGGAAAACTGGTGATACATTGACAGCTGAGGTAACGGATAAAATTTTTACAGAAGGTGAGCAGCGCTATAAAGATGAAATACCACCAGGCTATATGGATGGTAGCAAAGATAAATCTGGTGATCTTCAAAAAAATTTCGGAGATTTAATTGTTTGGAATCAAATTATAAAAAAATCGAAAGAATCTTTGAAGCCGATTATTTTTATTACTGATGATGAAAAAGAAGACTGGTGGTTAATACATTCGGGGAAAACCATCGGGCCACGACCAGAACTTGTCCAAGAATTTTTCTTGGAAAGTGACCAGAAATTTTGGATGTACACAGTTGATGGATTTTTAAAAGAGGTTTCAAGGCGCAATAAAGATCAGGGCGGCTTAGATGATGTGATTAGGGAAGCGACAGAAGTGAGAAAAGAAGAAAGTGCAGAGGAAAGTCAGTTTCAAATAATTGAATCATTTCCTACATTTGGTCAAGCAATCACTAGGGATGAATTGAAGAAAATTTATATCAAGTTCAATCACCCTGTAGATCGTGAAACAGCTCCCTATATAATCAATTATTATTTTATGCAAAATATGATTCATCAGTGGGACACATCTGGGTGGATTCAATATGAGGAAAACGATAAAAAATTAAGTTGGCATATGCACGAAAATCTTTTAAATCAAACAAATCTACATTTGCCTAATGAATTTAACTATCATAGTTTTGAAATTCATGTGGGAAGAGGGCCATCTAGTTGCTGGATCAAAGACATCAATGGGAATGTTTTAGAGCAGGTGATTATTCCCGTATTTATCAAAGAAAATTAAGCAATTTTCAAAAATTGACTTCAAAATTGGGAATGAAAATTTCATAAATTTTACAAACAGTCATGATCCAGCCAGCTTGTACAGAGCCTCGCCCTGTACGCGGCGCACTACCATGTGGCTTGCTTCTACTGCACCGATGGAGTCATAAAACTCCTTACTCATTTGTTTGTCCTTGACTGTCAACCATTCTATTCTGGAACAGCCTTCATCGACAGCGATACTGGCCAGCTGTTGCATGATGGCGAGGCCCAGGCCCTGACGGCGGAATTCTGGGCGTATGTAGATGGCTTGCATATACATGTCGCGCACACCTGTGAAGCTGCCCCATTTCCAGGAGTAAATGACAAAACCGGCAATGACTTCATTCACCACAACAAACCTGGCGGCGATAGCAGGATTTTTACCAAACAGTGCCAGCTTCAGTGCAGTTGCGTCCGTGTGTATTTCTGCGACGCCATCGCTATGGCCAAGGGCTATGAGCATCTCCAGCAATGCATTGATATCAGTTTCTGTCAGGCTTTTAAATTGCATCACTTTTTTCTCATATCAATTTACTGTACAGCTATTTCCTGGGTTGCCAGACAGACTTGCAGCGCCGCCGCTAGCTGCCCTGGCTCATCAACATAGAGGTAAATCTGCTGCACATCAGTTTTTTGTAATTGAAAATGATTCAATTGCACCTGCGCATTTGCATATAGTTTGATGAGCAGATTCGGTTTGTCAAAAGGAGTAATGACGATGGAATTTTCTGGGTAATCAAATTTTTTCCATGATGGCTGCTTATCATCGGTAGCAAATCTTTCGCAACTGCAAATGGCTGCGTAAGGAATCACACCTGAGCTTCTGCTGCCAAGTTGCAGGTGCAAGGCATCTCCGGTTAGCACGTGGTAGCTGTGCCTGACCCAGTAGCGGTCACCAAGCAACCAGACCATGGAATACATCGTCAGCATCAGCATGATGCCATGGACAAGCGCGCGAGTATGCGCATCAGGTGCCATCAAACTGACCATCAGTGCAGAGAAGGGTACTTCAGTGGCGAGAGCAAGCAGGATGACAATGAAGATAGTGCTGTAGCTACCCTTGTCCCAAAAACCAAAGACCCTCCCTGGAACAGGTGCCGCAGGTGTTTTTCTTGTCAGCCATTGCCAGCATCCGGCCCACATGGTGCGCTCCAACCGCAATACAGCTGGAAATTCTGGTGGCAGAAGCGCGGCGAGAAATTGCCGCCAATTGCCACCATGCTGCCTGCTTGCCTTTGCCCTGTGTATGGCTGAGGGTGCTCCCAGCAAGTCTTTTAAGACAATCATGAGCAACAAGGTAATCGTCGTCACCTTCTTTAACAGCACTGCATAAGATGGCAATGCTTTAGCCAGCAAGAGACTCCCTATGAAAACCATCACCAGTATTTTTAGAAAACCAAACCAGCTCACCTCTGTCAGTTGTTGTCTTAGCGTAGAAATGGATTGGCGCATGCTTGCGGCTTTCTCAAAATGAATAATTGATCTTCAAAGAAGATGCATACAGCAATTTTTCAACATCATGAATACATCGCCAGTATGATAAATTATTTACCCAGCATGCGTTTTAAGGTGGCATCTTTATCGATGAAGTGATGTTTGAATACACCAGCCAAATGCAAAAGAATGGCAGCAATCAGTATGTAGGCAGTTGCCTGGTGCAAGCTTGCACCTGTCTCTGCCCAGAATTCGCTGTAGGCTAATACCTGGGCGGGGTCGCCAGGCATATGCTGGCTTGGTACGATTTCCAGGCCAAATATGCCAAAGCCATGACCACTGGCACCTGAAAACAGCATGCCGGTGATGGGCAAGGCGAGCGTAGCCATGATCAATACCCATTTGACGATCTTTGCCATTCGCCGCTCAATTTGGGAGTAATTTGCCGCTGCTGCTGGCCAGCCTTCCCTGATTCGCCAGATGACACGCAAGAAGGCGACAAAAAAGACCAGCACGCCTATGGATTTATGTAGCGGATATACAGCCCAGGCCTCCGCGCGCGTCATATATACGCCCGCAACACATAAACCTATGATGACGACCGCTGTGATCCAGTGCAAAGAAATAGTGATCTTGCTGAGCTTGTCTGCTTTGTCCATCATCTTATTCATTCATCTGTTAAAGATGGAATGGACAGATTAAGGAGTTGAAAGTTTCAAAACACAATACAAGATTCAGGCTTACTATCGCACTTATTTGGGCAAGAATTCCCTGATTTGAATGACATTGCCTTCAGGGTCATGCCCATCGCAGATACGGTAATGCTGGAATTCCCATTCATAATTTGCTCCATCTATTTGCCCGCCAAGGCTAACTGCGGTATCCCTGGCTTTGCTGATGCTGGCAACAGGCAGCATTAATTTGATGGCGGTGTCTGCCCGGCGCTGTGGCGGAGTCGATATCTGAAAAGTACTTGCAATCTGTGCAGGTATGGCGTGGATGACTAAATGAAAATGTGGCAACTCAAGAATAGTGTAGTCGTCATCAGCATGAGTTGCGGTCAGTTGCAAGACCTGTTCGTAAAAACAGCTGAGTTTGCTCAAGTCCTTGGCATAAATGACGGCACCTGGGGTTGGTAAATGTGACATGATTTTCCTTCGCTCTGTGAGATGAGTCAGTGCGGAATGAATTTTTGACATCATTGGCACCTAAACGGAAGGATGGAGTGAAGCTGCATTCAGACCATCTTCTCCAGCATATACGCAAATCGCTTACAAATTTTACACGGATTGGTTTTTTGTTATGCGTTAATATAGATGTCAGACTTCGTACTTTGTGACGAACTCTGGGGAAAAAGCCAGTTGCGGTTTATAATTTCAGCTGTTACAACTTTAATGCGCATTTTTTGTCACTGACATGGTCAACACTTCCGGAACCAAGTCAGGCAAATAAAGTCTTAAGGACTATGAATCAGGTTTCTAATCAAGCACATCCGGATTTTCATCAGCAGCAGACAGGGAAATTGCGAGCCATCGCACTGGCTGCTGTCGTGCATATTGTTTTGCTAAGTTTTTTGTGGATAGGCGTGAGCTGGCAAAATAAAGAAAGCCCCGTCATCGAGGCCGAGGCCTGGGACATGACCACCCGCGAAGCCGCCCCCAAACCTGTCCCCGTTCCCGAACCCATCATAGAAGAAAAACCTAAAGAGCCTGTACCGGTCAAGGAAGAAGTGCGCCAGGAAGACCCTGAAATCGCCCTGGCACAGGAAAAAAAGCGTAAATTGCTCGAAAAGAAAAAAGAAGAAGAGCATCAGCGCGAATTGGCTGAGAAAAAACGCAAAGAAGAACAGCAAGAAAAACTTGCCGAGCAAAAACGCAAGGATGAAAAATTAGCCCAGGAAGCAGCTGAGAAAAAGAAATTGCTGGCCAAAGAAAAAGAAAAGACCGACAAACTATTCAAGGATGAACTGGCTCGCGTTACCAAACAGGCAGCAACTACAGGTAGTGGTGGCTCTGGGACCAGTGAAAAATCCACCGGGAATAACCGCGGTGACCCAAGTTATATCGCAAAAATTGCCGCCAAGGTCAGATCCAACACTAATTTCAGCGGAATTGACAGCACGGCCGGTAATCCTACAGTGGAATATAGCATTAACCTATTGCCAGATGGATCACTCCGTGGTGGAATACGCAAAGTTAAATCCTCTGGGATTCCCGGTTTTGATGACGCGGTGGGTGCAGGCATAGAAAAGTCTGCTCCTTTTCCACGTGACAAGACTGGTCAAGTCCCTGCCAGCCTGACGCTGGTTTATCGTATGAAGGAAGAATAAACTCCGATGATGTCCATGTTGAAAAAAATTGCTGTGACTGCAGTGATTGCTGCCGTTGCTAATTTATCGGGACTTGCCTCAGCTCATGCCCAGATCAGGGTAGAAGTGTCAGGCGTAGGTTCTAACCAGATACCTATCGCTATTGCTGGCTTTACCGACGAGGCTCTTACTCCTCAGCAAGTGACCAGCATTATCAGAGATGATCTGACCCGCAGTGGTTACTTCAAGATTATTGACGCCAATGTCGTCCTGAATGAAAATGCAGTCGTCAATTTCGGTGACTGGAAATCAAAAGGGGCAGATGCACTGGTAGTCGGCAGTGTGCAAAGCCTGGCCGATGGCCGTTTTGATGTGCGTTACAAGCTGTTTGATACAGTTAAATCCAGTACCTTGTCCGGTTTCTCTGTGACTGCACCGCCAGCCAATGTACGCCTGACAGCGCACAGGATAGCGGATGATATCTATGAAAAACTGACTGGCGTACGCGGTATTTTTTCTACCCGCATCGCCTATGTGACCAAGGCAGGTTCTGAATATCGCCTGGAAGTGGCGGATGCCGATGGTGAGGGTACTAAAATCGCCTTGCGTTCTTCCGAACCCATTATTTCCCCATCATGGTCACCAGATGGCACCAAGGTCGCCTATGTGTCCTTTGAAAAGCGCAAGCCTGTGATCCTGGTGCAAAATCTGATCACGGGTGAAAGAACTGAAGTCGCCAATTTCAAGGGTAATAACTCAGCACCGGCATGGTCGCATGACGGTAGTAAGCTGGCAGTAGCACTGTCGCGTGATGGCCAGACCCAGATTTTTACAGTGAATGCCAATGGCGGTAATCTGCAAAAATTGACTACCAGTTCTTCCATTGATACAGAGCCACAGTTTTCAGCAGATGGCCAGTCGATTTACTTCCTGAGCGACCGCAGCGGCGGTCCGCAAATCTATAAAATTAGTGTTAGTGGCGGTGAACCTAAACGTGTAACTTTTAATGGCACGTATAATATCACCCCAAGAATATCCCCTGACGGTAAGACTTTGGCTTATATTTCACGTCGTGATGGCAAGTTCCAGTTATATGCACTGGACTTGGCCAGCGGCCAGGAATTAAGACTGTCTGATACCACCAAGGACGAGTCACCGAGTTTTTCACCAAATGGACGATACATCATGTACGCAACCGAGTCTGGCCGTCGTGGTGCGCTCGCAGTAGTGTCTATTGATGGCAAGGTGAAACAGAAATTGACGGTCCAGGCCGGAGATATTCGGGAGCCCACCTGGGGTCCTTTCATGAAATAAGCGGTATTGACTAATTGCTTATCTATTTTAAATCAGGAGAGAAAATGCGTACTACATCCCAATCCAAAACCCTGGCAATCTTGATTTCCAGCGTTGTTCTGATGACAGCTTGCGCTTCCAAAGTCCCTCTGGAAGACAAAAAAGTCGAAGACAAATCTACGACTACGACAACTGCGACCAACACTGACACAAATTCAGTGAAACAAGTCACTGCAACTGTCGATCCGTTGACGCAAGGTGCATTGGCTAAACGTAGCGTGTATTTTGACTATGACAGCTATGCTGTAAAAGAAGAATTCAAACCAGTGATTGACGCGCATGCCAAGTTCCTGGGCACAAACAAAAACCGCAATATCCTGATCCAGGGTAATACGGATGAACGCGGTGGCCGTGAATACAATCTGGCCTTGGGTCAAAAGCGTGCAGAAGCAGTACGCAAATCCCTGACACTGCTGGGTGTGTCTGATGCGCAGATCGAAGCTGTTTCTTTGGGCAAGGAAAAACCAAAGGCAACAGGTAGCGATGAAGCTTCCTGGGCAGAAAATCGCCGTTCCGATATTTTGTACAAGTAATCTCGTGTTTGAAAGCCTCGGTTGAGGCTTTCTTTGCATTTGGCGCTGCATCTTTCAGTTGAAGATGCGGTGCGTATCCATTTTTTCAGATTGCCATGAAACTCAATTCCATACGCACTACCATTCTTGCTGCCGCGCTGTCTTGCGCATTTTTGCCCTCCATGGCATCTGCCGGTATTTTTGACGACGATGAAGCGCGCAAAGCCATACTCGACTTGCGGGCAAAAGTGGATGCGGTCAATGTCAAGCTCGATTCCAAACTGGAGACCAAGGCAGACAAGGGCACGGCGCTGGAACTGGCAAATGAAAATGAAGCGCTACGCGCAGAGATTTCCAAATTGCGTGGTCAGATAGAAGTCTTATCGAATGATCTTGCAAACACCCAAAAACGCCAGCAAGACTTTTATGTGGACCTCGATAATCGCGTGCGCAAGATGGAGCCCAAGCGCATGACCGTTGATGGCCAGGAAGCGACTGTAGACGTCAATGAACAGCGTACTTTCGATGCCGCCATGGCCCTGTTCAAGGCAGGTGACTATAAAGCGGCAACGCCGGCTTTCACCAATTTCCTGACGAACTATCCGCAGTCTGCCTTTGCCGGATCTGCACAATACTGGCTAGGCTTCTCTTACTTTGCTCAGCGTGACTTCCGCAATACCATTTTGAACATGCAGCAAGTAGTAAAGAATTATCCTGATCATCCCAAAGCACCAGACGCCTTGTTGAATATCGCCTCTTGCCATATCGAACTCAAGGAAAAACCTGCTGCCAAAAAAGTACTGGAAAGCGTGCTGGCCAAATACCCGGATACTGAAGCTGCCCAGGCAGCCAAGAGCCGTTTGGCTGCATTGAAGTAAGCCAGGTTTCATAGTGCCGTTGCATAATGACGACGGCGCTATACTGCCCTTGCGGACCTTGCTTTCCTATGACAAGGCGATAAAACAAGGCCAGCCTGATTTACCTGTAGTTCCTTATTCCTTTAGCGCCGTTGACAGCGTGGCCGAAACACACTATAATTTTGGTCTTCGGGTCGTTAGCTCAGCTGGTAGAGCAGCGGACTTTTAATCCGTTGGTCGCAGGTTCGAATCCCGCACGGCCTACCAAAACAAAGGACTCAGGTGTCATACCTGAGTCCTTTTTTGTTTTTGCAGCACGGCTGATGTCATACTCCTCATAAAATGCAATAACAATATAAGACAAAGGTGCACTCTGGCCTTCTGTCATATGATTCATTGCGGGACTATCATGCCCACATCACTTTGAGTGAGCTTATTACCATGAAAAAGAAATCTGGCAGCGCAAACAAGCAGGCCGCGCCTGAGACGCAGGAAAAGCATGAGATACGTCCTGGTCAGTCACTGGAGTTGCTAAAGGAGCTGCACATCCTGACGCGTGATGGCAAGATGAACCAGGATAGTCGCCGCAAGCTCAAGCAGGTTTATCATCTCTACCAATTCATAGAGCCGCTATTGCAGAAATTGCAGCAAGACCATGCCGATATCAGCCTGGTGGATCATGGTGCGGGCAAGTCTTACCTGGGCTTTATCCTGTATGACTTGTTCTTCAAGTCAGAACAGGCACAAAGCAAGGCCAGGATTTATGGCATAGAGACTCGCGATGAACTGGTGCAGCGTTCAACCGAGCTGGCGCAACGGCTGGATTTTCCGGGCATGTCTTTTTTGAATTTGTCAGTTGCCGATTCGATTACTTCATCTGCCTTGCCAGAAAAAATTGATATCGTCACTGCCTTGCATGCCTGTGATACAGCTACTGATGATGCGATACAGTTCGCTCTCAAGAAAAAGGCCCAGTTCATGGTGCTGGTGCCTTGCTGCCAGGCAGAGGTGGCGGCAGAGTTGCGCAAGTCCAAGGGTGATGCGGTAAAGAATAATCCGCTGTCAGAAATGTGGCGTCACCCCATCCATACGCGTGAATTTGGAAGCCAAATCACCAATGTGCTGCGTTGCCTGCAATTGGAAGCGCATGGGTATCAGGTCAGGGTCACAGAACTGGTAGGATGGGAGCATTCAATGAAGAATGAACTCATCGTGGCAGAATACAAGGGTTTGCCAGCCAAACGACCGGCAGAGCGCCTGGCTGAAGTGCTGAAGACAACGGGGCTGGAAGCCATGCAGAGAAGATTTTTTGTGCAGTCTTGAGTATTTTGTGGTGCACAGACCACCGCGGCTTATCAAGGTCACTGTAAGGTCATAAAGAATGATTAATATCATTTATGCTTATTATTAGGACTTACGCAAAACCGCCCCAGCTGCGTTGCAGCTCCTAGCCGTACTAAAGTACTGTCTTCGTCGCTACGCCTTGCTGGGACAATTTTGCGTAAGTCCTAATTGTGTAATTGATTTGTTTTTTGCTACTCGTTTTTTTGAATACTACACTCATACTCAGTAAAGGATAAAAAGCATGCTGGCCGCCGTTGATCTGGGTTCCAACAGTTTTCGCATGCACATTGCGCGGCATGAAGGTGACGTCATCAAAGTCATCAAAAGCGCGCGCGACCCTATACGCCTTGCAGCAGGCCTGGATAAGAATGGCAACCTGACGCCAGAGGCCATGCAAAAGGCAATTAATTGCCTGGCACGCTTTCGTGAAATCCTGAATGCTTACCCAATAGAAAGCCTGCGGGTAGTCGCCACCAATACCATACGCATCGCAAAAAATGCCGCGCAATTATTGCCGCTGGCTGAGGCTGCCATAGGTTGTCCTATCGAAGTGATTTCTGGTGAAGAAGAAGGTCGCCTGATTTATATAGGTGTATCGAATGCGGTGGCAGTGCCTGGCGAGCGCCGTTTGGTGCTTGATATCGGTGGTGGTTCGACTGAGGTGATACTTGGTAATGGCCACGAAATCCTCAGGGTGGAATCCTTCAGCATAGGTACGGTCAGGCACAGTGCCAGTTTCTTCCCGGATGGACGTTTGACGGATGCTGCGTTTGAGGCTGCCATCCTGTCGGCACGCTCCATGTTTGAAGATGCTGCCCCACCTTACCAGCCGCAGCACTGGCGCAAGGCTTATGGCTCCTCAGGTACCATGCGGGCGATTTCTGATGCTATCAGCAAAGGTGGTCTGGGTGATGGCACTTTGACCCTGAAGAGCCTGAATGCCCTCAAACAATATTGCGTGCAATGCGGACAGCTGGATCAACTGGAACTCAGCGGTATCAAACCTGAGCGAGTGGCCATGGTGGTTGGTGGGCTCGCCATACTCATCGGTCTCATGACGGAATTCAATATCACTGTCTTGCTGCCGATAGAAGCCGGTTTGCGCATGGGTGTGATGTGGGATTTGTATTTACGTGCGACCAGGCGTGACCGCCGTGAAGTTGCCGTAGAATCCTTTGCCAATTTATTCCGTACCGATATGTTGCGCGCTAACCGCGTGGCAGATATGGTGAAGTCGCTATATCTGCAATTGAAGCCTGCTGGGGACACCTACGTGCGCTTATTGCAATGGAGCGCGATCTTGCATGAGGTTGGCATGGTGATTTCACATACTGGCTATCACAAACACGGCGCTTATATGATAGAGAACGCCGACATGGCGGGCTTTACCACGCGCGAGCAAAGAGTGATGAGCAAGCTCATCCTCAGCCAAAAAGGGAACTTGCGCAAAGTAGGGGATGGACTGGCTGACCAGGATTTTGCCAAGGCTGTGCTGGCCCTGCGCCTGGCCGTGATGCTCATGCATTCACGCGCAGAAATTGACTTTGAAGATGTGCGTCTGAAAATGAAGGGCAGAGTTGAACTGGAAATGAAACGCGACTGGGTCAGTGTCCATCCAACAGTGGCTTACTGGTTGCAAAAAGAAATTGAAGCCTGGCGCGAAATCGGTATAGATTTTTTGGTCAGGGCGAACGTGTAATTTTTGCTGCGTCTTGCACAGCTATCCTTGCCCTCGCGATTGTGCGGGGCAAGGGCTGATTCAATCAAATACAATCAGCGACCATGATGGACCTGAATACGCGGCCAAGACGTTTTCCTGACTTGTCGTAGGCTTCGAAAATGACCGTGCCGCCGAATTTGTTGGCCTTGCTGCCCACCCCGCCTACCATATCGTAATAGTGAACTTTGCTGACGTCTTTTAACGAGAATGAAACGAGTGATTCTTGCGCTATGTATGGATCCTGCTGCAATTTATGGATATGGGTGAGGGCCACTTCTGCTTCGTTGAGCTTGCCAAAGGCGGCTGAATATGGATCTGTTTCATAGTCCAGTGCAGGCGATATCGGGTACTCTTTCATCTTGATATCCTGATTGGCGGGCTTGCCGTCAATTTTTCCTGCGAGCTTGCCATCTGTCAGCTTGTCTATCTGTATTTCAAACTGGCGTTTGCCGTTGCCAAAGTCGGGGAAACTGGCGCGGCATTTCAATACTTCTTCTGCGCCTGCGAAACTGGCGAGCAGGCTGCCTGTGATCACAAAAATATACTTGAAGATGTTCATCATGTCATTGCCTATGGGTTTGCTTGAATGCGAGCCTTAAGAATGACATAGTCTGGACCTTATGCCACGCATTGCCTGTAAAGTATTGAATACCAGTACTATGGGCAATAAAAAAGCGATGCCAGCTAAACTGGCATCAGTTTTTGAGCAGGGTATGCTGTATCAGAAATCAAATTGCGCTGATACTTTGTATGTGCGTGGCACACCCGGTAACAAGTAGCCGCCCAGTGATTGCGTCACATCGCGAACACAATGCCCTCTTTTTAAATGTGGCATAAATGCACATGAGCATTAATTTAATTGTATGTAACGACTGTTTCATGTAACATTCGTTTCATGAACAGACGAGATGAATTGCGCGATAACGCGCTTGACTATTTTCTGGCCCATGGACTGGCCGAGTTATCGTTGCGGCCACTGGCAGAAAAAATCGGAACCAGTGCGCGATTATTAATCTACCACTTTGAATCCAAGGAAAAACTGATCACTGTCGTGATGGAGGAGGTGCGCGCTCGTGTCCAGCAATCAGTGATCAGCATGATGCATGCGACCCGGGGCGAAGCGAGTATGGAGTCGTTCTGGAACTGGATTACCGATAGCGAAAATATTCGCTATGTGCGCTTGTTGTTTGAGGTTCAAGTGCTGGCACTGCAAAACCCCGCAGTCTATGCGCAATTTCTATCCGATACGAGTTCCAGTTGGTTGGAAGTGCTTGAACATGGCATACCTGAGTCAGCCGAGCGCCGTACCATCGCGACTCTATGCGGTGCCGTGATCGATGGCCTGGTGCTGGAATATATGAGTACGGGTGATCTGGATCGCACGACAGCCGCATTGAAATTCTTCGTTAGGCTGTTAAGTCAAGGCAATGAAAAATTCAAAGCATAAGGATCATGCATCCCGTGTTTTGTGGAAGTAAAAACCTGAAGATAGAGGCGAGGCGAAATGACAGGAGCACATTGCCTTTCTTCATCGGGTTTGCATCACATCGATAAAATTTTCTGATGTTTTATCACACTTGATATTCAACAAATATAAGGATATGCCCAGCATGAACCAACTCTATAACAATTCAGCAAGTGCGACCGGAACGATAGAAAATCCAAAGAAATTATTGGCCTCACCAAGGCATACCTTGACTTTGTTTGGCATAGTCATGATTTTGCTGGTGGCTGGGGTGTTGAATGTTTCAAACAAACCTGCTGTTAGCCAGACGCCTGATCCATCTCAAATGCTCAAGACGAATTTGATCATGATTGCGATACTCTGGTACTGGGCATTTTTCATTTATAAGGGCATGCAGGGCTATGGCCGTTCAGTGCTGGAATTTTTTGAATTCAAGTCCTTCACGCCGAATAAATTGATCAGTGATTGTGCCTATGCCGTACTGGCGCTTGTGCTGATTTATGCATGTTCATCTGGTGTGCATCATCTCTTGCCTGATCAGGTTTCGCAATCCAGTAATCCTATACTTTCTTCCAGGCCGACTGGCTTGTTCGGAATCACTGCCTGGATATGTTTATCCATCAGTGCCGGTATATGTGAAGAGATCGTGTTTCGGGGTTATCTCCAGCGTCAGCTTGCTTTAATGACGGGAAATGTCGGTATTGCCATCTTGCTACAGGCCATCCTATTCGGTATTGGACATGCATATGAAGGTCTTAGCTCAGTAATAGCCATTGTGTTGCATGGTCTGTTCCTGGGAATACTCGCCAAATGGCGTGGCAATATCCGTGCAGGTATTATTGAGCATGCAGCTTGGGATATTCTCGCCGGATTCGGGCTCTTAAGTGCAAATTGGTAAAATGCGATAACAGAAAACCAGAGCAGCTCGTCGCAAGATAGCAGTGCTGCTGTACCCATAGTTCAGGCAATATTCAAGACGCGCAGACAATGGAAATAAAAAAGACAGGTTTGAACCTGTCTTTTTTATAAGAGAATCCATCAGAAATCAAATTGCGCCGACAGTTTATAAGTACGCGGCGCACCAGGGAATAAATAACCACCCAGGGATTGCGTCACATCACGCCAGTAAAACTTGTCCAGGGCATTGTCGATATTGAAGCGCAAGGTAGTTGCAGTACTGCCGATTTGCGTGGCATAGCGCGCACCCAGATTCACGACATGGTAGCTGGGCACAGTCACGCTATTGTCCGGGCTGAATGCCTTGCTGCTGGCATATTGCCAGCTCGCATTCAGATTCAAACCCTTGACTTCAGTTACGGCATAATCAGCATACACAGTAGATTTGAAGCGTGGCACATTCATGACGCGCTTGTCGTCCAGGCTGCTGATACCAGTGTTTTGTTGTTTGGCATCCAGCGCAGTCAGACTGGCACCCAGATTGAGTTGCGAGCTCAGCTTGCCCTGTGCAGAGAGTTCCAGTCCTGTATGCAAGGCTTCGCCATTGCTGACATAGGTATTGCTGCTATTGGTATATTCCAGTGGCTTCTTGATGCGGAATATGGCAGCAGACAGGCTCAAGTCGCGCTGTACATCTGCCTTCACGCCAAATTCAATTTGCGTGGATTTGCCTGGGTTCAGCATTTTGTTTTCATTGCTGGTACCGAAAGGAGCGATGCCACCATGCTCCAGGCCTTGTGCAAAACTGCCGTAGACAGAAACTTGCTGCGTCGGTTTAAATACTAACGCTGCGGTCGACAGGAATTTGTTCTGGTCATAGCCAGGATTATCAAACTGCGTACGCGAGATGTTCAAGTGACGCAGGCCCAGATGCAGTTTCAGATTATCTTGTAGACTGATAATGTCTTGTACAAATGCAGACCATTCCTTGTCTGTGCGACGCAAGAAGACCGGGCCGGTTTTATTTGCCGATGGCGTTACGCTGACAGGGCGGAACAAATTACTGCTGCCCGCATAGTCATACACATAGTCACCAAAATAATCTTTACGCTGTGAATTGCTGAGACCCACAGCCAACTCATGCTGCATGCCACCCGCATTGAATTTGCCATTCAGCAGGGCTTGCGTACCCCACAGTGATTTGGATTCATTCACGCTTTGATAGTCGTACACATCATAGTCGCCATTCGCGCAATAGCCCGGATACAGATTGGCGGCACCACAGCCATAAGGGAAGGCGGTGTAGTCATCACGCTTGAATTCATGCTTGTTGGCAGAGACACTGGCGCGCCAGTCAGCATTGATCTGATATTCAAAACGCAGACCCAGATTGCTGTTGCGGGTGTCTACTGGCTTTGCCCAGGGCTGGGCATTCAGCATCAGGTCAGCAGGGATACCGCGTGGCAAATCCGTGCCATTGAATAATTGAAAGCCGGGTACTGACAATTGCGATTTATGCTGGTAGTCAGCATCGATTTGCAAGAGGGCTTGCGGTGTGATGTGCCAGTCAAATGCGGCAGAAACGAATTGGCGTTGGCCATCCGCACCTTTGACATAAGAGCGCAGGCGTTCACCTGCTGCATTGATGCGGAAACCAAATTGCTTGTCGCTGGAATTGTCACTTATGTCCGCGGCGCCATACACAGTACCGCGTTCACTGATTTCAAATGTGGCGGAGCGAACGGCATAGCTGGCAGGGCGCTTGGTCACATAATTAATGATGCCGCCCGGTGTGCCGAAACCAGCCTGGAAGCCTGCAATGCCTTTGAGTATTTCTATGCGCTCCTTGTTTTCCAGCGGGATGGAGGCATCACCTGGTATGGCAAAACCATCCTTGCGATAGCTGCTGGAATTATCCAGGGCAAAGCCGCGTATCGAAAATTGTTCGGCATAACCAATGGCGTTATAAGCATCATTGACGCTGGCATCAAACTTCATCGCATCGGTAGTCTGGCGTATACGCAAGTCTTGCATCTGTGTCGTGCTGAAGGCATTCACTGAGTTGGGCGTATCCAGCAGCGCTGCATCAATAAAACCAGTGACCTTGCTGCGTTCAACCTTGGTTTCTGTGCCTTTGTTGCCAGTGATGGTTACTTCTGGCAGCGATTTATCATTGCCAGGTGCGCTCTGGGCATGGGCAGAAGATAGCAACAAGCAAGCCTGGGCAATGGAAAAGGCAATGACAGTGGGACGTAATAAGCGAGGACGTAATACAGTGTTAGTAGACATGGTTTGCTCTTGGTGCGTTGTGGGTGACAGCGCGGGAGCAAACAAAGAAGCAAGAACAGCCGGGACTTTGCGCTTCCCTTCGCTGGCATTATCCAGATCAGGTAGAAGGGACTCTCTCACCCGGAAATATATATTCCCAGGACCCCTAGCGTAGGCGGCAGTTTAACACGAAACCATTAGCGCGGCTTTTCCGTGGCTTTTTGGGACGATTTGATGCCTAAGTGCCTTGTTTTACTTCGATTTTGACAGCTCTGAAATTACGCCATAATCCCTCAGCCGAATACACGACCAAAGCTGCCCAGATAGCGATAAAACCTGCCAGTTTATTTGAATCAAAGGGCTCATGGTATAGCCAGACACCAATCAATAATTGCACCAGGGGCGAGATATATTGCAATAGCCCCAGCGTTGTCATCGGTATGCGCCGGGCACCTGCAGCAAACAACAACAAGGGGATGGCTGTAATCGGGCCGCTGATGAGTAGCAGCATTTTGATATCGACACCGCTGGCGATGAAAGTGTTTTGCCCCTGCACAGTCATCCAGCATAACCATGCAAAAGCAAACGGGAAGAGCAGGGCGGTTTCCAGCGACAAGCCTTCAAGCGCGCCTAGTGCAGAGGTCTTGCGTAGCAAGCCGTAAGTACCAAAGGTTGTCGCCAGCACCAGGCCTATCCAGGGCAAATGACCTGTCTGTATGGTCAACCAGGCGACACCTACAGCAGCCAGTGCTACTGACAGCCACTGGCCAGCGCGCAGTTTTTCGCGCAAAAGGACGGAACCGATGAGGATGTTGACGAGAGGTGTGATGAAATAACCAAGGCTGGCATCAACTATATGGCCGTGGTTGACTGCCCAGATATACACAAACCAGTTGGCAGACAACAGCAGCGCACTGAGGGCAAAACCGGCAATCAGTTTAGGTTGTTTCGCAGCTACCCTGACCCAGCTCCATTGCTTGCGCCAGGTCAGTACACCGACCAGGAATAACAATGACCATAGCATGCGGTTCAGTAAAATTTCCAGTGCTGGTACGTCGTGCAGGGCTTTGAAATAGATGGGGAACAGGCCCCAGAGCAGATAAGCGGAGCCTGCAAACAAAATACCTTGGCGCATGAGAAGCAATCAATCAATTGAGCTTGCAGCAGCAAGCAAGACACACATTATCGCTGCAAAATGAATTGTTTGCTGCGCGCGCCTATTTTGCTTTTGCTGTGGCAAGATGCTTGCAGAGTGCTTCTGTACCATCGAGTATGCGTGGCCCGGCACGGTTCAGCCAGTCACCTTTGACAGCATAGAAATTGTTTTTCTTTACCGATGTCAGGATGGGAAATTGCTTCCAGTCCACCAGGCTATCCACATTTTCTCCACTAGTCAGTATCACGTCTGGATTGGCTGCCAGCACTGCTTCATTGGTGATGGTGGAGCTAAGTTCCTTGAGTTGACCAAATACATTTCTACCGCCACACAGACGTATGGAGTCGGACACCATGTGCGTGTCATTGATGGTCATCAGTGGCCTGCGTATCATTTGATAGAACACGCTAACTGGTGTTGCTGATGCTGGCAACTGATAGGTCTTGCGCAGATTGTCGAGGCGCAGCCTGAATTTTTGCGCATTGGCTTTGCCTGTGTTTTCAGTGCCAGCCAGTGTCGCCAGTCTTTCTATCGAGGTAGCCACCATTTCAAAGTTGTGAGGTTCACTTTCAAAGACCGTGATGTGGTTGCTGCGCAATTTATTGGCCAGGATTTTCGCATTGCCTGTGCCCCAGACAATGACCAGATCAGGTTTGAGTGCGAGCAGACGTTCCAGATCCAGGGCAAAGATATTGCCGATGGAAGGCAGTTTTTTTGCAGCTTCTGGATAGTCGCTGTAATCAGTAACGGCAATGATATTTTTTTCAGCCCCAGCCTCGAACAGCATCTCAGTAATATGCGGTGCCAGGCTGACGATGCGTTGTGCAGGTTTGGTCACCGTAACCTGGCGTTGTGCATCGTCGAGTACGGTGATGGACGCGAATGCAGGGGATGATGCAAGGCAGGCTGCAAAACTGAATGCAATTGCGGCACTGCCAGATACCAATTTGACTGTAGATTTCAGTGCTTCTGACAAGCGCATCAGATTTCCAGATTATCGATCAGGCGCGTGCCGCCCAGCTTGGCAGCAGCTACCACAACCAGCGGTGATTGCTGGGCGATATCGCCGGCAGACGGCGGTTGCAAGTCGGCGCGTTTGCGTATCGAGATGTAATCTGGTTTCCAGTTGCGTGCTGCCAGTTTTGCCATGGCTTGACGCTCAAGTTCAAACATATCCAGATGGCCGGCACGTACTTCTTCCGCGACTTCATTCAAGACTTTATACAAGGCCGGTGCTTCAGCACGTTCTGTTGGTGACAGATACATATTGCGCGAAGACAGGGCCAGGCCATCTTCTGCCCTGAAAGTTTCTGCAGCAATGATTTCGGTAGGCAGGGCAAATTGCTTGCTCATATTGCGTACTATCATGAGTTGCTGATAATCTTTTTTACCGAACACGGCAACGCGTGGCTGTACGCAAGAGAACAGCTTCAATACAACCGTTGTGACGCCGGTAAAGAAACCGGGGCGGAATTCACCTTCGAGTATATTGCCCAGATCATCTGGTGGGCGCACGCGGTATTCCTGTGGCTCCGGGTACAGGTCTTTTTCAGTCGGCGCAAACAAAACATACACGCCTTCTTTTTCCAGCTTCTCTACGTCAGCCTGGAAAGTACGTGGGTATTTGTCGAAGTCTTCATTCGGACCAAATTGCAAGCGATTCACGAAAATCGAGGCAACCACAGGATCACCATGTTTTTTTGCCAGCCGCATCAGGGATAGATGCCCTTCATGCAAATTGCCCATGGTTGGCACAAATGCAGTACGCAATTGTCCACTCAACTGGTCGCGCAATTCTTCAATGGAGGAAATGATTTTCATGTTACGGCTCTTTAGTGAGGAATAGTTTTTGTTCTTGCGATCAAGCCGTGGAATACGCCAGACGCACATAGATGGGCGCAAAGGCTTCGGCCTGGGTGATTTCTATCAGGGTTTCTTTGGCCAGTTCAAGCAGGGCGACAAAATTCACGACTAGCACAGGCGCCCCGCGGCTAATATCAAACAGGTCAGAGAATTCAACAAACTTGGATGACTGCAGCTTGCGCAAAATACCCGTCATGTGCTCACGGACTGAGAGTTCTTCACGACTTATCTTATGATGAGCAACCAGGGTGGCACGCTTCAATACGTCTGCCCAGGCAGATTGCAGGTCGGCGATATCAACTTGCGGCCAGTGCAGCACGGTGTTTTGTTCGACAAACACCTGGGCATGCAAAAAGTCACGACCCAGTTGCGGTACTGCATTCAGGTCATAGGCAGCCAGTTTCATCTGTTCGTATTCGAGCAGGCGGCGCACCAGTTCTGCACGTGGATCATCGGCTTCTTCGCTGTCTTTGTTTTTATTCGACGGCAACAGCATGCGCGATTTGATTTCGATCAGCATGGCTGCCATCAATAAATACTCGGCCGCCAGTTCCAGATTGTGTTTGCGTATCTGTTCGACATACTGCAAATACTGCAGCGTGACTTGCGCCATAGGGATGTCGAGGATATTGAAATTTTGCTTGCGTATCAGGTACAACAGCAAATCCAGCGGGCCTTCAAATGCTTCCAGGAATACTTCCAGCGCATCTGGCGGAATGTAAAGATCATTTGGCAGCTTGAATAGCGGTTCGCCATACAGTTTGGCAAACGCCAAACCATCGACAACATCAGGTGTGCTGTCGACTGTGCCAACCAAAGGTAAGTCGGTTGGCGTTAAAGCGGTTGTGGTAGTCACAAGCTTTCCGGATTTATCGCGGTATATCGATATTGATCAGGCTTAATCAAGGCGTAATCAGCCCTTGTTTTGATACACGTAAGCTTGCTGATTGATGCGCGATTCCTGAGTGCGTTTTTGCGTATCCAGATCTATCGCTTGCTTGTCCCACAGCAGGGCACGGCCATCACGCTGGCTTTGTTCCAGTGCAGGATTGGCTTTTTTCAAGTCTTTGATGAAGTTGGTTGCTTCGGATTCGTACAAGGAGAATTGCTTGGAGAATTTCATAATTTGAAATAAACACGAAAAGTCAGATGAAGCCGCATTTTACTCTGCTTTTGACATCTGAATATCATTTCGCCTGTGGGGGAAACACTCAAGCCGGGCAAAGAAATTACAGATCCTTGTCTTCCAGCCATTTTTTGACGTGGACAGGGCGATACTCTGCAAACTTTTGTAATAGTTGAGCGGGATCTGTTTGTATATACAGCAAATCCAGATGCGCAGGCCGCAAGAAGCCTTGTTCTACCGTATGCAAGAGAAAATCATGCAACTTCTGGTAGAAATCATTGATATTGTATAAACCAACAGGCTTTTCATGAAAACCCAGTTGTGACCAGGTCAGCACTTCAAATAATTCTTCCAGCGTACCTATGCCACCAGGCATGGCGATGAAAGCGTCCGACAATTCCGCCATCATAGCTTTACGCTCATGCATATTGGCAACAATATGCAGCGAGCTGAGGGCAGTGTGGCCGACTTCCTTGTCCATCAACGCTTTAGGGATGACGCCCGTGACTCTGCCACCCAGGCGCATGACTTCATCCGCGATGACACCCATCAGGCCGACATTGCCGCCGCCATACACCAGGCCAAGGTCTTGTCTGACCAGTTCAGCGGCCAGTTGGCGCGCTGCGATGGCGTAGTCTTCAGTGATGCCAGGCGAAGAACCGCAATAAACACAAATGTTTTTCATGCAGGATTGATCTTGCGCAAATAGTCTTGCGACAGTTTTTCAAAGACATTCTTGGTTTCGCCGCGCAGGTAAGGGCTGATCAGGACGATTACCTGGTAGCAGCCGCGTGCCAGCGATTCCGACATGGTTTGCAGTTCGGTATATTTGCGCGGATTACGCACATATTCATACGACAGCCAGTAAGTCGCCACTACCACCATATTGGTGGCCAGGGCATCAATCTCTATGTCGTTGGCTTCAAACTCGCCATCGGCGCGCAAGCCGTTACACAATTCAGTCGCTACCTTGATCTTGTGCGTGAGTATTTCTTTGAAATTGAGTTCCAGTTTACGGTTTCTGGAGAGCAAATCATTCAGGTCACGATAGAAAAAGCGATAGCGCCAGACCAGTTCAAACGTCAGGTGAAGATAAGTCCAGATATCCTGAATATTGGCTTTACGCCCTTCGGGGAAGGCCAATTTCTTGTTAATTTCCGCCTCGAACTGCACAAAGATGGAATTAACGATGTCGTCTTTATTGCGGAAATGATAATACAGATTGCCCGGGGAAATATTCATTTCCTCGGCAATCACTGTCGTGGTGATATTGGGTTCACCGAATTCATTGAAGAGGCGCAGGGAGAGCTCAAGTATGCGTTCCCTGGTGCGACGAGGAGCTTTGTGTTGCATGTCATTCTTCTCGATAATTTATTTCATAAGAATAACATTGAAAACGCAACATCAAAAGAGTATCAGGCTTTTGACTGTGCTTTCAGCTCAATTTCAGAGGGAATGTGAATCAATCTGGTCTTGGCCAAACGGTCATGCAGAAATTGCCCTTGCTTGTCAAAGCGGGCAGTGTAAGCCCAGGCCAGCATGCCAGCGATTACTACGCCAGCCATTTGCCATTCTTTCAAGCCCAATTGATAGTCCAGTGCCATGGCAGGCAAAAACCACATCCAGGCCAGGCAATAACGGACGATGGCTTTGATGACAGGCAGTTTGCCACCATCCAGATCAACCACCTTGATACGCCAGGTTTGCATGGCCAGGGTTTGGCCGCTGCGACTCCAGCAGAATGCAAAATAGATGCCGATGACCACAAACAGCCAGAGCTGGCGGGCATGACGCAACATCAGGGCGTGCCTGCTTTGGGTGATGACGTCAAAAATAAAGCCGGAAACAAAAACAATGCCAAACAAGAGCATGGCTTCATAGACCATGCAAATCAGGCGGCGGCGTATAGCTGGAGCGTTTAGATCAGAATTCACAGGATTACTTGCTTGGAGATGCGGGGATGCTGGCAGCAGTTACATCTGCCACATTAGGTGCGGGGTTATTAGTTGCGGTTGATGCCGACGCTGCCGTGGCAGGTGGCGTAACTACCTTGACGGCAGGTGCAGTAGTAGTGACGGGTTTAGGGCCAACCTTGATCGGTGCCAGGATTTTTGGATTCTTGACAGATTCCGATGGCAGATTGGTGACACTTTTCTTTTTTTGATTCTCATCAGCCAGACGTTTTTTTTCTTCTTCGCTTAACTGTTGATATTGTTGCCACTGAGCTGATTTATGCTCGGGCTTGAGTTGCGTTGATTTTGCATAATTTTCACGCGCAGCCATACGTTGCTCTGGTGTTAATTTGACCCAGTCGCGCATACGTTCTTGTAGCCTGGCTTGCTCATCTGGCTTCATCGTTGCATAACGATTGGCAATCTCCAGCCATTTTTTCTTACCGAGCTCAGACATCTTGTCCCACTCCGGGCTCAGCGGTGCCAAAGCCTGCTTCTGTGCAGCGCTGAGCTCTATCCACAGCGGCTTGCTCAAGGTACTACCACCCAGCAAACTGCTGCTGGCTTTAGGCGTACTTTGTGGATTTGACGCAGGAACAGAAATACCGCCGGCAAAAGCCAGCGGTATTGCAAGAGACAGAATAATGAGACAGACAGAATTCGGTATTAACGCAAACGTCACTACTACTCCTCTGTTTTGTTCAAATAAGCACTGAACCCGGTATCAACATAAGCGGCAGGAGGCAATTCATCAACCAGAACAGCAGCATCAATATCTGCCAGTTCATTAATGTTTTGCTGTTGCTCGTATTCATAAATACCCAACAAGCCAACAACCAATACCAGCAAGGGCAGGGCTAAACCCAGCTTACCCATCCAGGAACCCGGTCCCTGGAAAGAAAAGCCAGAATTTCCAGCCAGAACGCCTTTAAACACTTGTACTGCTACAGGTGCTTCTTGCTTCTTGCGGGCTAAAGCTTGTTTGCGTGCTTGTGCCAGCCTGTCCAGTGTGGGGGCAGGCAGGTTTTCCGCTGACTCATTCAGCGCCCGTCTTACCTTGTAAGCAAACTCAAGGTCTTTCGCTTCTTTTGAATAGTTCATAGGTGAATTCCTTTAGCCTTGAGCGTGATGGCCAATGCGTGTGTCGCTCTGGAGCAGTGTGTTTTGACGCTGCCTTCTGAGCAACCCATTGCAGCGGCGGTTTCCGCTACATCCATGTCTTCCCAATAACGCATGAGGAATGCTTCCCGTTGACGTGCTGGAAGTTTTTTTATTTCTTCGTCAATTATGTTGAGAACTTGCTCACGTTCTATCTTGTCGGCACTGGATTCTGACGATTCCGAACCCTCTTCGGCAGCATAACTTTCCAATAAGTCAAAATTATCGTCGTCCTGGTTATTGGACGGCGTAATGTTGGAAAACAAGCTGACCCAGGTGTTTCTGACCTTTTCCCGGCGGAAAAAGTCCAGAATCGTATTTTGCAGTATACGCTGAAACAGCATGGGCAATTCTGCAGCAGGCTTGTCGCCATATTTTTCGGCGAGCTTGATCATTGCTTCCTGAACGATGTCCAGAGCAGACTCTTCATTTCTTACCGTGTAGACAGCATGTTTGAAAGCGCGACGTTCTACACCTTCCAAAAAGCTGGATAATTCTTTGTCTGTGGCCATTGTTGGCAGTTACGCGCTTTACGTGGTTTATAGCAGGCGCTGCTTCTCATTGATCTTTGAATAATGTCATTGAACTTTTTAAAGAAGCGGGCCATGCAAAATTGCGCACATGCTAGCAAAAATACGTGCTTATGTCCTGAATTTTGTGCTTTCTTGTCATTTGATAACATTTTAAAGGGAAATAAGTTTCTTTTCTTATAGAATTTTCCTTGACCAAATTGCTGCGACGCAGTACCGTATGAGTCCGTCCCAAAATCTCGGGGCATAAAATGCTTGCCTGGAACAGCCCACAATGCTGCAACCGGCAAGTTCGCTTTAAGAAGCTGTTTGTTCTGACCCATGCCACAAGCGTGAGAAGTCTGTCGTTGTAAAGCCTTAATACTGATTGAACGAGTGCACTAAGCCTTGCCTGGCACCATATCCAACGGATATGTTAAGGGGAATGTGACCGCACATAAAGGGATCTCAGCTTTCCGGTATTTACATGTCGATTTCGCCAGGAAAGAACATCCGATCAATCTCCTATGGACCTTGAAAGGACACAATTTATGAGTTCAGAATTTACAGGCGCAGAGATACTTGTCAAGTGTCTTGCCGAAGAGGGTGTTGAGCACGTATTCGGATATCCGGGCGGTGCCGTACTCTATATCTATGACGCGATTTTCAATCAGGACAAGTTTCAACACATCCTGGTGCGTCACGAGCAGGCTGCAGTACATGCTGCCGATGCTTATTCCCGTTCCTCTAATAAAGTAGGTGTGGCTCTGGTCACTTCCGGACCTGGCGTTACCAATGCGGTAACCGGGCTGGCAACTGCTTATATGGATTCGATTCCCATGGTGATCATTTCAGGTCAGGTTCCCAGCGCCGTTATCGGCCAGGATGCTTTCCAGGAATGCGACACCGTCGGCATTACCCGTCCATGCGTAAAGCATAATTTTTTGGTGAAGGACGTCAGAGACCTGGCCGAGACCGTCAAGAAGGCATTCTATATAGCAACGACAGGTCGTCCGGGTCCCGTGCTGGTGGATATCCCTAAAGATATCAGCATGCACAAAACCACCTACAGCTACCCTAAAGAAGTCGAAATGCGCTCTTACAAGCCAGTCGACAAAGGGCATGCAGGACAAATTCGTAAAGCTGTGCAATTGCTGTTGCAGGCTGAACGTCCCATGATTTATACCGGCGGCGGCGTGATACTCGCGCATGCAGCACCGGAGCTGAACAAGCTTGTCGATCTGCTCGGTTTCCCATGTACAAATACCCTGATGGGCCTGGGTGCTTACCGTGCCAGCGATGAAAAATTCGTCGGCATGCCAGGCATGCATGGTACTTACGAAGCCAATATGGCCATGCAGCACTGCGACGTGCTGATTGCCATTGGCGCACGTTTTGATGACCGTGTGATCGGCAATCCCAAGCATTTTTCTTCGCATCCACGCAAGATCATTCACATTGATATTGACCCTTCGTCGATTTCCAAGCGCGTCAAGGTTGATATTCCTATCGTGGGTAATGTCAAAGACGTCTTGCAGGAAATGCTGTCACAACTGAGTGCAGTGGAGACGCGTCCTGATCCCAAGGCGCTGGCCGCCTGGTGGAAGCAAGTCAATGAATGGCGTGGCCGTGAATGCCTGAAATACCCGACTTCAAATGAAGTCATCAAGCCACAATCCGTGGTTGAAAAAGTCTGGGAAGTCACCAAGGGCGATGCCTTTGTTACCTCTGACGTAGGCCAGCATCAGATGTGGGCGGCGCAATACTATCGCTTCGACAAGCCACGTCGCTGGATCAATTCCGGTGGCCTGGGCACCATGGGTGTCGGTTTGCCTTATGCCATGGGTGTGCAGATGGCCAACCCTGATGCGACTGTTGCCTGTATCACCGGCGAAGCCTCGATACAGATGTGCATACAGGAACTGGCTACCTGCAAGCAATATCACCTGACACCAAAAATCATTTTGTTGAACAATCGCTTCCTTGGCATGGTCAGGCAGTGGCAGCAAATTGATTATGGCTCACGCTATTCTGAGTCTTACATGGACTCTTTGCCTGACTTCACCAAGCTGGTTGAGGCCTATGGTCACGTCGGCATGAAGATAGAAAATCCGGCAGATGTGGACGGCGCAGTGCGTGAAGCCTTTGCCATGAAAGACAGACTGGTATTCATGAACTTCATTACTGATCAAACCGAGAATGTCTGGCCTATGGTCAAGGCAGGCAAGGGCTTGACTGAAATGTTGTTGGGTTCGGAGGATCTGTAATGAGACATATTATTTCCATCCTTCTTGAAAATGAAGCTGGTGCTTTGTCGCGCGTAGTCGGCCTGTTTTCCGCACGCGGCTATAACATTGAAACCCTGACGGTTGCACCGACTGAAGACCCGACCTTGTCGCGTATGACTATCGTGACTTCTGGTTCTGATGACATCATCGAACAGATCACCAAGCACTTGAACCGCCTGATTGAGGTGGTCAAGGTGGTTGATCTGACGGAAGGCGCGCACATAGAACGCGAACTGATGTTGATCAAAGTACGAGCGGTTGGCAAGGAGCGCGAAGAAATGAAGCGCACCGCAGATATTTTTCGTGGCCGCATCATCGATGTCACCGAAAAGACCTACACCATAGAATTGACCGGTAATAAAGGTAAATTGGATGCTTTCATCGATTCCATAGACCGCACGGCAATTCTGGAAACGGTACGTACCGGTGGTTCAGGCATAGGACGCGGCGAACGCATCCTCAAGGTTTAATATAGTTTCAGGCATACGCCATTCCCTACAAAAATTACTTAATTATTAGGATACAAAATGAAAGTTTTCTACGACAAAGATTGTGATCTCTCCCTGATCAAAAGCAAAAACGTTGCTATCATCGGCTACGGTTCTCAAGGCCATGCACATGCACAGAACTTGAATGATTCCGGCTGTAAAGTAACTGTCGCTCTGCGTAAAGGCGGCGCATCCTGGGACAAGGCAAAAAATGCCGGCCTGAACGTGGCTGAAGTGAACGATGCAGTCAAAGCAGCTGACGTCATCATGATCTTGCTGCCAGATGAAAACATCGCCCAGGTTTACGCTGAAAATGTTGCCCCTCACGCCAAACAAGGCGCAGTGCTGGCATTCGCTCACGGCTTCAATGTTCATTACGGCCAAGTCGTGCCACGCGCGGATCTGGACGTCATCATGATCGCCCCTAAAGCGCCTGGTCACACTGTACGTGGTACTTATAGCCAAGGTGGCGGCGTGCCTCACCTGATCGCTGTATATCAAGACAAATCCGGCTCTGCCCGTGACATCGCTCTGTCTTACGCCATGGCTAACGGCGGTGGCCGTGCCGGTATCATCGAAACCAACTTCCGTGAAGAAACAGAAACTGATTTGTTCGGTGAACAAGCTGTTCTGTGTGGTGGTGCGGTTGAACTGATCAAAGCTGGTTTTGAAACTCTGGTTGAAGCTGGTTACGCGCCTGAAATGGCTTACTTCGAATGCCTGCATGAATTGAAACTGATCGTTGACCTGATCTATGAAGGCGGTATCGCCAACATGAACTACTCAATCTCCAACAATGCAGAATACGGCGAATATGTGACTGGCCCTAAAGTCGTTACAGAAGACACAAAAAACGCCATGCGCCAATGCCTGAAAGATATTCAGACTGGTGAATACGCCAAGAGCTTCATCCTTGAAAACAAAGCTGGTGCACCAACTTTGATTTCCCGTCGTCGTTTGACTTCCGAGCATCAAATCGAAGAAGTGGGCGCGAAATTGCGTGCCATGATGCCATGGATTGCTAAAAACAAACTGGTTGATCAAAGCAAGAACTAATTGCCGGGATCGCCGGGTATCATCCAGCGTGCGCTCGTAGGCGCACGCAGCTCGAAGACTGAAAATCGCCCGCAGGGGCGATTTTTTACTTTCCGGGCCTCATGATTGCTTATCAGATATGTGTGCATTTAATGTTTAGTTAAATGTGAATGAGGATGTATATTTGATGTTTGAATGTGTAGAGACATGTTCCCGCGTTTGTTTTCATTGCCAATAATCGGGGTTATACTTCGCACACTTTTTCCTTCCTTGCCATGGCAAGGGATGTATTTCACAGATTACGATAGCAAGAATGGCACCTATATTAAAACGAAAGCCCAAAGGTAGTTTCAAGCTCTTCCCCAAGGGTATGCGCAAGAATACAGCCGCGAGTGTGCAGGAGGGGGGCGATATAAGCACCCCAGCCAAACCCAGACGTGGCATTTATCTGTTGCCTAACGCATTTACGACGGCTGCCTTGTTCTGTGGCTTCTATGCCATTGTGATGGCAATGAATCAGAGTTTTGACCATTCCGCCCTGGCAATTTTCGTGGCGATGGTGCTGGATAGCCTGGATGGTCGCGTTGCCCGCATGACCAATACCCAGAGTGAGTTTGGCGCGCAATATGATAGTTTGTCAGACATGATCTCCTTTGGTGCTGCCCCTGCACTGGTGGCTTATGAATGGTCACTCAAAGGCATGGGCAAGCTGGGCTGGCTGGCAGCCTTCGTCTATTGTGCCGGTGCTGCTTTGCGTCTGGCACGTTTCAATACCAATATTGGCGTGGTCGACAAGCGTTATTTTCAGGGTTTGCCCAGTCCTGCAGCGGCGGCTTTGGTGGCAGGGTTTGTATTGTTGATGGAAGACCTGCATTTCCTGGGGCGCGACCTGAGCTGGAGCACCTGGAGTATCACCTTGTTCGCTGGTTTGACGATGGTAACCAATGTCCCTTTCTATAGTTTCAAGGACGTGAACCTGCGTAAGTCAGTGCCATTTATTGCACCTTTTCTCATCGTGCTGGCTTATGTTGCGGTGGTCAGTGATCCGCCCAAGGTCTTGTTTGGCTTGTTCGTTTTGTATGGCTTGTCTGGCTACGTGGTTTTGCTGTGGCGCTGGCGCAAGGGCAGGCCAGTCAGTATTGTGCAGACCAGTGTTGATGATCATCACCATGATGATAAATAGGGCAGCATCAAAACTCGCAATGCCAGATTAAATTCGGTGCTTTTCAAGAAAAGTCGCAATACGGAAAATGTATCGCGGCTTTTTTGTTTTTTTACCTCATAAAGATAGGATTTTCCTGCTATAAATTCTTGCACTTTTGTGTCTTTGCGCTTATAGTCTTTGGCATGAACTTCGCATCTACATCAATAGCAAAAAACACTACGGCAGGCCTGTCTGGTCTGCTATCGCTATTGCTGGTATCTCTACTAGCGTTCACGCGCTAAATCTCCCTACACCCACAATTCGAGTAGTCTCGCCACCCATGTGCGTCTTGCAAGGGCAGGCCAAAGAATATTCACAGTTTGCAGTTTTAAATCACAACATTTCAGACTTAAATTCATATCAGGAGCAATAGCATGGCCGACAAACTCATCATATTCGACACAACCTTGCGCGATGGCGAACAATCCCCTGGTGCATCAATGACCAAGGATGAAAAAATCCGTATTGCCAAGCAACTGGAAAGAATGAAGGTTGATGTGATTGAGGCCGGTTTTGCGGCAGCATCACCAGGTGATTTTGAGTCCATCAAGGCGATTGCCTCCATCATCAAGGATTCGACGATTTGTTCTTTGTCGCGCGCCAATGACCGTGATATTGCCCGTGCTGCAGAAGCCTTGCAAGCCGCCCAGCGCAAGCGTATTCATACTTTCATCGCGACTTCTCCTTTGCACATGGAAAAGAAATTGCGCATGACACCGGACCAGGTATTGGAGCAAGCCATACAGGCTGTGCGCTATGCCCGCAATTTTACCGATGATGTGGAATTCAGCCCTGAAGATGGCAGCCGTTCAGACATGGATTTCTTGTGTCGCGTGCTGGAAGCCGTCATTAAAGAAGGTGCGACCACGATTAACTTTGCTGACACAGTCGGTTATGCTGTGCCTGAACTCTACGGCAATATGTTGAAGTCTTTGCGTGAGCGTATCCCCAATTCCGATAAAGTGGTCTGGTCTGTGCATTGCCACAACGACCTGGGCATGGCTGTTGCCAACTCCCTGGCTGGCGTCATGATAGGTGGCGCGCGCCAGATTGAGTGCACCATCAATGGCCTGGGTGAGCGTGCAGGTAATACCGCACTCGAAGAGATCGTCATGGCCGTTCGCACCCGCAAGGATTATTTTGATTTGCAACTGGGCATAGATATCAGTCAGATCGTGCCAGCATCCAAGCTGGTATCGCAAATTACGGGTTTTGCTGTGCAGCCAAATAAGGCCGTCGTTGGCGCAAATGCCTTTGCACATGCATCCGGCATCCATCAGGATGGCATCTTGAAGGCCCGTGATACCTACGAAATCATGCGTGCCGAAGACGTGGGCTGGAGCGCCAACAAACTGGTGTTGGGTAAATTGTCTGGCCGTAATGCCTTTAAGCAGCGCCTGGAAGAATTGGGTATCGCACTGGAGTCGGAAACTGAAGTCAATGCCGCCTTTGCGCGCTTCAAAGAGCTGGCCGACAGGAAGTCTGACATATTCGATGAAGATATCCTTGCCCTGGTCTCTGACGAAGAGCATGCACATAATAATGATGCCTTCCATTATGTGTCCTTGTCGCAGCGTTCAGAAACGGGCGAATTGCCTTACGCCAAAGTCGTATTTACTTCGGAAGGCAAGGAAGTGACTTGCGAAGGTAATGGCAATGGCCCGGTTGACGCTATTGTGAATGCCATTGATTCCAAGGTGCAGAGCGGGGCAGAGTTATTGCTGTTCTCCGTGAACGCGATCACCACTGGTACGCAGTCGCAGGGTGAAGTCACCATGCGTTTGTCCAAGGCTGGCCGCATCGTCAATGGCGTAGGTGCAGATCCTGATATCGTTGTTGCTTCAGCGAAAGCCTATTTGTCGGCATTGAATAAATTGCAATCAAAGACAGAGAAACTGAATCCGCAGATTTAAAGCAGATTTGATTCTGGCTTAAAACGGTGTTATAGTCACGCGTCCTGCCATTCCGGCGGGATTGTTATCTCACGATAATGATGGTTTTGTAGCTGTTTTTATAAATACAGCGACTATTGTTATCGCATGTTAAGGAAAATCATGTCTATCGAAAAAAATGCAAAAGCCGCTATCGTAGCGGACAATGCCCGTGGTCAAAACGACACAGGCTCTCCTGAAGTGCAAGTTGCTCTGTTGACTGCACGTATCAATGATCTGAATGGTCACTTCAAAGCTCACTCTAAAGATCACCACTCACGTCGTGGTTTGATCATGATGGTTAACCGTCGTAAGAGTCTGTTGTCTTACCTGAAAGGTAAAGACTTGAATCGCTATCGCTCACTGATCGAAAAACTCGGCTTGCGTAAGTAATTCTTGCTGAATTTAGCAAAAGATTTGTAGCAAAAAGCCTGCGTCAGTTGACTGTCGCAGGCTTTTTGTCCATCTAGAGTTTTAGTTTTACCCAGTTTTAGCCCGGTTTTTGATATCCATATTAAAAAACAGGCAAAAAGCAGTCCAGGCGGATTGCTCGTGGTGAGGTGAACGACAGCGCCTGAAAATCTGTCGGCAAATAGAAAGGACACATTGTGTTTAATAAAATTACCAAAACCTTCCAATATGGTCAGCACCAGGTAACACTGGAAACCGGCGAAATCGCTCGCCAGGCATCGGGTGCAGTCCTGGTATCCATAGAAGATACCGTTGTACTGGCAACCGTCGTCGCCAGGAAAGATGCAAAGCCAGGTCAGGATTTCTTTCCTCTGACCGTGGATTACATGGAAAAAACTTACGCTGCCGGCCGTATTCCTGGCGGTTTCTTCAAGCGTGAAGGTCGTCCATCAGAAAAAGAAACACTGACTTCCCGTTTGATCGACAGGCCTATCCGCCCTCTGTTCCCAGAAGGCTATCTGAACGAAGTTCAGGTCATCATCCATGTATTGTCCGTCAATCCAGAAATCGATCCTGATATCGCTGCAATGATCGGTGCTTCCGCAGCGATTTCCGTTGCCGGCATCCCATTCAGTGGCCCAGTTGGCGCAGCACGTGTTGGCTATATTGATGGTCAATATGTACTGAACCCAACAGCAACTCAACTGAAACAATCCAAGCTGGATCTGGTTGTTGCCGGTACTGAGCAAGCCGTGTTGATGGTTGAGTCTGAAGCGCAGCAATTGTCTGAAGAAATCATGCTGGGCGCGGTTGTTTTCGGTCACGAGCAAATGAAAGCCGTTATCGATGCGATCCATGAACTGGTGCGTGACGGTGGCAAGCCTGAAGTGCAATGGGCACCTGCTGCAAAAAATGAACCATTGATCGCTGCTGTTACAGCAGTGGCAGAGCCTTTGTTGCGTGCTGCTTATCAAACCAAAGAAAAACAGGCACGTACTGAGCAATTGAAGGCGGCAACGTCTACCGTTGCTGCGGCACTGGCTGAACAAGCTACTGCCAAAGGCGAAGCTGCTCCTGATTCATCCGAAGTTGGCAATATCCTGTTTGATCTGGAAGCGAAAATCGTTCGTTCCCAAATCCTCGAAGGCGAGCCACGTATCGATGGCCGTGATACACGCACTGTGCGTCCTATCACTATCCGCACTGGCGTTTTGCCACGCACGCATGGTACTGCGCTGTTCACGCGCGGCGAGACTCAAGCCTTGGTCATTGCTACTCTGGGTACTGCCCGTGACGAGCAAAAAATTGATGCGTTGATGGGTGAATACTCTGACCGCTTCATGCTGCATTACAATATGCCTCCGTTCGCTACTGGCGAAACAGGCCGTGTTGGCACGCCTAAGCGTCGTGAAATCGGTCATGGCCGTCTGGCTAAACGTGCATTGCAAGCTGCTCTGCCTGATCCGGAAGATTTTAGCTACTCAGTCCGTCTGGTATCCGAAATTACAGAATCCAATGGCTCTTCTTCCATGGCTTCCGTCTGCGGCGGCTGTCTGGCGTTGATGGATGCTGGCGTGCCGATGAAAGCACACGTTGCCGGTATCGCCATGGGCCTGATCAAGGATGGCAACAAGTTTGCTGTTCTGACAGACATCCTGGGTGATGAAGATCACCTCGGCGACATGGATTTTAAAGTAGCTGGTACTGCAGAAGGCATTACTGCCCTGCAAATGGATATCAAAATCCAGGGTATCACTAAAGAAATCATGCAAGTCGCTTTGGCGCAAGCCAAAGAAGGCCGTATCCATATCCTGGGTAAAATGCAAGAAGCCGTACCTGTTGGCAAATCCGAATTGTCTGACTTTGCACCACGTCTGATCACGGTCAAGATCAACCCTGAGAAAATCCGTGATGTGATCGGTAAGGGTGGTGCAGTGATCCGTGCCTTGACGGAAGAAACAGGCACGCAAATCGATATCAGCGATGAAGGTGTGGTCACTATCGCTTCTGTTGATGCAGCCGCTGGTCAAGAAGCCAAGCGTCGTATCGAAGAACTGACTGCAGAAGTTGAAGTTGGCAAAATCTACGAAGGCACAGTATTGAAGTTGCTGGACTTCGGCGCGATTGTACAAATCATGCCAGGTAAAGATGGTTTGCTGCATATCAGCCAGATCGCCAATGAGCGCGTGAATGCAGTTGCTGACTACCTCAAAGAAGGTCAGCAAGTACGTGTAAAAGTGCTGGAAACTGATGATCGTGGACGCTTCAAGTTGTCGATGAAGGCAGCTGCTTCTGAATCTGAAGGTCAGCCTCAGCCACAGCAACAACAGCAGTAGTAATAAATTCTAAGGTCTCTTGGCCTTTCAGAGTTGAAAACGCCCGTCTTGCACGGGCGTTTTTTTATTGACTTACAATTGCGGATGTTATCGCTGGACCCATACAAAGGCTGAAGATGAAAACTGAAATGCGCGCGATTGAAATTACCCAATATGGCAAGCCT
>JAZJXP010000007.1:65034-67474 GCA_040390835.1 Pseudomonadota bacterium
GTAGTAGACCAGTGCCAGTGCCGGGTAAGGGTGAATTATTGATCAAGGTCAGTGCGGCTGGCGTGAATCGCCCCGATGTCTTGCAGCGCCTTGGTTTTTATCCTGTGCCACCTGGTGCATCAGATTTGCCTGGGCTGGAAGTAGCAGGTGAAGTGGTTGGTGGTGATGTGCAGGGCAGCGTGTTTGAATTGGGAGATCAGGTTTGTGCGCTGGTGCAGGGTGGTGGCTATGCTGAATATTGCGTGGCACCTGCGGGGCAGTGCCTGAAGGTGCCAGCTGGCTTGACCATGACAGAGGCAGCCTCTTTGCCAGAGACCTATTTTACGGTCTGGAGCAATGTATTTCAGCGTGCGCATTTGTCGCCAGGTGAATGTTTTCTGGTGCAGGGTGGGACTTCAGGCATAGGTGTGGCGGCGATACAAATTGCCAGGGCATTGGGTCACAGGGTTTTTGCTACTGCTGGTTCTGATGAAAAGTGCAGGGCGACTGAAAAGCTGGGGGCTGAGCGCGGCATCAATTACAAGACTGAGAATTTTGTCGATGTCATCAAGGAATTGACTGCTGGTAAAGGTGTTGATGTCATTCTGGACATGGTGGCTGGCCCATATGTGCCTAAAGAAATCAATTGCCTGGCAGATGATGGCAGATTGGCGATTATTGCTCTGCTGGGTGGCACTTCCGCCGAACTGGATCTGGGGCAAGTCTTGCGCAGGCGGCTGACTGTGACTGGATCGACTCTGCGACCGCGTTCTGTTGCTTTCAAGGAAAAAATTGCTGCTGAGCTGCAAACGCATGTCTGGCCATTGCTGGTATCGAAAGAGATCGTGCCTGTGATACATCAGGTATTTCCTCTGGAGCAGGCTGCGCAAGCTCATGCCATGATGGAAGAGAGCCTGCATATAGGCAAAATCATGCTGACTTTGGATTAGGGCTCAGCCATTAGTTCCCTGAGTTTTTTTGAGGGTATCTGATGTGACGACCTCTCACATTGCCATATTGCTCATATATCTGATGTAATTATGCCTTTGAAGCAAGTTCTTGATGTAAAAACTGGTCTTGCTGGTTTGACCCTGTCTGCGCCGGAGGCTACAATAGACGGTTATTTATATTTTGGCTCACTATGCGACGCACCTTAATAGCCGGTAACTGGAAAATGAATGGTAGTTTTGCTGCCAACCGTTCATTGTTGTCTGAAGTCAAGGCGGGTTTGCCTGCTGATTTGCACTGTGATGTGTTGGTTTGTGCTCCTGCTCCTTATTTCGCGCAATGTGCGGATTTGTTGGGTGATACTGCAGTGAGCTGGGGTGCGCAAGATGTATCTGTGCATGCGCATGGCGCTTACACCGGCGAGATTTCTGCTTCCATGTTGCAAGACTGTGCTTGCAAATATGCAATCGTCGGGCATTCTGAGCGCCGTGCCTATCATGCCGAGAGCAATGAGCTGGTGGCGCAGAAGGCGCAGCTGTTGTTAAAGCACGGCGTGTTGCCCATAGTTTGTGTGGGTGAAACGCTGGAGCAGCGCGAGAGTGGTCAGACTAATGCAGTCGTTGCTGCGCAGTTGAATGCGGTGCTGGATGTGCTTGGTACGCTGGATGTTGTGGTGATTGCCTATGAGCCTGTATGGGCCATCGGTACCGGTAAAACAGCGACGCCGGAAATGGCGCAAGAAGTGCATCATTTCTTGCGTCAGCAAGTGGCTGTCCGTGATGCTGGTGCGGCAGAAAAAGTACAGATTTTGTATGGTGGTAGCATGAAGCCGGAAAATGCCAAAGAGTTATTGGCAATGCCCGATATTGATGGTGGTTTGATTGGTGGAGCCGCACTGAAATCCCAGGATTTTCTTGCGATTATCGCTGCCAGTTAATTGATTTATTGTAGTACTTAATTTTTTCTTGGATGTTTTGAATGCAAACTTTACATACGTTGGTCATCGTTATTCAGATTCTGTCTGCATTGACAATTATTGGTCTGGTTTTATTGCAGCACGGTAAAGGTGCTGACATGGGTGCCTCTTTCGGCTCTGGTGCTTCTGGCAGCTTGTTTGGTGCGACTGGTTCGTCCAATTTCTTGTCCAAGGCGACGGGCGTGGCTGCTGCAATATTTTTTGCGGCGACTCTGGGTCTGGCAGTATTCAGCACTGGTGCCCGCAAACCTTCCGGTGGTGTGATGGAAGGTGTAACCGTGGTTCAGCCTGCGGCTAATGCTGCGGCTGCAAGCGCTCCGGCAGCAGCTTCTGGTGCAACTGCAACATCCGCGCCAGCTTCCTCTGCTGGTCAAGCTGGCCAGATTCCAAAATAAATTGATTTTGCTCAGCAAAAAACATTGAATTGCTGCAATTGCGCGTTGAACAATGAGGCTATACATAGTAGAATGCTGGGCTTAAGCCGACGTGGTGAAATTGGTAGACACGCTATCTTGAGGGGGTAGTGGCGAAAGCTGT
>JAZJXP010000008.1:0-9591 GCA_040390835.1 Pseudomonadota bacterium
ACTCGTTATCAATAGCACCGCTATTGACTGCCTCGCCCGCCTTGCCAGCCCACGTTATGAGGCAAACGCATCTCACCCTATTTATGAAATGAGTTCTAATAATTTAAGTGGGCAAATATTGATGAAGTTACAGATACAAATAGCTGTATTACGGATAGTATTGTTCGCTGGTCTGGTAGCGTTCAATACGCAGACCGTTGCAGCCTGCTCTCGCGTGATCAATGTGCCCGTCGCCCCCACCGGACGCAGTGTCATCATCAATGGCGAACAGATTGAGGGCATTTATCCCGACATACTGCGCAGCCTGGTAGAAAAAGAAGCCTGTAAATTTGCCTTGTCTGCCGTACCCAGGGCCAGGCTGGAACTCTTGTTTGAAACCGGGCGCGCAGATTTGTTGATTCCTGCCAGCCGTACCGCCAAGCGTGACGCGCACGGCGTTTTCATTCCCATGATCTATAACCGTGCCACCATTATTTCTATTGATGGCAATCGTCCTGCCATCACATCTGCACAAGACCTGCTCGACAAGAAAGACCTGAAAGTCGCCCTGGTACGCGGTTTTGATTATGGGCCCGCATATCAAGACCTGATCAGGGAACTGACCAGACAGAGGCGCCTGTATTTTGATAGCGACCCTCTGTCAGTAGCACGTTTGCTCAAGGCAGGTATTGCCGACCTGACTATCATGGCACCTTCCATACTGGCTGGCGTCATCATGGATGATACGCGCGTGCAGGACATGCTCGACAAGCTGCGATTTGAGCCTATCCCCGAATTGCACTGGGGTGACAGCGGTGCCTATATTTCCAAGAAATCACTGAGTGCAGAAGACACAGCGGCACTTAAGGACATGCTGGAACAGGTCGCCAAATCCGGTGCAGTCTGGAAGGGTTTTCAGCGTTACTATCCGGCGAGTGTGCTCAAAGAAAGCATACGTCCACGCTGAGCGGGCTTGCCAAAAACCGCCCCAGCTGCGTTGCAGCTCCCGCATTCAGCAAAACCTTGTACTAAAGTACTGTCGTCGTCGCTACGGTGTCGTCGGGGTTTCAGACAATATATTGTCTGCCGACGTAACGAACCGCTCTTGCAAGAGCGGTTCTCCACAGCGACAGTCTTGCTGGGACGATTTTTGGTAAGCCCTTCTTACAGGGCGATAGCGGTTTCAAACTTACTGCGTAGTATAGAAAAAAAACTACGCACATTGCGCACATTCGCATGCGTAGCAAACAGCCGGTGCGCCAGTGCATGATAAGCCGCCATGTCTGCTACCTGTATCACCAGCACAAAATCCGGCCCCTGCGACACGCGGTAACATTGCTGCACCGCCCCTTCCTGCGCCACCAGTTGCTCAAATTCCACCAGCTTCTCGGTCGCCTGATGATCCAGCGTGATTTCGACAATAGCAGTCAGGCCCGCCCCCAGCTTGCTTGCATCCAGCAGCGCCACCTGGCGGCTGATGATGCCCTCATCCGTCAGACGCTTCACACGTCGCAGGCAGGTGGGGGCAGACGCATGCACCCGCAAGGCCAGCTCATGATTGGTCAACGAGGCATCATTTTGCAATTGCTGCAAAATGCGTTTATCCAGTTCATCGAGCTCATTGATAGTAAGCATGTGATTTATAATTCCAAATTTTTCTATATATTGAAATAATAGTTCAAATAGAAAATTGATGTTCTATAAATTTCAATAATAGACTAATTTTGAAAGAAAATGTCAGGTCATCTGCTTTAGCATAAACACATATTCATTCTTTATCAGAGGTCATTATGTGCGGTATCGTCGGCGCAGTTGCTCAACGCAATATCACCCCCGTCTTGCTCGAAGGCTTAAAGCGGCTTGAATACCGTGGCTATGACTCTTGCGGCGTCGCCCTGCATGTAGATGGCCATCTGCAACGCTCACGCAGCACGTCCCGCGTGGCAGATTTGCAGGCACAGATAAACCAGTCCGGTCTGGCCGGTTTCACCGGCATCGCCCACACCCGCTGGGCCACGCATGGCGCACCTTCTTCATCCAATGCCCACCCGCATTTCTCGCGTGACCGCATCGCCCTCGTACACAACGGCATCATAGAAAACCATGAAGAACTGCGCGCAGAACTGACACAAGCTGGCTATGTGTTTGAAAGCCAGACCGACACCGAAGTCATCGCCCACCTGATAGACCACCTGTACAGCGGCGACCTGTTCGAGACCGTGCAAATCGCCATCAAGCGTTTGACAGGTGCATTTGCGATTGCCGTATTCTGCCGCGACGAGCCACACCGCGTCGTCGGCGCACGCCAGGGCTCCCCGCTCATCGTCGGCGTCGGCCAGGGCGAAAACTTCCTCGCATCCGACGCCATGGCAATCGCTGGCACTACAGACCAGATCATCTATCTCGAAGAAGGCGATGTCGTAGACCTGCAATTGCAAAAAGTATGGATAGTCGATAGCGAAGGCAAGTCAGTCCAGCGCGAAGTGAAGACCGTACATGCCCACAGCGGCGCAGCAGAGCTTGGCCCTTACCGCCACTACATGCAAAAAGAAATCTTCGAGCAACCCCGTGCGATTGCCGACACGCTAGAAGGCGTTATCAGCATCATGCCCGAACTGTTTGGTGACGGAGCCTACAAAGTCTTCAAACAGATAGACTCAGTCCTGATACTCGCCTGCGGCACCAGCTATTACGCTGGCCTGACAGCCAAATACTGGATAGAAGCGATTGCAAAAATCCCCGTCAATGTAGAAATCGCCAGCGAATACCGCTACCGCGAAAGCGTGCCCAACCCCAATTCACTCGTCGTCACGATATCGCAAAGTGGCGAGACAGCAGACACCTTGGCCGCGCTGAAACATGCACGCAGCCTGGGCATGTTGCACACCCTCACCGTCTGTAACGTCGCTACCAGTGCCATGGTGCGTGAATGCGCTCTGTCATATATCACCCATGCCGGTGTAGAAGTCGGCGTTGCATCCACCAAGGCTTTCACCACACAACTGGCAGCACTCTTCCTGCTGGCACTGTCCCTCGCGCAAAGCAAGGGCCGCCTGAGTGATGCCGACGAAGCAGAACACATACGTGCCCTGCGCCACCTGCCCGTCGCCATCAGCGCCGTGCTGGCACTGGAACCACAAATCATCTCCTGGGCAGAAGAATTCGCCCGCAAGGAAAACGCACTCTTCCTCGGTCGCGGCCTGCATTACCCCATCGCCCTCGAAGGCGCATTAAAACTCAAAGAGATTTCCTACATCCACGCCGAGGCCTATCCAGCAGGTGAACTCAAACACGGCCCCCTGGCCCTGGTCACCAAGGAAATGCCCGTCGTCACCGTCGCCCCCAACGACACCCTGATAGAAAAACTCAAGTCCAACATGCAGGAAGTCCGCGCCCGCGGCGGCGAACTCTACGTCTTCGCCGACGCCGATTCCCGCATCACCTCCAGCGAAGGCGTACACGTCATCCGCCTGCCAGAACATTACGGCCAACTGTCACCCATACTGCACGTGGTGCCGCTGCAATTGCTGGCGTATCACACCGCGCTGGCAAGAGGGACTGACGTTGACAAGCCACGCAACCTGGCCAAAAGCGTCACGGTTGAATAAGGCCAGCGTGAGTTGGTGACTAGTGTGTCCGGATAATATTGTTTGGGCATAAGAAGGAACTGTAATTTTGGTAAGCCGCATTCCGGGGTTTGACCAAAGGAGTAATTTGGACACGTGAGACATGGCGTCATTCAAGGGGGCATGTGCCATGCGGATTGCCTCCTGGCAGAGTTCAATCAAAAGCAAGTGCTTGAAAGCATTTGCGAAAATCTTGGTTATTCAGATATATTTTGCTCCACTTGAATAGCCAGGTAGACATTCTTGGACAGTGTTTTGCGAGATTGGCCAGTAAGTTGAAATTTCTAAGGTACTGACGTAACAAGATAAATTATCTTTTTGCGCCAGGGAGTGCTTTTATGGAATCCCTCCATTTGTTGATTTGCACTGAAAATTGACCCACCTGAATAGCCAATTTGACCTTTTCGAGGGGGAGCAAGAATAGCTACTTTCTATACGCCAGGTGCAAAAGGCCATGGGGATTACCCTAGCCTGGAAGCCGCATAAAATAGTCCAGACAGAAAGAAAAGCACCGGCACGGATGTAAGCCAGCTCTCTTCGCAGAAATCTGAAGGCCAGCCAGTTTTGGCTGGCCTTTTGCATTTCTGCAAGTCCACCAGGTCAGCCTCGCAGCTTTTTTATGCTGACGTACGGTTCTTATTTTGCAAGCATTTGTAACCAGGCCTGATCAGGAAAAAAATGCTTATATGGCACGAACTTGGTGCATCTGGCATTTGCCCGTGCATAATTCTCCGGGTGCAAGAGTGACCGCGCTCTCAAACCGCTGAAATTTTTTTTTCTCCTGATAATCCCATCATGAAAGGGCTGGTTGCTTTATTAAAAAACAATATGTGCAATTGCCTTTTTGATATGGCCGTATTTCATTATAATTAGACCAAATATAGTTATCATTTTTTAACATTTAAGCTTCACTATAGCATTCGTCGCATAAACAAAGTCGTTTTTGGAGTAAGACATGCTTAGTTCTTATATAAATTCAGTCATGCATTTCCATGGGGAAACTAATTGCATGCAGGCAGGCTGATAATCAGCATTGCCTATACACACCTAGCCAAAGTCGCTGGCTCAGCACAATGTAGCTCCAGTATTGAGAAGCGATGATTAGTGAATGCTACAGGGCCGCCCACACCCTAGTCGGACTCAGCGATTTGTTTTTCCCGCGTACTAATGGATGACATTGGCTGGCACATCCCTGCTTTATGAGGAAATTTCCACAGATGTCAGGCTATGTCATTACGCGGCGAAACCAAGCGTTTTGTCCGTTGTAAAAAAGTCGGGGGGATTTTTTTGGGATACCGGGGTCACGCCCAGTTAAATTTCTACTTAACATTTAATCAAGGCTCATCATGGATAACCAACATACAGCATTCAACTTACGACACCACCGGGATTGTCTCTCACGTTACGCGCACATCATGGAGAGTAAAGATGAATCAGAAACACTTGCACAGCTGACCACGGAAGTGGCCAAGCTGGGTTTCGACCAGATCAACTTCACGCTCTTGCGTGGCATGAGCAAATCTTACGAAAACGCCTATGTTTACAGTAATCATGCAAAAGAATGGATGCATCGTTATGAGTCGCAGTCTTATTGGGAAATAGATCCTGTCTTCAACCATTCAATGCAACGCAAATCACCTTTGGTGTGGAATGCCGACACCTTTGAAACAAGAAGGCAGCGCCATTTATATGAAGAAGCAAACATCTACGGAATATATGCCGGCGTTACACTGCCACTGGGTTCTATGGGCGCTGTCGGCATGCTGACATGCGTAACCGATTTAATGTCAGGAAAAAACATACTCAATGACGGTTTCGCCGTCTTGCCACAGCTCACCTTATTGCGCGATGTGGCATTCGATTCCCTGTCCCGCTTTATTTTGTCAGATGCCACAAGCGAAGTACCCAAACTGAGCCGCCGGGAAAAAGAATGTCTGCAATGGCATGCTCAAGGAAAAACGTCTTGGGAAATCGGCAGTATCCTGAGTATTTCTGAAGCATGCGTTAATTACCACTTCAATAAAATACGTACTAAGTTCAATGTCACCCAAAGGCACCAGGCAGTCATCAAGGCGATCATGTTAGGTTTAATCTCAGCCTGATTCATCTATTTTTAGCCTGGAGATAACCTCAACGGTTGTGTCGCAATAAGGTCGAATGGACTAGAAAAGCGACAAGGCTCCAGAACATTAGAATGGCAGGCTGTAAAATTATTTAGCTTTAGATACAGATAAAGCTTGGGCTTTGGTGTCAGACTTCATCTGTCCCTTGTGAATCATATGCATGGTTTCAATACCCGCAATAATGGCCTTGGCACAAGGGAAATTCTTGAACCCCATCATGGGCCGGGTTAGTCGCTTGATAGCCCGGTGGTCTTGTTCAACGATGTTGTTAAGACACTTGCTCTGACGCTTACGTGAACGAAATATCTTGACCAGCACTGGCAATATCCTCACAGCCCAGCGCTGTACCGTTGCGTGATCAACCACAATTCCTCGCTCTTCCATCATTTCTTCGATGTGACGAAAACTCAGAGGGCATGCCGCGTACCAGCCGACACAAAGCATCATGACTTCCAACGGATAATGAAGTCGTTTGAGAACCTTGCGGAGAGTGCTTTTGATGAGGCTTTTACGAAAATCGTCCATACCAATCTTTATCAGATCCGTTTATTGCGACACAACCCTATTAGGCCTGTCGCGGCGAACCTATACTACAAGCCACCTGGAATAAACGGAGTAATCATCTCCATCGCCATCAAAGATATCAGCAAACCAAATATGCATGCGTATGATCCGCTCAGCGATTTCACGCAACAGCTGATCAATCTCAATGACGTGGACAAAGTTTTGTCCACGTCAGCGGCTCGGCTGTCATCATCATGACAGAGATGCCCGGTATCAGCTCGCATGTGGCGCGCTTTGCACGCAGGGTACGTGATGCCGGCTTTACGGTGTACATGCCCTCGTTGTTCGGGCGCGATGGTATGTGGTCAATGCAGAAGAGGGTGCTGCCGTTTTCCAGAAAGCCTGTGTCAACGCAGAATTCCGCGCCTTTGCCGGGAACAAGGGAAGCAGCCCGGTCACCTTGTGGTTGCGCACCCTTGCCAGGCTCGCGCATGAAGAATGTGGTGGCCCTGGCGTTGACGCGATAGGTCTGTGCTTCACCGGTAATTTCGCCCCGTCCATGATGCTGGACAAAACCGTACTCGCCCCGGTCGTTACCCACCCTTCATTGCCACTGGACGATCCTGCTGGCACCGGCATGCATGCTGCTGACCTGCAGACCGTGCGCGACCTGCGGGAAAGTGAAGACCTGACAGTCATGGCTTACCGGTTTGACGGCGACTACTTTTGCCGCGCCCAGAGCTTTGCCGCATTTTTAGAAGCACTGGGAGAACGCTTCGTCACCCGGGTGTTGCCAGACAGTGCTGCCAATCAGGACACTGCCCCTTTCTTACCGCGCTATGTCAAAACTCCGAATAGGGTGGTGACTGCGTATCTGATTGATGAAGCAGGCAACTGACCATGGCGGCGCGGGATGAGATATTGCGATTCTTCAGAACCAGGCTGATAGAGAGCTAGACAGACAGCCCTCTGCTCGCGAAATAGTGTGCCGGTGAATCACCAAAATTGCGCCGGAACATGGCAATGAAATTGCTGGGGGTTGCATATCCCAGAGACTCGGCTACGTTGGCAACCGGCTCACCTTGCGCCAGGCGCTCTAGTGCCTGGGTGAGTCTGGCCTGCTGACGCCATTGCGCGAAACTGGTCCCGGTTTCTGCGCGAAACAGTCTGGTAAGAGTGCGTGCTGACAAACCGGCCCAGACTGCCCATTCTTCCAGTGTACGATCTATATCCGGTTGCTCAAAAATTGCGGTAGTGACTCTTAGCAAACGGCGGTCTTGCGGCATCGGCAGATGCAAAGACTCATGCGGCGCCTGACGTATTTCGTCGAGCAATACGGCGATCAGGCGTTCCTGTTCTGGTGCCAGGTCAAGTTGTCCAGACCAGGAGACGGCGCGACGCACCAGCGACCTCATCAGCTCGGTCACACCCATCACGCAGGGCTGGTCAGGCAGGCATTTGGCTGCTTCGGGTGTGATCATGACGCTCCACCCGCTCATTGCACTGCTGACGCTGACCTGATGTGCTTCGCCAGGCGGTATCCAGCCTGCGCGATTCGGTGGTGACAACCAGGACCCTCGCGGTGTGCGCATGTGTACCAGACCGCTTTCTACACAAAAAATTTGTCCGCGCAGGTGGCTGTGCCAGTCATATTCACGGGTCCCCAGGCGGAAGCCGCTTTCTGCACTGTCGTCACCCCAAACGGCGACAACTGCAGGTCCATCACTGCGTTCACTGAAATCAAAAGTGGGATTTTCTATTTTTTTTTCAGACATGGCCTGTTCTCACTATTTTTTGTCTAAACAACGTTATCAGTTTTTACATGAACTGTCCAATACTGTGCCATGTGATAAAGCAAATATTACATCTCAAATTTCGTTAACTAAATATTCAGGAGCTCATCATGAGTGCTTCTCCTTCTGTGCCGGCCATGTCTGCCCCCTCGCTGATTCATCCGCATATTCCCTTATGGGTGGCGGTGGTCATCGCTTGCGTTTCTTCTTTTATGGTAGTGATGGATGGTGCCATCGTCAACGTTGCCCTGCCTGCCATGCAAACCGATTTGCATCTGTCCAAACTGCAATTGCAATGGGTGGTTGACGCTTATCTGTTGAGCCTGGGCGGCTTCATGCTGCTGGCCGCACGCGCGAGTGACTTGTTTGGTCGTAAAGTCATACTGCAATCGGGCCTGGTGATTTTTACCCTGGCAAGCCTGGCTGGTGGTTTTGCTGAAAATGGCACCATGCTGCTGGTTTCGCGTGCGATTCAAGGGTTTGGCGCATCGGCCCTGGCTACGTCCACGCTGGCAGTGATTGTCGCCGTTTATCCTACCGGTTCGGCGAAGGCAACCGCCATATCCATGTGGGCTGCATCCAGCTCGATTGCCTCCGCGCTCGGTGTCGTGATCGGTGGCTGGCTGACTACCTCGGCCGGGTGGCGGTGGGTGATGTTCGTCAATGTTCCCATTGGTTTTGCGTTGGTCCTTGGGGTCGCCACATGCATGGCACCGGTCAAGCCAGGTACCACTCGCCCAAAACTCGATATATGGGGCGCAGTAACGATTACCCTGGGCATGGGAGCGTTGATACTCGGTATTTCCCAAAGCGTGAACATGGGCTGGAATTCAACCATCGTGCTGGCTACATTGTGCGCAGCGGCGCTATTGCTGGTCAGTTTCTTTACCATACAAGCCAAGACCGAGCAGCCATTGATACCGCTAAGTATCTTCTCTCTGCATAGCGTTCGCATGGGGAATATTGTTGTACTGGGCCTGGGTGCTTCGCTGACGGCTTCCACGTTCTTCCTTTCCATTGTGCTCCAGCAGGTCGCCGGTTATAGCGCGCTGGAAACCGGCCTGTCGTTGCTGCCCATGGGTATCACACTGGCCATTGCAGCAATAGTTTCGCGTCCGCTGATGGACAGTGGTTTGCGTCGTCTGCCGTTTTTTGGCGGTTTGATCAGTGCGGCCGGCCTGATCTGGCTGACCAGGGTACCTGCGACGCCAGATTACGTTATTGACGTACTTGGCCCTACATTGCTGGTTGGCCTGGGTCTGGGTCTGATGTTGATGACTTCTGCACACACTGCGCTGGCAGGTGTGCCGCCAAAACAGGCTGGTCTGGCGTCCGGCCTGTTCAATACTTCGCGCCAGCTGGGCGCTGCGCTTGGTATTGCTTGCCTGTCGACGTTGGCGCATACCATTACCCGTGACTCCGTACACCTGGACATGCCACTGCTGGCTCAGTTGCAGGGTTATCACGCTGCTTTCCTGGCGACTGCAATATTGAGTGCAATCGCTGGTTTGACGTCATTGACCTTGCGTCCTTTGGAAAAGAGTTAAGCAAGTCGATAAAAATAAT